>RFHU01000104.1 GCA_003695705.1 Planctomycetota bacterium
ACCCCCTCCTCCTCGACCCCGCCCTGCAGTTCCTCCCCTGGCTGGAGCACTCGCGCCGGGAGCTGCTCGAAGGACGCCTCCCCACCTGGAACCCCCACGCCGGGCTGGGGACCCCGCACCTCGCCAACGACCAGGCAGCGGTCTTCTCCCCCTTCTCCCTCCTCTACTACCTCTTCGGCGCCCACGGGCTGCTCCTCGGCGCCGTGCTGCGGGCGCTCCTCCTCACGGTCGGGCTCTACCTGTTCCTGCGCGACGAGGGCCTCGGTCCTCGCGCGGCCCTCGCCGGAGGGCTCGGCCTCTCCTGCGCCGCTCCGGCGGTCGCCTGGCAACTGCACCCGCATACCGCCGCCTTCGCCTGGATCGGCCTCGCGCTCTCCTTCGCCGGGCGCTGCGTGCGAGCGCCCCGGCTCCTCGCCCCCGCCGGCCTCGGCCTCGCCCTCTGCACGGCAGCGTGCCTCTGCGCCGGGCACTTGCAAACCGCCTTCCTGGTGGCCCTGGCCGTCGGCGCCTGGACCCTCTGCGCCGCGGCGCGGGAAGCCCGCCGCCGGGGGCCGAGCGCGGCCCTCGCCGGCGCGCTGCGGGCCGCGGCCTGCACCGGGCTCGGCCTCGCCCTGGCGTCCGTCCACGTGCTCCCCTTCCTCGCCCACCTCCCCTCCACCTTGGCCTGGAGGGAGCACACGGGCGCCGGGATCCACGCCGAGGTCCCCTGGAGTCACCTCGCCCTGGCCCTCTTCCCCGACCTCTACGGAAACCCCCGCGACGGAGTCCAGCTGCCCGCCCTCGGCGCCCCCGGCTGGCTGGAGCTGGCCGGTCCCTACGTGGGCGCTTCGCTGCTCGCCCTCGGCGCGGCCGGCGCCCTGAGCGGCGGCCTCCGCCGGCGCCCCTGGCTGGCGGCCTGGGCCCTTGGGTCGGGCGCGCTGGCGGCGCTCGTGGTCTACGGGCCGCTGGGCGCTCTCTGGGCCGCGACCCCCCCCTTCGCTCGGATCCGCGGACACCGCCTCACTTTCCTCCTCGCCCCGGCGCTGGCGACGGCGGGCGCCGTGGGCTTCGACGCCCTCCTCCTCCGCGGAGGGCGGCGGCGCGCCTGCGCCGCGGTCGCCGTTTCCCTCTCCCTGCTGGCCTTGGCCTTGCTCCTCGACGGCGCGCCGTGGCGCAGCGGCCCGCTCGGCCGCCCGGGGCGCGGACTCGCCTGGGCGGTGTTCGTCCCCACGCTGGCCGCGCTGGTCGCCCTCGCCGCCGCCGCCCGCCCGCAGGGCCTGAGCGCCCGCCGCGCCGCCGCGCTCTGCGGCGCGGCCCTCGCGAGCGAGCTCACGCTGTTCGCCACCGACTTCGCCCCGGGCGCCGACCCGAAGGCGCTGTGGCCCGAGGCCCCGGCCCTCGCGCGGCTCGCGGGCGCGCGGGTCCTCTCGGTGGGCCAGGTGCTGCCGCCGAACGTGGCCACCGCCTACGGCATCGACGCGGTGCGCTGCTACGACGCCCTGGGCAACCCACGCCTCGCGGCGCGCCGGGCTCGGCTGGCTCGTTTTCGCGGCGCCCTCGACGTGGTGCTCGACACCTTCTCCGATGCCGAGGCGGACGCGCTCTCCATAGAACACGTCCTCACCGACGACGAGCGCCTCGCGCGCAACCTGCGCGCGGGGCTCAGCGGCTGGTGGATCTCGGAGAGCCAGCCGCGCGCGGCGCGCACGCTGCGCGTACCCCGGGGCGGGGTGGGTCAGACCTTCCGCGCGCCCGC
This sequence comes from Planctomycetota bacterium, assembly GCA_003695705.1. Classification (GTDB taxonomy): domain Bacteria; phylum Planctomycetota; class J058; order J058; family J058; genus J058. Next base: position 1,736 of record RFHU01000104.1, read on the forward strand.
CCGGCCCCTCGCGGCCTTCGCCCTCCCCGCGGTCCGCTGCGAACGGCCCACGACCTTTCGCCTCGTCCTCCACCGCGGCGACGGGAGCGAGCCCTTGCGGGAAGCGAGCGTCCGCCACGAGGCCGGCGAAGGCGACCTCGTGTTCCGCTTCCCGCCCCTGGCCGCCGCGGGGCTCCTCCACGCCGAGGTGGTCGCCTTCCCCCCCGGCGCGGCGGTCCTGGCCTCGGCCCGCAGCGCCGACCCCTACCCGGCGGGGACCCGACTGCACGACGGACGCGTCGCTCGGGGCGACCTGTGCTTCCTCCTCGCCGGCGAAGTCTCGCGGCCCTACGAGGAGTGGGCTTTCGAGGGCGGAGTCCACTTCCTCCGCAACCCCGACGCCCTCCCGCGCCTCCGCGCCCGCGGCGGCGCCCTGCAGGTCCTCGGCGCGGAGGGGACGCGGAGGCGCCTGCGGGTGGAGGGCGCCCGCGAGGTGGTCTGGGCCGAGGCCTGGGCACCGGGCTGGGTCGCCGCGGTGGACGGAGGCCCCGAGCGCCCCCTCGACGCGTTCGACGGCCTGCGGGCCTTGCGCCTCCCCCCCGGCGCGCGCGCGGTCACGCTCCGCTACCGCGCCCCGGGCCTCGCCCTCGGCGGAGGCCTCAGCCTGGCCGCGCTCTTCCTCGCCGGCCTCTGGGGCGCCCTGCTTCTCCGCCCGCCGGCGCCGCGCGTTCTTGGCCACGTCGAGGCTTAGGAGCACCCAGGGTCCCGTCCTTTCCGTTTCGCCCGCCGGCTGCGTGGTGTGGGCGAAGGCGAAGAGGACCGGCGAATGACCGAGCGAGGGGGCAAGGGGGCGCTGCTCGCGGCGCGAAGGACGGTGGAAGACTGCGCGCGCCGCTGCCGCGCCGGCGACCCCGAGGCCTTCGGGGAGGTCTACGACCGCCTCGCCGGCGACGTGCAGCGCTTCGTCGTCTCCTTGCGCCTCGGCCTCGACCCCGCGGCCGTCGAAGACGTCGTGCAGGAGAGCTTCCTCCGCCTGCACGACCGCCTCGGCGCCCTCGACCTCGAGCGCCCCCTGCGGCCCTACCTGCTCGGCGTGGCCCGCAACGCGGCCCTCGACGCCCTCCGGCGGCGCGAAGCGCGCGAGCGACGCGAGGCTGCCCGCGCGCCGGAGGACGCGCACCCGGCCCCGGACGAGCGCGCGGCGCGCGCGGAACACCACGCCCTGGTCCGTGCCGCCCTCGCTGCCCTCCGCCCCGAACTGCGCGCGGTGCTCGCGCTGCGCCACGTGAGCGGCCTCGCCCTCTCCGAGGTGGCCCTCGCCCTCGGCTGCTCGCGCCCCACGGCCCGCGCCCGGCTGCGCGAAGCCGCCACGGCCTTGCACCACGAACTCCGCCGGCGTGGCCTGCGGGCCGAGGAGCTCGACGAATGACCTGCGACCGCTCTCCCGTGTCCGTCTTCCTCCTCGCCGCCGACGCCCTCGCCACGGACGAGGCCGGCGCGGCGACCGAGCACCTCGAACGCTGCCCTCGCTGCGCGCGCGCCACCGAGCGCGCGCGCCTCCTCCTCGGGAAGCTCTCCCCTCTTCCGGGCGAGCTCCCGCCGCTGGCCCCCGCGCTGCGCGCGCGCCTCCTCGCCGCCGCGCGCGCTAAGAGGGCAGCGCCGCACGCGCGGGCCCTCCCCAGGTCGCGCCTCGCCTCCTCCCCGCGCGCCCGGCAGCGGTCGAAGCCTACCTGCCCCGCCGCCCAGAGCGCCGCAGCGCCTCCGCAGGAACTCCGGCCCGTCCCCCCAGGCCCTGCCCTGCGCATTGCTTTGCGCTGCACCTACTGCCACGACCGGATCGCGCGCTCCGATCCGGTGTTCTGCGCGGCCTGCATGGCGCCGCACCACGCCGACTGCTTCGTGGAGAACGCCCGCTGCGCCGCGCCCGGCTGCGCCGAAGCTCTCTGTGTCCGCCCCTCGACCCGTCCGAGCCGTGCCTCCGCGGCGCGGGGCGCAACCGGCGCGCGCCCGCGCCCGAGCGACTCCGCGCGCGCGGTGTGGGGCCGCGGCTTCGCCCTGGGCGCCCTCGTCTCCGGAGGCGCGGTCCTCGCCGCCCTCGCGGCGCACGACCGCCGGGGAGCGAGCGCGCTCTCCGCCCCCACCCCCGCCC
>RFHU01000105.1 GCA_003695705.1 Planctomycetota bacterium
AACAGACCAGCGCCCGCCAGGCCAAACAGACCAGCGCCCGCCAGGCCAAACAGACCAGCGCCCGCCAGGCCAAACAGACCAGCGCCCGCCGGGCCAAGCAGACCAGCGCCCGCCTCGCGCGGCCGAACGGGAACGAGGGCGGAGCGCCGCGACCGAGTTCGTCTTCGGGCCGGGTGACCTTCAAGGTGCATGGCAGTTCCTCGCGGCTGCGCCCGGCAACGGGGGGCCTGCCCCCCTCCTACCACCGGCTGGCCGGACCCGAGTACGGACTCTACCTGCGCGGGCGGGCTCGCCTCCGCGAAGGGCGGGCGGTCTTGGAGTTGCCGCCCCACTTCGTCGAGAGCATTCAGCCCGACACCTTGACCGTGCACCTCACCCCCACCGCCGACTGCCGAGGGCTCTACGTCTCAGCCCGCGGGGCCGACCGCGTCGTGGTCGCCGAGCTGGCCGGCGGACGCTCCGCCGCCAGCTTCGACTACCTGCTCCTCGCGCAGCGCCGCTCCGCTTCCTGAAGGCCGCGACGGCCCGAGAGGGCTACGTCCCGCCGGCCGCAGGAGTTTGCGCCCCCGCAGCCCCTCTCGGGTCGGCCCAGTGCTCGAGCGCCGCCCACACGACGAGCCCCGCCAGGCCGACCCAGACGACGCCGTGGTAGAGGAGCGAGTCGCCCCAGCGATCGGCCCCGAGCCCCGCCAAGGGAGGGAGCACCAGCTCGCAGATCCCCCATACGGCGGTGAACAGGGACACGGCCGTCCCCCGCTGACGAGAGGCGCTGCGCCCCACGACCTGGCTCATGAGCACCGGGAAACACACCCCGTGCCCCAGGCCCGCCAGGACGCCCGCCCAGGCGAAGCCCCCGGAGGAGCGCGCGACCGCGGCCAGCGCAAAGGCCCCCAAGTAGAGCGCCACGGCGGGGACAACCAGGTTCGCCGGCCCGATCCGGTCCGGCAAGCGTGCGCCCAGGAGGCGAACGCCGACGGCGCCTCCCGCGTAGGTCAGCCAGAGCCGCGCCGGGTCGTCGACCCCTCGCGAGGCGGCACTGACGGTGGCGAAGGCGAAGAACACCCCAACCAGCCCGCTGAACACCGCGCTCGCCCACCAAACCGGCAGGAGCGAGCGCGAGAGGAGCCCCCGGAGCAACTCGCCGAAGCGTGCGGACGCCTGCTCCCCGGGGTGGACCCCGCCGGCCGGCTCGTCGAGGGCGAGCACGATCCCCCCGGAGAGGGCCACCGCGCCGGAAAGAGCCACGAAGAGGAAGCGGAGCTCCGCGCCGCGCAGGCCCGCGTCGTCGGCGAAGGCGTTCAAGGCCAGCGGCAAGAGACCGGAAATGCCGAACAGAGCGACTCCCTCGGTGCGCCTCCGCGGCGGAATGACGTCGCTCGCCCAGGTGAAGTAGCCGGCGAAGAGCGCTCCGATGCCTGCGCCCAGGAACACCCGGTCCACGTAGACCCAAGGCCCCATGCTCTGGACGCCCCCCAGGGCGACCATGCTCGCGGTCAGGACCGCGGTGCCCACCAAGAGGGTCGGCCTGCGCCCCCACGCGTCGAGCGCCCACCCCACCAGCGGACGCGACGCCAGGCCGCCCGCGTTGGCGGCCGCCATGACCGCGCCGATCTCGGCGCGGGACGCGCCCAGCTCGGCGAGGTAGAGCGGCAGGAGGAGCATGGAGGAAAACCCGAGCGCCTGAAGGAAGTGCGCCAGGAGGAGCCACACGAAGGTCCGCGTGAACAACGGGGCAGCGGTCCCGGCAGAGGACTCGGTCACACCGGCGAGCGGAGGAACCCGGCGCGGTCGCTCACTCGCGGCGAACCGGAGGACCGCCCAGGTGGGGCACCTCCTGACACACCACGAGCAGGCGCCCTTCCCCTGCGTAGGCGTACAGGTAAGGGAACTGCATGCCGAAGCCCGCGCGGTCGAGCATGGCCATCGCCGCGAGGTGCCCGCCCTGCCTCACCACCGGATGCGCCACCAGGCGATGCTCCTCGCGCGCGAGCTCTCGAGCCAGCGGCGGCGCGACCACTTCGGCCACGGCCGCCCGCAGCGCCGCGAGGTCGGTCACCGGATCGCCCCACTCCACCGCAAAGGCGAACAGCGAAAAGGGGCTCCCCTCGGGGGCCACCTCCGCCGACGCGGAGCCGCGGCTGCGCTGCCGACCGAGGCGCACGTGGAGCCGCCCGGAGGCGTCCGTCCCGAGGGCCGCCTCGAAGTCGTGAGGGCGGAACTCGGGGTGCACGATCTGGCCGACGAGCTGCTCGAGCTGGCGCACGCGGGCTCCGGACGGCCGCTCCTCCGAGGCCAGCTTCGCGAACGGCCGCAGGGCCGCCGGCGCCGGCCAGCTCGCGAGCGGCTGGAGGGTTGGGTAGACCGCGTCGCGCAACTCGTCGGGGATCATTCGCCAGTCCGCCGCCCCTGGCGCGGAGGCGCCGCCCGCTCCCGCGCCGTCGTGCCCTCCCTTGCGGCCCACGCCGTTGCCTTCGGTGCCGTCTCGACCCGAGCCCGGCCCTTCCTTCGGGTCGCCGGCCGGCGAAGGCGGAGGCGCGGGGCGCGGACAACCGACCGCCAGGAAGACGACCAGGACGCAGACGGAGCGCGCGGCAGTGCGCATGGATCACCTCGGACTGGCGACAGCATACCTTTCGCTCCGGAGCCTCGGCGAACGGTGGCCTGAGGAAGGCACCTCCCCTGCCCCCCCCGCCTCTCCCGCCGTCGCTGCACCGACCCGGTCACGCGCATATACTCGCATCGACGAGGTCAACGTGGCCGCCATCCTGCACGTGCTCGAAGGACCCGACACCGGTCGCCTGTTCGCCCTCTCCAGCGACCAGGCGACCATTGGCCGCAACGCCGAGAACACCATCGTCCTCAACGACGCCTCGGTGAGCGGAGTCCACGTCCGCCTGACCCGCAACGAGCAGGGCCGCTTCACCATTCAGGACGTCTCCAGTACCAACGGGACCTTCGTCAACGGTCGGGAGACCCGCGCCTCCGACCTGCGACACGGCGACGTGATTCGCATCGGCGCAACCGCCCTCAGCTTCGAGCTACGCCAGCGTAGCCGGCGAATCAAGGGCAGCGCCCCCGGCCTGGGCAGCGTGGAGGTCCAAGGGACCGTCGCTCCCACGCTGATCACCGTGGACATCGCCAGCCTGTCGCGGGACGAACTCGAACGCGAGTACCGCCGGAGCCTGATCCTCAACCAACTCGACGAGCAGCTCACCTCCGCCGAGGGCTCGAGCGAAATGCTTGGCGCCGTGCTCGACGCGGCCATGCAGTCCTCCGGTGCACAACACGGCTTGATCCTCCTCTTGGACCGCAAGAGCGGAGAAATGATCCCCAGCGTGGCGCGCTCGCGCCGCGAGGGGCTCCGAGACGTCGGCTTCTCCAAGATCCTGGCCTTCGACGTGGCCTCCAGCGGCGAAGGCTACGTGGGCGACCCTCCCCAGGAACGCGGCGCCCCGGTCGTCGTCGCTCCGTTCTCGACCACGAGCGATACCTCGGGCGTGATCTACCTGAGCGGGCCGGTCGACGGATTCGGGACCGGGGAGCTCCGCGCCGTCGAGGCGATCAGCCGACGCGCAGGAGTGAGCCTCTCGGCAGCCCGCTGGCGAGTGGACTTCGAGATCCTCTTCGGCTCCATGTTCGACGCGATCATGAAAACGGTGCAGGCCAAGGACGTCTACACGCGCGGCCACTCCGAGCGCGTCCGCCACTACAGCAAGCTTCTTGGCAAGGAGCTGGGGCTGGGCAAGGAGGAACTCTACCGCCTCACCCTCGGCGCCGCCCTGCACGACATCGGCAAGCTGGGCATGCCCGACAGCGTCCTGAAGCACAACAAGAGCCCTCGACTCACCGAGGAGCAAATGCTCGAAGTCCGCAAGCATCCGCAGCGGGGCGCCGAGATCCTGCGGGACATTCCCTTCCTCGCCGACGTCGTCCCTGCCGCCGAACTGCACCACGAGGACTGGGACGGGAGCGGCTACCCCCACGGGCTCGCGGGAGAGGACATTCCCTTGATCGCACGGATCGTGGCCGTCGCCGACACCTACGACGCGATCACCACCGACCGTCCCTACCAGAAGGGCAAGTCCTACGAGGAGGGACACGAAATCCTGCGCAAGATCGCGGGCAAGCGGCTCGAACCCGCCTTGGTGGAGGCGTTCATCTCGGCCTGGTACAAGTACCGCAAGGGACCCAGCCGCAAGCGCTACGTCAAGACCACTCGGGTGGACGCCGCCGCGACCCCGCGCGCGGCGGCCGCCCACCCCGGCCCCCCCGAGCCCGGCCCCACGCGCTCCGAGCCGGTCATCGACGACGGGCTCTCCCAGATCATCGAGATCGGCTGAGGTGCGGTCCTTTTCCTCTCCCCGCGTCGCGTCGCGCGGAGCCCGACTCCTCCTCTGCTCGCTTGCCCTCGCAACGCAGGGCTGCTACGCCTTGCACGCGGCCTCGGGACAGCTCCACGTGTGGTGGGGGCGCGAGCCCATCGACGAGGTGCTGCGGCGGCCGGACCTCGATCCCACCCGCCGCGAACGGCTCGAACTGGTCCTGGCGGTGCGCCGCTTCGCCTTCGAAGAACTCGGCCTCACGCGCAGCGACAGCTACTCCTACTTCTACGACACGGGCGAGGGCTACGTCGCCTACAACGTGAGCGCCTGCGCACCCGACGCCTTCGCTCCGCGCGTTTGGACCTTCCCCTTGGTCGGCGCGGTGCCCTACCTGGGCTACTTCGACCTGGCGCTGGCCCAGGAGCAAGCGCGCGCCCTGGCCGAGGAAGGACTGGACGTCCTCGTCCTCCCCGTGCCCGCCTACAGCACGCTGGGGTGGTTCGCCGACCCGGTCTTCTCGACCATGCTCGACGAGGACGAGGCCGAACTCGCGAGCACCATCGTGCACGAGCTCACCCACGGCACCGTCTGGATCCCTGGCGACGTCGAACTCAACGAGAACATGGCCAGCTTCGTCGGCGACCGCGGGGCCGAAGCCTTCTTCCTTGCCCGCGGCGGCCCCCAGGACCCGGCCTTGCTTGCCGCTGCACGGCGGAACGAGGAGCAGTCGCTGTTCAACGCGGCCCTGGCCGAGCTGCGTGACGACCTGGCCAGGGTCTACGAGTCCACGGGACGCCGCTCCGACAAGCTCGCCTACAAGGCGCAGGCCGTGGCCGCCTTTCGACGCCGCTACGCCGAGGAGCTCGCCCCTCGGCTCAGCGACGACCGCTACGGCTGGGTCCTCTCCGAGGAGATCGACCTCAACAACGCCGTCCTGCTCAGCTTCCGCCGCTACCACGGCGACGAGGAGTTGCTCGACGCGGTCTACCGACGCTGCGGAAGCTCCCTGCGCCGCTTCATTGCAGCGATCCGCGAGGCCGCAGAGGCAGACGAACCGCGGGCGGCCCTCGAGGCCCTGGCCGCAGGCGGCCCGTTCGGCGACTGACCGCCGCGCTGGAGCCTCGCCGTCGCCCGCGCGGCGGTCGCCACCCGCCGCAACGCCCCGCCCGCGGCGCAAAGGGGACGCCCTCGGGCTCGGCTGATAGGCTGAACCCGGGTGAAGCTCGAGTCCAAGCGCACGATCCCCATGTGGCTCGCCCATCCCGCGCTCCCCGTGGGGCTGGGCTTGCTCCTCTTCCTGGCGCTGGCCGCGGTCGAGGCCTTCGCTCCCGAGCCCGCCTCCCCGCTGCCGCCCGGTCCGCTCCCTGCCGAAGACCGCCTCGGCCCCGCCCGCCCCGCCGGACGCTTGCGGACGGGTCCTCCTCCCGTCCCCGCGGCGCGGGCCTTGCGCGAGGCACGGCAGCGCGCCGCGGAGTGCTCTCGCCACGGAGACTTCCTCGGGGCGGCGCGCGCCTACCTCGCTCTGCCCCGCGACGTCCGCGAGCACCCAGCCTTCGGACCGGACGTGGCCGCGAACGTGCAGCGCTACCTCGAGCGCGCCTCCGAGCGCCTCCTCTTCCAGATCGACCGCGGCCAGCTCCGGGGCGAGAAGGCCGCCCGAGCCCTCGCAGACCTCCTCGCCCTCGAAGGTGCGGACCGCCTCGGCTCCTCCGCCCGCCTGCGGGCCGCGCTCGAAGACCTCCGGAACGCGCGCGGCCCCGGCGAAGCCGGGGCCGACGCGGAGAACGGTCGCTAGCCGAGGTCAGAGAGACGCCACGAAGGCGCGGAAGGGGAAGCGCTTGCCCGGACAGTCGGTGTGTCCCTTGCGCACGTCGCGGTGGGGGAAGATCGCGCTGCGCGGGATCCCGTAGTGGGCCATGAGGGTGCGGCAGAGGCGACGCAGCGCGGCGAGTTGCTTGGCGGTCGGACCTCCGCCGTTGAAGTCGCCGACGAGACAGATCCCGATCCCATACTTGTTGTAGCGCTTGTTCCCCGCGTGGGCGCCGTCGATCCCCTGTCCCTGACGCTTCCAGCGCGGCCCGACCTCGATGAAGCCGTCGGGCGTGCTCGTCCCGTTGCCGATCACGAAGTGGTAGCCCAGGCCGTTCTTCCACTTCTTGGCGTGGGCGCGGTGAAAGGACTTGGCGCCGCCGACGCGGGTCGCGCTGTGATGGATCACAATGTACCGCCAGCGGCGCTCGCCGCGCACGCGCCAGGCCGTGGGCAAAGGCGCCGCGGTGTGCCGAGTCCCCGTGGTGGCCACGGGCGCGCTCCGCTTCCCGGACCAGGTCAAGAGGCCCGGCTCGCTCCCGTCGAAGGTGCCGGGAGCGTGCTGCACCTCGGGAATCGGCACCGAGCGTAGGTGGAGCGCGAAGAGCGCCCGGCACTCGTTGGGCAGGTAGAGCACCCCTTCGTGCCAGCGGATCTGCTCGTGCAGCGGATGGACGACGCCGTTGATCACCAACTGCCGCGCGCTGGGCATGACGACCACGGTGTTGACCCCGTCGCGGCAGGTCCTGCGCCCCGTCACCAAGTCGAGGGAGACCTTGAGTCCGTAGGCTTCGGTCAGTTCGTAGAAGGGCGTCCCCTTGGGGCCCGTCGCCTTCGCCTCCGTCGCGCGCGCGACCTTGGTGGGACCGGCCTCCTCAGCGCTGCGCAGGGCCGTGGGCGGCGGCGTGGGCGCAGGACCCGGCCGAGGAGGCGGAGCCAGGGGCTGCGGGTGGACGCAGCCCAGGAGACCGAGGGCGGTGGTGGCGAGGGCGGAGCGGAACAAGCAGGCACGGTGCATGGCGTCTCCCCAGGAAGCGGTGCTCAATCACTTATCGGTCCGGGGGGAGGCGGATCTTCAGCGGGCTTTCGCGGGGCTCCGCCGGGCCCCGTCTTGGGCCCCGGAAGCCCCTCGAGGGGGAGAGGCCGCGAGGGCCCCGCGTAAAGGCGCAAGAGTGCCGGGCAGAAGAGGAGGGCGGCGGCGAGGCAAGCCGCGACCGCCAAGCACAGCGTCCAGCCAATGGAGGCGAGACCGCGGTGGGCGGAGACGAACCCCAGGGCACCGAAACCGGCAATGCTCGTGACCGCGCTCAAGGTGACTCCTCGCCCGGTGCTCGTCGCAACCAAGGCAGGCGCTCCGGCCAGACTGGGTCGCCCGCGCGCCTCGGCGTCTCGGTGGACGAGGTGCAGGGCGTAGTCGATCCCGATTCCGAGGACCAGGGGCAGCGCGAGCAAGTTGGCGGGGTTCAGACCAACTCCGCACACCGTCAACAAGCCGGCGGTCCAGGCGAAGCCCACGACCAGAGTGGCACCCACGGCGAAGGGACGCGCGAAACCCCGGAAGTGGACGAGGAGGTACATGAGGACGAACACGGCGGCGATCTCCGCGGCGCGGAGCACTCCCCGCCGGAGGAGTCGCTCCGACTCGTAGAGTTGCACCGGCACTCCGCCCACGTCGGAGACCACGCTGCGGACTTCGGCGAGGAAGCGCTCCAGGCGAGCGTGCTCCCACACGTCCTCGCGCGGATAGACGCGGATCAGCGCCGTTCCGTCGCGCCCGACGAAGCGCTCGCGAATGGCCGGGGGGAGGTCCTCGTCGCGCAGAGGGCGGACGGCGCATTCCTCCCGCAGCCGCTCGAACTGCGCGCGCAAGCGCCGGCGCAGGCCGTCCTCGTAGTGGATCAAGCGCGCCGTCGCTCCCTCCGTGCGCGCCGCGCGCACCACCGCCTCGAGGCCCTCCTGCAGGCGCAGGAGCGCGTCGGTGGCGCCGGTCGCGCCGCGTAGCAGCGTGCCCCGCGCGAGCTGTTCGAGGGCGCCCACCAGTTCCTCGGCTCCTGCCTGGGCACGGGCGAGCCGCTCGCGCTCGCCCCCTGCCCGCGCTCGGGGCAGGGGCTCCAATCCGGCAAGCTCCGCCCGCAGGTCCGCAATGCGCTCGAGCTTGAGCCGCTGGTCTCCGAGCACGTCGCGCAGGGAAAGCGTCTCCCCCACCGAAGGGAGTGCCTCCAGGGCTCGTTGCACGCGCGCGAGGTGCGAGCGGTCGTGCACGAGGACGGCGGCGAACATGCCCCCGACGGACGGGTCGCGGAGGACTTCCTCCGCCAGGCGAACCGAGGGCAGCCCCGCGGCCTGCAGCCGCAAGAGGTTGGCGTCGTAGCGCAGCCCGGACGGAGAGGAGCCTTCCGCACCTCCCGGCCGCGGCCAGGCCAGGACGAGCGAGGCCAACGCCAAGGCGAGGCACGCGGCCAGCACGCCCCCGGGCCGTTCTTCGACGACTCGGTCGAGGAGGACCGCGAAGCGCGCGCGCGGCCAATCCGCACGAGGGCGTCGCTCGCCCCCACGCCAGCGATCGACCACGACGAGCAGCGCCGGGAGGAGGAACAGGTTCACGAGCACACAGAAGACGATCCCCACCGCGGCAACGAAGCCGAACTCGCGGATCCCCGCGACGTCGCTGAAGAGGGTCGCCAGGAAGGCCAGCGCCGTGGTGGCGGCCGCTCCCGCGACCGCATGCCCCGTGCGTGCGAGGGAGGCCCGCAGCGCGGGAAGCGCCGGCAGCCCTCGGGCGCGCTCCTCGTCGTAGCGCGAGACGAGGTGCACCGCGTAATCCACCCCCAGTCCCGCCATGAGGGCGCAGAAGGCAGCGGAAATCAGGTTGAGGTGCCCGGGCCAGAGAGAAGCCACGCCCAGGGTGCAGGCCACCGCGACGAGCAGGCAGAGGAGGGCGAGCAGCGGGCCGAGAAGTCGCCGCGAGGCCACGGCGAAGAGCGCGGTCACCGCCAGCAGGGCAACCGCGCTCGCCAGGGCCGCGTCGTTCCGGTAGGTCTGGTATTCGTCCACCTCCAGCACCGGCTGTCCCGTTAGCCCGGGCTCGAGGCCGGGGAACTCCGCGGCCAAATCTCCGAGGAGTTCGCGCAGGGCCGAGACAGCCCGACGCTCCGCGGAGAGGTCCTGGCTCCGCTCGGGCTGCACCAAGACGACCAGGCGCCCGTCGCGGGTGTGCACGTAGCCGCCCGGGTCGCCGGGGAGGTCCTCCCGGGGTACGAAGCCCTCCCAGGGTTCGGGCCCCGGCGCTTCGCCGGCAAGGGCGCGCGCGAGCCCTCCCACGAAGGGTTCGAGGAGGGCGAGGGTGTGCCGACCGCGCTCGGCGGCCTCGACGCCCTCGCCCAGCGCTCGGGCCTCGCCGGCGACGCAGGAGAAGAATCCGCCGAGCCCGTTTTCGAAGAGTGCGGCCACGGCCGCCTTCCCCGCCCGCAAGCGCTGGACGGTCGCATCGAGCGCCTGAGGGGTGAGGAACAGCAAGGCCTTGCCCCGGGGCGCCTGCGAAGGGAAGCGCGCGAAGCACTCGACGAAGACGTCGCGCCGCTTCGCGACGCGCCGTGCGAGCGCGTCGGCCGCCGCCGGCAACCCCGCCTCGGGCGCCCCGCCCAAGACGACCACCATGGCGTCGACGTCGGCGAACTGCTCTTGGAAGCGGCGGAACCCGCGGCTGTAGGTGTGCTGGTCGCCGATCAGGGCCAGGCGATTGGTGTCGAGACGCAGTCGCGAGGCGAGCCCACCTCCCACCAGGCTGCACGCCAGAGCGATCAGGATCGCCTTGCCCGGATGGCGAACGAGCGCCCGAGCGAGGACCAGAACCATTGGCGGGGAGGACACGGCGGCTCATGCTACCCTCGCCGGGTGAAGCTCGCCGGCAAGCGAATCGTCTTCGTGCTCCCCCGGCAGGGCTACCGCGAAGAAGAGTTCGACGAGCCGCAGCGCGCCGCGGAGCGCGCAGGCGGCAAGGTGCTCGTCGCCGGCTCTTGCCTGGACTGGGCGAGCGGCCTGGCGGGAGGACGGCGCCCGCCCGACCTCTTGCTCGGCGCCGTTCGCGCCGATGAGCTGGACGGCCTCCTCTTCGTGGGCGGCTACGGCGCCTCCGAGTACTTCGCCGATCGAAGGGCGCATGCCTTGGCCCGGGCGGTCCTCGCCGCCGGCAAGCCCGTGGGGGCGATCTGCTACGCCGTGTCGACGCTGGCCGCCGCCGGGCTCCTCGAAGGCGTGGAGGTCAGCGGGCACCCGGACCGGGCCGACCACCTGCGCGCCTGCGGCGCGCTCCTGCGCGACGCGCCGGTCACCCGCTCCGGCTCCCTTCTCACCGGACGCGACCCCGCCGCCGCGCGCCCCTTCGCCGCGGCGTGGACGGACCTCCTCGCCGAGGGCTGACGGCTCCGGCGGTTGCGCTGCCGACAGCGCCCGCCCCCTGCGCGCGGGGCTCGCCGCAACCCCGCCGCCGAGCCCCCCCTTGCACCTGCACGAGCCGGCGGACGGCGACGGCAGTCCGAAACCGCGCCGGCCAGGGTGCGCCAACGGCTCGTGGGCCATCCGCGAGACGCTCCGACGAAACGCGAGGAAGGTTTGCGCCCTCTCGGGGCGCGGCCGGCGGCGGTCGCCGCCCGAGCACTCTGCGACCCGCAGCTAGGGGGTGCGCGGCGGCCGGGGAGTGAGCCCCAGCGCGCGCAGTCGTTTCTCTCCCCCGGGTCCGTTCCACTTCCAGTAGGCCATGCGCTGGCTGCCGAGGAGACGCGCCCGCTCGACGCCCTCGAGGGACCACTCGACGATCCGCCGTGGAACCGCCCGCTCCACGTAGAACCGCCAGGTCCTTCCCCCTTCGGCCTGCGCCGTGCACTCGGTGACCTCGAAGATCCCCGCGGGCACCTCCCTGCGCAGGACCCCCTCTCCGCGCGCCAAGCGGGCGGGGGCCCAGGCCAGCGGCACGTGGCGAAGGCGCGCACCCTGGAGGGAGGTGAGCAGGGAAACGCGCTTCTCCTCGCCGGGCCGCAGCACCGGACCCGCGAAGCCTCGCGCCCAGTGCCAGAGCACGTCCTCGCTCAAGCCGCCCGCGGGCCAAGGAAACCCGCCGGCTCGGTCGGCCTCGCCGTCGAAGTAGCTGTGGAGTTGCTCGCGCACACGCCCACGATCGAACCAAAGGAAGTGGGCCGCCTGCCCGCACCATTCCTGGGCGGTGAAGCTCAGCTTGCACGGCGTGCCCGCCGCCCGGCCACCCGCGGGCTCGAGGCCCACGAAGGCCGAGAGCATCAGGTGGTAGTCGTAGACTCCCGTGGGGAAGTCCTTGACCAGGTTCAGCTTGAGGACCTGGAAGGTGTCCCCGTCCGGGCCGCCTGGGCGCTCTCGCTTGACCCGCAGGGACTCGCGGAAGGGTTCGGTGACGAAGATCGCGACCGCAACCCCACGCCGGGACACGCCGTAGCGGGAGATTTCCAGTTCGTAGGCGGAGACCTCGGCCTTCCCGTCGCCCCAGCGCCGCCAGAAGGCGTCGCCGAAGCGCGGCGCGGGCTGGGCGCAAGCGACGCCGACCCAGCAGAGCAGCCCCCACAGACAGAGAAGCGAACGCACCATGCGACCTCCGCAGCGCGAGCCGCGCCTACGCCCCGCTCACCGCCCCGCGACGCGCCGGGCGTGGGCGAGCCAGGGACCTTCGAGCCGCGCCACCAGCGCAGGCTCGAGCAAAGGGACCTTTCCCTCGCGGAGCCTGTGGAAGGCCTGCTTGTAGACCTCGGCGCCCCGGCGCGAGGAGAGGAGGAAGTCCACGAAGCTCTCGGCGAGGCCGTAGTGTTCGAGGGCCTTGGGGCCCATGCCGTCGGGGTTGAAGGTCAGGGGGCCCAAGCTCAGCAAGTCCGAGAGGCGGGGACCCTTCGCCAATGCGCGGGCCAGGTCCTTGCGAAAGGTACTCCGGCGGGCGCGGGTCTTGCGGTTGGCCTTCACGCTCGCGCGCAGGTCGTAGAACTGAAACCAGGTCGCGGTCCCCTCGTCGAGCCACTTGACGTTGGCCGCCTTCCCCAGGCGGACGCGGAGGAGGACGTGCGTCCCCTCGTGGAGGAGGATCGGATGGTAGAAGCGCGAGAACTCCCGCTCCCGCGGCCACTCCACGAACGTGTAGAGGTGCAGCTCGGTGAAGCGTCCGTCCGCGTCCCAGCGGTAGCGGTAGTAGCCGCGCGAGCCGTTGGTGTGCTGCTTGGCGTAGTCCGCGCGGCTGGCGTAGACCTGCACGGTCGGTTTGCGCTCCACCAAGGGCTCTGCGTCCAACTCCTTCATGAGCCCGTCGAAGGCGTCGCTGAAGGAGTCCATGAACAGCGCCAGCTCCGCGGTGAAGCGCGCGCTGACCGCCGTCTCTACGTTCCAGCGGCGCCCCTCGAGGCGAAAGGGGAAGTCCTTGCCCTTCTCCACACGCGCTTCGAGCGCGGCGATCTGCTTTCGTTCGCGCGCCGACCAACGCCACTCGGCGCCGGCGGGGGCGGCCGCCGCGAAGACGAGCAGGGCCGCCGCCGCCAGCCTGCCCGCTTGCTCCCCAAGGCGAAGGGAGCAAGGGCGCGACCGCGCCGCCGCGGAGGCGCGGTCGACGCGGGGCGCGGCTCCCTGGCCCGGCCGGGGACCGTCCGCCTTCACTCGGCCCCCTCCTCGGCGACGGGAGCCGCGTCTTCGGGCTCCACGTCCTCTCCGTGCCGGGACCAAACGGTCTCGTCCTCGTCCTCCCCCAGGGCGTAGATCCCCCAGGTGATCAAAGCGAGGGGCAGGAAGGCCGTGTCGAGGCAGAAGGCCACGGGCAAGTCGAGCGCCGCAAAGAAGGGCGCCCCCGCCCAAATGGGCCCGTTCTTTCCCTGCAGCGCCTTCACGTCGTCGCGCACCATCCCGTAGGGCTCGCCAGAAACGGCGGCGAGGGGGCTGCCCAGGATGCACCCCGGCCCCACGGCAAGGCTCAAGCAGAGGGCGAGGACCAGCAGGCGGCGGCGCGAGGAGATCACGGGGTCACTCTACCGCGGCTCGCCAGCCAGAGCAGCGCGAAGGGCCCGTACTCGAGCAGGCGCACCCAGAGTCGGTCCTCCCAGCGAGGACCTACGGTCGCCGCGTAGGCCAGGGGGAGGAGGAGGCCCAGCAGGATCCAGGCCGCAGCGCCGCGCTCGCCCCGCGCCGCGCGCTCGGGCAGGAAGGGAAGCACCCACAGCGCGTACCAGGGGTGCACCGTGGGCGAGAGGAGCAGGAACAGGGCGCCGGCGAGGAAGGCGACGCGGCCTAGGTCCACGCGCCCGCGGCGCGGCCAAGAAGCCCAGCCCAGCACGCCCGCGACGACAGCCCCCACGACGAGCTTGGGGGGAATGCGCATCCAGGTGGTGTGCTCGGCGGGGTCGAAGCCGGGGTCGACCGAGACGAACAGGGGCAAGAGGTGGCGGCAGAAGGCCTGGGAGACCCCGCTCGCCTCGAGGAGCCCGTCGAGGAGCCCGAAGCCCCCGTCGTTGAAGCGCCAGGTCGATCCGTAGGCCCAGAGCCCGGCGGTGGGCCCGCCGCCGCCGACCACGAAGGGCGCGAAGGCGAGGGCGGGCACGAGGAGGCAGAGGAAGAGGCGCTCGGCGCGCGCGCGCGGCCCCGGGCGGGCCAGGACGAAGGCCGGCAGCACGAGGAGCGGCAGGTACTTGCTCGCCACCGCGGCGCCCAAGGCGAGGGCCGCCCCGCGCGACCGCCCGCGGGCGTCGAGGTCGAGGGCCCAGAGCAGGAGGGCCACGGGGACGGCCTCGAGGTGTCCTTGCCCCGCCACCTCGACCAGCACGAGCGGGTGCCAGGCGTAGAGCAGGATCCACAGGGGCGAGGCGCCCCGACGGCGCAAGCGCCGCAGCACGAGCCCGAGGAGGCCGAGGTCCGCGGCCACGAAGGCGAGCTTGAAGAGACCCACGCTCCCGCCGAGCCACGCCAAGGCCGCAAAGAGGAGTTCGAGCAAGGGGCCGTAGACGGCGGGCACCTCGGGATGGTTGACGCGAGGCCAAATCGAGGCGTCGCGCAGGACCGCCAACTCGGGGTGGTTCGGCGGGAGCACGTAGGGGTCGTGCCCGGCGAGGAGGACCCGCCCCTCCCATACGTAGCGGGCGATGTCCTGCGAGAGGCTCGGCTCCGCGAAGAGCAGGAGCGCCCGCGCCGCCACGCCCACCCCGAGCACCCAGCCGACCAGCAGGCCGCCCCCTCCGCCCCGCCCGACACGCAGGGGGACGAGGAGGGCGCAAAGCAACGCCTCGCATGCTGCGAAGTGCAGCAGAGCGAAGCACGGTACCCCTGTCCCGGTGAGGTCCCCGAGGGCCCAGAGTCCTCCCGCGCAGGCGAGGAGAACGATCCCCGCGACCCCGAGGAGGAGACCGGCGCGCGCGCTCGAGCGGCCTTTGGGCGACGTCGTCAGGGCTTGGCCTTCCTCCCCTCCGCGCGAGCGCGCCAGGGCAGGGCATTATTCCAGGTGGGCCCAGCGCTTGCTCTCCCGGGCCGCCCGAAGACACTCCGCCGGCTCCGCCCGAAGGCGGCCCGGCGATCGTCGAACCGCAGGGGCGCCTCGGCGCGGCCTTCGGGGAGCGGCGGACCGCGCCGGACCGCCAGAGAGGACTGCTACCATGAGCGCGGAGGCGGTCAACATGGAACTGAGCAGCTACGAGCGACGCGCGCTCGACCAGGTGGGGCGATATTTCCGCTCCCCCGAGGAGGGTTTGCTCGGCCGCGTCTCGCGCAGCCTCTTCAAACCGGTGGAGGTGGTCACCGAGCGCTTGGTCCCCGACAAGGTCCTCGAAGTCGCGGGAAACGGCGTCGAGGCCGCCCTGCACGGGATCGCCTCCCTCACCGACCGCACGGTTAGCGTCGAGGCGGTCGTCGCCGCGGCGCGGGAACGGGTCGAAATCGACCGCGTGGAGGAACTCCGCGACCAAGACCTCGAGGTCCTCGACGCCATTTGCGAGGCGGTGCGCTCCCGCCACGGGCTCATGGCCCTTCTCGAGGGGGCGGGCTGCGGCGCCGGGGGGGCCGCCCTGCTCGCCGCGGACATTCCGCTCTTGTTCGGCGTGACCATGCGCGTGGTCCGGCAGGTGTCGGCCTGCTACGGGGTCGATCCCTTCGCGCCCGGCGAGAACGTCATCGCCTTCAAGGTCTTCGAACTCGCCTGCGGCGGGACGCGCGACCGCTACGCCCAACTCCTCGAGATCGAGGCCCTGCAGGACGAGCTCGACGGCCTCGAGCCCGCCGCCCGCGCCGAGAAGGCAGCGGTCCTCGCCAGCCTGATCGCCTCGCGCGAAGCGGTCAAGCGCGTGGTGTCGCTCCTCCTCAGTCGCAAGCTCCTGCAGACGGTGCCCCTGGTGGGGGCGGCCGTGGGGGCAGGCTTCAACTACCTGTTCGTCTCCGACGTGGGCGAGGCGGCGGCGAACGTCTACCGGCGGCGCTTCTTGCTCGAAAAGCAGCGCCGCTGAACGCACGACCCGCTCGCGCCGCCCCCGCCTCCCCCGGCACTTGATCCTCGGCCCTCGGACTTTAGAATCCCGCCTTCGCCTGGAGCGCGGGGCGTGAGCCCGACCGCCCAGGGAGGAGCAAGGCCATGTCCCGTGAGTGCGAGTCCTGCGGCAAGAAGACCACCTTCGGCAACACCATCGCCCGCCGCGGTCTGCCCAAGTACAAGGGCGGCGTCGGCCTGAAGACCACCGGAATCAGCCGGCGGCGCTTCAAGCCCAACGTGCAGCGCATCCGCGTCCTCACCAGCGAAGGCAGCGTCCGACGCATGAAGGTGTGCACCAAGTGCATTCGCTCGGGCAAGGTCCGCAAGCCCGTCCGGCGGGAAATCCCCGAGGGACTCCGCGCGCGCATGCGCGCCAAGGAAGAGCTGAAGAGCCCCGAAGCGCGCCGGCGCAAGAAGGCCGAGCAGGCGGAGCGGCGCCGCAAGCGCCGCGCCGAGGCGGCCGCCCGAGCCGCCGCCAAGCAGGGCTAACCCCCCGACCCCGCCCACCCCGAGCCCGGCCGTGACGCTTCGGCGAGGCGCAAGACCCTCCGGCGGCCGACCGACTCCCGTCCGCTCCTCGGCTCGCGGGCGGACGCCGAGCGGTTCCTGGCCTGCGGGGCCGAACCGTGACTGAACTCGATCCGCGCACCCCCGAGGGGATCGCGGCCCTCGCGCGCCTCGCCCGCCTCGCGCTCGATCCCGAGGAAGCGCGCGCCTTCGGCGACCACATGGGCCGCATGCTCCGCTGGATCGAGTCGCTCCCTCCCGCACGTCCCGACCTCGGCGAGGCCCTCGCGGGACCTCCGCGCCGCACCCTGCGCGCAGACCGCGTCCGGCCGAGCCTGCCCCCCGAAGAGTCCCTCGCCGGCGCGCCGGAGCGCGCCGCAGGCGGTTTCCGCGTGCCCGCCGTCCTCCCCGGCGAATGAGCGACGCGCTCTGCTGGCAGAGCGCGGGCACGCTCGCCGCGGCCGTCCGCCGCGGCGAGCGCTCGGCGGTCGAAGTCCTCGAGGCCCACCTCGACCGCGCCCGCGCCGTCGAGCCCCGCCTGGGGGCCTTCGTCCGGCTTTGCGAAGAGCGCGCCCGCCGCGCCGCCGAGGAGATCGACCGGCGCGTGGCCGGTGGAGAGGACCCTGGCCCGCTCGCTGGGGTGCCGCTTGGAGTCAAGGACAACCTATGCGTGCGCGGCGTCGAGACCACCGCCGCGTCGCGGATCCTGAGCGGCTACCTGCCTCCCTACACGGCCACGGCGGTGGCGCGGCTGGAGGCGGCCGGCGCGGTGGTCCTCGGCAAACTGAACCTGGACGAATTCGCCATGGGCTCCTCGACGGAGACCTCCGCCTACGGTCCGACCCGCAACCCTTGGGACCCGGAGCGCGTCCCGGGAGGCTCTTCGGGCGGCTCGGCGGCGAGCGTCGCTGCGGGCGAAGTCCCCCTCAGTCTGGGCTCGGACACGGGCGGCTCCATTCGCCAACCAGCCGCCCTCTGCGGCTGCGTCGGCGTGAAGCCCACCTACGGCCTTGTCTCTCGCTACGGGCTCATCGCCTTCGCCTCCTCGCTGGACCAAGTCGGCCCCCTGGCGCGCACCTGCGCCGACGCAGCCTTGGCCCTCGACGCCCTGGTCGGCCCCGACCCCCGCGACGCCACCAGCGCCTCCCCGCCCTGGGACCCCGCGGCGCGGCCCTTTGCCGCCGCCGTCGCCGCGGCCTCCCTGGAGGGGCGCACCCTGGGGGTCGTCCCCGAATACCTCGAACGCACCGCCGACCCCGAGGTGCGAACCGCGGTGGAGAAAGCCCTCGGAGCGGCCGAGCGCGCCGGCGCGCGGCTGCGCGAAGTCTCCCTGCGCTCCGCCGACGAGGCGATCCCCGCCTACCAGATCGTCTCCACCGCCGAGGCTTCCTCGAACCTCGCCCGCTACGACGGCGTGCGCTTCGGGCGCCGCTGCGCCGCGCCCAAGGACCTCGAGGACCTCTACGCCCGCACCCGCGGCGAGGGCTTCGGACGCGAAGTCAAGCGGCGGATCGTGCTGGGCACCTTCGTCCTCTCGAGCGGCTTCTACGAGGCCTACTACCTGCGCGGACAGGACGCGCGGCGGCGCGTCCGCGCGGACCTGCTCGCAGCCCTCGACGACGTCGACGCCCTGGTCGGCCCCACCTCGCCCGTGCCGGCCTTCCGCCTCGGCGAGCGCCTCGACGACCCCCTCGCCATGTACTCGGTGGACGTCTTCAGCGTGTCGGCCAACCTCGCAGGGCTCCCCGCGCTCTCCCTCCCCTGCGGCTTCACCGCCGCGGGCCTCCCCGTGGGCCTCCAGCTTACCGGCCGCCCCTTCGCCGACCCCGACCTGCTCGCCCTCGGACGCGGTCTCGAAGAGGCCCTCGCCCTGCCGAAGCGGAGGCCGCTGCCGTGAGCGCGCGGGCGCAGATCCTCGGTCGCTACGAGCTCGTCGTGGGCATGGAAGTGCATGCGCAGCTCGCCACCCAGAGCAAGCTGTTCTGCGGCTGCGCGGTGGGATTCGGCGGTCCGCCGAACACGCGCACCTGCCCGGTATGCCTCGGGCACCCCGGCACGCTCCCGGTGCTCAACGCCGAAGCCTTCGCCATGGTCCACAGAATCGCCCTCGCCTTCGGAGCCGACGTCCGCGATGCCACCGAGTTCGACCGCAAGAACTACTTCTACCCCGACCTCCCCAAGGGCTACCAGATCTCGCAGCTCCATCACAACGTCGGAGGCGGCGACGGACGCGAGGGAGGACGCCTGCAACTCCTCCGCTCGGGGAAGTTCGTGCGCATGCACAACGTGCACCTCGAGGAGGATGCGGGCAAGCTCCTCCACCTCGGCGACGGCGGCTCGGTCGTCGACCTGAATCGGGCGGGTACGCCCTTGGCCGAAATCGTCACCTACCCCGACCTGCGCTCGGTCGAGGAAGTCGACGACTTCATGGACACCCTCACCGAAGTCCTCTTGGCCCTCGAGGTCTGCCGCTGCCGCATGCAGGAGGGGAACCTACGCTTCGAGGCCTCGGTGTCGGTGCGTCCGCGTGGAGCGGAGTTCCTCGGCCCGCGGACCGAGATCAAGAACCTCAACAGCTACGCGGCCGTCCGCCGGGCCGTCGCCTACGAGTTCGCGCGGCAGGTCGCACTGCTCGAAGCCGGCGCAAGCCCGCGCCAGGAGACGCGCCTCTGGGACCCCGAAGAGGCGGTCCCCTACGAGCAGGGGGTTCCGCCCGCCCGCCGCGCCGACCCCGCCCTCCTCGCCTCGCTGCTCCCCGAAGTCGAAGGCGGCTGGCGCGGGCGGACCCAGTTCATGCGCGCCAAGGAAGACGCACACGACTACCGCTACTTCCCCGAGCCCGACTTGCCGCCCTACGCCGTCGCGCCAGAGCAACTCGACGCTTGGCGGACTTCCCTGCCGGAGCTTCCCGGCGCACGCAGGGCCCGTTACGCAGAAGAGCTCGGCCTCCCGCAGAAGGCCGCCGAAGCGCTCACGCGCGAGCGCGGCCTGGCGGCGGTCTTCGAGCAGCTCCTCGCTCTCGAGGTCCCCGCGGCGGCCGCGGCCAACTACGTACTGAACCCCCTGCAAGCCGCGCTGAAGGAGCGAGGGCTCTCGCCCGCGGAGAGCCCGGTGTCGCCCGAGCGCCTCGCCGAACTGCACTCGCTGATCGAAGAGGACAACGGGCTCTCTCGCGACCTGGTCTTCAAGCAGGTCTGGCCCCGCGTCCTCGACGAAGGACTCTCGCCGCGCGAGGCGGTCGCCAAGTACGGGATCGAAGGCGCGTCGTCCGACGCGGTCGTCGCCGCCACCGACGCGGCCTGGGCGGAGAACCCCCGCGCGGTGCGCGACCTGCTCGCCGGCAAGAAGAAGGCGGCGGGCGCGATCGTCGGGGCGGTCATGAAGCGCCTGCGCGGCCAGGCCGACCCGCGCGCGATCCACGCGCGCATCGCCGAACTCCTCGCGCAGACGCGCGGCGAGGACTGAAGGCAAACGCCCAATCCGGCAGCGCCCGTCCTCGCGCGGACCCGCCCTGCTTTGCTCCCGGACGCGAGGCGCCTCCCCCTGCGCTCGCGGGGTCGCCTCCGGCGCGTGGGCGCCCGGGAGGCGGGAGACCTGCCTCCGCTCGCGGCGAACCCGGAGCGCAAGGGAACTGCGTCGGGCGCGAGGGACTCGTACAGAGGAGCGGCGCAGAATGTTGCGGCCCCCGCAATGAAGATTGCGCTGGATGCAGGCGAAAACGTTCCGGATGAAGGGCCGCAACACCCTGCGCCGCTCGCCGCTGTTCACATTAGGTTCCCCAGGCGAAGTCCACAAGAGGAATTTCGGGCCGATGCGCACGCGATGGTTCGCCGGGACGCGCCGGCCTTCCGTCGCCGCGCGACGCCACGGCGCGTTGCCCTCCTTGCGCGCAGCGCCTTGCCCGTGCGCAGCGGAAAGCGCGCTCGAGGCGGCCGGTGTACCGCCTCTCTGCAACGGTCCCTGCAAGCTGCGAGGGCGTGCGCCGCGCAGGAAGCTTCCTCCGAGCGGATCCCTCCTCGCGCGCCGCGTCCCGCGCGCACTTCCTTCCGCAAGGGACGCCGGACGCTCCTCCACCCAGGCTCCGGGTCGCGGCTTCGTCGCGACGCGACACCTCCTTCCGCAATCCGCAGGACAGGGCGCGGTCAGTCCGAGAAGACGAGCACCTCGCTGAGGGCCAGGCAACTCGGCCCCGTCGCCGTGACCCTGAGGAAGCGCAGGGAAACCGGAGCAGGAAGGCGCACTTCCCAGACTGGCTCGGCAGCCTTCGCGGCGAGGGAGAAGAGCGGGAAGTAGACGGTCCCGTCCACGCTGCCGCTCACCCGCAGAGGACGCCGGTTGAGCGGCAGCGCAGTGCCCAACTCCCATTCGCGCACGCGAACCCGGCGCACGCGCCGAACACGGCGTAGGTCGATCTCGAGGAACGGAGCGTCCTCGGGGTTGGTCATGGCCCCGAAGGATCCCAGGCTCCCGTCCACGGCTCGTGAGGGGCACACGAGGTGCTCCTCCTCGACTGCGAGCAGGGAACTCGAACGAGCGGACTTCCCGTAGGCGAGGCTGGTGAAGGGACCGCTCTCGGGCGTCCAACGGTAGCGCACCCCGAGATCGGTTCCTCTTCGCAGCCGAACGAGGAGCGGGACGGCCGCCGCAAAGGCCAACGCAACGCAGAAGACGCTGCGCCGAAGCCGCGACCGTTGCACGAAGCGCAGGCCGTAGCCCCCCAGCGCCAGGAAGACCAGGAGGCCGATCGCGACGCCCGCCAGGGACGCCGGACTGCGGTAGAGGAGGCGCACGACGGACTCCCCCGCGGGCACGGGGATACCGACCTGGTAGCCGTTGGCGGGGACGATCCCGACGGGAGCGTCGTTCACGCGCGCTTCCCAGTTGGGCGCAACGAAGAGGCCGCAGAGGAGGTAGCTCGGTTCGGCAGCACGAACCCGAAAGACGAGTTCGTTGCAGGTGGCGAAGGCGACTTCGACGCGTGGAACCTCTCCGCTCCCCGAGGGGCGTGCCCCTCGGGACCGGGGCGGAGGATTCGTCACGTAGACCCGGTCGGAGCCAAGCTCTTCCCGCAGGCCGACGAAGGCCTCCTCCACGGAGGTCACGGGAATCGCGTGCGAGACCACGCGCGCCAAATAGGGCTCCAAGAACCCCTTGCGCAACTGAGCGAGCCCCTCCCGCGTGTAGAGCCCCAGGCCCGTCGGGAAGTAGGCCCGAGGATCGCTCGCCTTCGCGGCGGCGAGTTGCGCCCACGAAGTCGACGGCACGCGCCGGGCGATCCAGGTTCCGTGACCGAGCAAGAGCCCCAAGAGGACCAACAGCAGGGGATTCGCGAGGACGACCCCCAGGTTCCGCTCGGCCCGGTCTCTCCAGGAAACGCACAAGAGCAGGGCGCAGGTCAAGGCGAACAGAGTGGGCTCCAACCAGGGGGGCAAGTCTCGAAGCTTCTCGGGGGCAAAGGGCGCGCTGGGCGGTACCCCGTCCGTCGCGCCCACGGCCACGCGCACGAGAAGGAGCAGCAGGGCGCACGCGCAGGCCCAGCGCACAGAGCGCGCGGAGTCAACGCTGCTCTTGCGGAACAGCCAACTCGAAAGGACGAGGAACAAGACGGGCAGAACCAGCGTCGCCCGCCCGGGAATGCGCATGCTCTGCAGGAAGGGGAGGGTGGACCAGGCCAACCGATAGACGGGAGTGGCGTCTCCCATGGCGAAGAGCAGCACTCCGACGGCCGCGAACCAGGCAGCCCAGACCACACGAGGCAGGCGCACTCCGGCCAGCCGAGCCGCGGGCAGGCAAAGGGCGAGAAGGTAGAGCGGCGAGCCGCCGAAGTTGCCGTGCACGTCGCTCCGCAGGGGCAGCAGCAGCGCGTCCAGCACCCCCAGAGGCGAGTCGGTGTTGTTCAGCGACCAGCGGTAGCTCTGACCGACCCGCCCAGCGTTCTCGGGCAGGAATTCCATTGCGTAGGGCAGCCAGAAGGGAGCAGCGAGCAGCACCCCGCACAGGGTCCAACCGAAGGCTCCTCCCCAGAAGCGCTGGAGTTCGAGCCGCGTAGGGCGAGGGCGAATCCCCAGACTCGCGAGCCAGAACGGGCAGAGGAGCGCAAAGAACGCCGCTCCGAGGAATCCGTAGTAGGCCATCTGCGGCTGCCCGCTGACGGCGAGCCAGTAGCTGGCCGCAACGACCCACAGGGGCCCGCGCGGACGCCGGACCCCGAGAGCGAGGAGGCCGAGCGCGCAACAAAGCAGAAGGTGCCCCGTCCAGGCCTCGAGAGCCGCGCCGTAGCGAAACATGTCCAGGGCGCGGAGGTTGTACACGGTCGAGAGCGAAAGCAGGAACGCGGCCCCCACTCCAAAGCGCAAGCGGCGAAGGAAGCGAAAGAGGACCCCGTGGGTCCAGCCGAGCGCGACCAAGCGCGCGGCCGTGTTCCAGTCCAGGGCGTGACCCGTCCAGTAGCCCGGCATCAAGGTGACCAGGTGGGCGAGGGGGTGATGGAGCTGACCCTGCGAAAGCGCGCTCGCGCTCTGCCCGCCGGCCGCGCCGGGTGCGTAGAGGGGCCAGGTCCCCGAGCGAAGCGAGAAGAAGAGTTCCTCCTGCCAGGCGATCGAGAAGATCGGATAGTCCAGGCCAAGGGTGTAGGGGGAAAGGAAGGGGACCAACCACGGGAGGAGAACCGCGGGAAGGAGCAGAGCGAAACCCAAGAACGCCAACGCGTCGGACGCCCTTCTGCGCGTCCGACGCTCTTCGCCCGCCGGCGCCACGGCACCGAGCTCCGTCCGTTCGCGCGCCGCCCTACGCCGGAAGATCATGCTGCGGCCCCTCGCTTCGTCTCGAACCAAGCGCAGGCGACTCCCCGCAGCCGGCGCCGCGTGGCCTCTTGGCGCGACGCGCAGCCAACTCGCACCCTGCGTCCCAGCACCCCGCAGGCTGTGCGGACCGGAGTCTGCGGGGAATCCGTCCTGCGCTCGACCGTTCCCAAAGGCCTCCCCGTTTCCGTCCCGCCGCCGGACTTTCTCGGCCCGGCGAACCGTCCCTCCCTTGGCGCTCGCGCGGGTCCCCTCGGACAGCCCTTCCCGCGGGACCTCGCTCGCCTCCGTCGCGAAGACGGTCCGTCGGCCGGCAAACGCGCGTCCTGGGAAGGCACGGAGCAGGATTCTCGGGAGCCGGGCGACTCGCCGCAACAGCGCGCGGTCGTGCCCCTCCCGGTACCCCGGCGCTCCGTCGGCTCCCGCCGGCCCCCCGTCGCCAGCCTCTTCCCCCTCGTGCGATGTCGTCGCCGGCGCTGCGCCCGCAGCTCCGCCGCGCCCCCCCCTCGTCGTGCCGCTCGCCTCGACCCCTCAGGACCTGTGCGGCCTCGAGGCCCCCTCCCCTCTTGCCGCAGCGGCCCGGACGAACTCCGCGGCGGGTCCGCCTGCGCTCCCCAATCCGCTTCCAGCGAGCGACCGGGGCAGTCAGAGGGGATCGTCGAGGAGTTCGTTCAGCGCCTCGGCGAGGAGGGTCCGGCGCGCGGCGAGGAAATCCGCGTAACGCTCGACGCTCCACAGGCTGCGGTCGAGGGGGACCCGCTGGGCGCTGAGGCGAGCGGGGTCGGCCGCGGCCACCTGGGCGAGCACTTCGGCCGGAGAGGCGCCGACGACTTCCTTGGGCGGCTGGGCGGCGAGGAAGACGAGGTTGGCGATCTCGTCGCGCGCGGAGCGGGGGACGCCGGCCTCCTTGAGGAGGGCCTTGGGGAAAATCGGGTGGGTCACCACCTCGCCGCTCGGGTCGGCGCCGACGACCACTCCGGAGAACCAGTCCGTGGCCCGTGCCTTGCGCGCCGCGGCGAAGGTGAGCGGGAAGAGCGGGTTGCGCCAGTCGGCCCGGTCCAGCTCGTCGGGGTCGACGGCCAGGCTCCCGGCTGCGTCCACGGCCGTGGCCAAGAGCCGCACCACGGGGCGCTCCGAGGCGACGGCCTTGAGGTCTTGGTCGAGCGCGGCCTCGGGGCTGCTGCTGTAGCGCGAGCGCAGGGAGACGACGTAGAACCAGCGCAAGAGGCCGACTTCCACGTCGCGGGCGAGGGTCGGGTTGCGCTCGAAGAAGGCGACGAGCGGGATCAACGCGTTCAGCGACGGCACCCAGTCGGAGGAGTGGAAGCGCGCGTTGTCGCGCACGAAGGCCACCGCGCGGTCGAGGGCGCGCCGCGTGCGCTCCCAAAGCCCGGCGAGGTCCTCGTGCTGCCAGAGCTGCCCGAGGCGGGTGAAGCGGCTCTGCCCGGTCCCCACCGCGACGAGCGCGCGGACGAGGAAGCGCGCGTCGAGGGCGAAGCCGGCGGCCTCGTAGTCGGCGATGGCCCCCTCGAAGGCCTCGACGATGGTCCCCGGCAGGCGCAGGGAGAGCTGCGCGAGGACCAGTTCGGCCTGACGCAGGCGCGTGCCGCCCGAGTTGGCGCGCACGAAGAGTTCGGTCACGTCCTCGAAGGAGTCCGAGCGGAAGATCTCGATGGGGAATGCGTAGTCGGCGATCCGGCGCAGGCGGCGGAGGCGGTCGAGGTAGGCGCGGCTGGTGGGGTCCCCAAGCGCGGGCCCCCCAGCGGCCGCAATGCGCTCGAGCAGGTCGAGGTCGTGGACCTCTCCCCCGACGACCTCGCGCACGGGCACCCAGAGGGGGTCCTTGGCGAGGCGCCGTTTCGGGAGCGAAAACTGCTCGCTCTCGAGGTGGAAGCGCAACTCGAGGGGCTCGCGCGAATCGGGCGAGAGCACCTTGTAGAGCGAGGTCAGCCGTTGCTGGCCGTCGAGGACGATCTTGGGGCGACCGACGAGGGCCAAGCGGCGCGTGGTGGGCTCGACGCCCTGCAGGTGCTTGGTCGCGGGGACCACGCTCGTATCCCAGAGCAGGATCTGCCCGGTGGGGTAGTCGCGGTAGAGCGAGTCCACCAGCCGCACCACCTGCGACGGCTTCCACACGTAGGCGCGCTGGAACTCGGGGAGCAGGACCTCGCCGCGGGTGATCTCGTCGAGGAGTTCGCGGACCTTGAGGGGGTGACCGATCATGCGGCGCCCAGCCTACCTCCCGCCGGGGACCGGCGGGGGTCCGCGCGCTTCAGGGACCCGCGAGGCCGGGGGCGGGCGCCCCGCCCGGCAAGGGCGGACGACGGAAGAAGGCTCGCCGGCGGGGCTCGAGGCCCGCCGACCGCAGGAGGCGCGCGGCGTGCTCTGCGTGGAGGGGGAGGACCAAGGCTCGACCTGGGGTCAAGCGCGGACCCGCCTCCACGAGGTCTTCCCGGCGCAGGCGACCGGGCAGGGTCCAAAGCGCGAGCTGCGCGGCGGTCTCGGGCGGCGGGCGCACCCCTGCGCAGAGGACCGCAAGCAGCCGCCGACGCGCGGGATCGGGGGAGAGGGTCAGCCGCAGGTGGCCCTCGGAGGGGCGAGCGTCCGGGTGGGCGTAGAGGACGGGCAGCAGGACCTCGGCCCGCTCGGCGCCCGGACCGAGGACGAGGGCCGCGGGCCGAAGGAGGCACACGCCCAGCGCCCCGCCCGCGCCCGTCCCGGGAGGCAGAGCAAGAAGCGCGGGATCCGGGCCGCGGCGGCGCACGCGGACGCGCAAGCGCAGGCTCCCCTCCGCGCGCACGAGATCGGCACGAACCGAGAGGCCGGGTCCTTCGAGCACGTGGACGCGCGGGTCGCTCGCCAGGAGTCGCCGGGCCTTCGCGGTGTCGCCCACGCGCCAAGCAGCCTCGAGGTCGCGCGCGAGACGCCCGAGGGAAGCACGCCCGGCGAGGCGCCGGGCGGCGGGTCGAGCGGACCGAACCACGCGATCCACCTCGTGGGCGGCCAGGTAAAGCGTCCCTCCCGGCAAGAGAACTTCGAAGCCGTTCGGGCGTTCGCGCACGCGCACGCCCTGGAGGACCCGCCCGTTGCGGAGGGCCACCTCGTCGGCCCAGGCACCCCGCGGTGCGACAGCGCCTGCCAGGAACACGACCAGGGCGCCGAGGAAGGCGAGCTTCGAGGGACCCTCCAGCCCGCGGACGCCGCGAGGAAGCAAGCGCACAGGCACGCGGCCCCAGGCGCGCGACGCAGGCCGCGTGCGCTCGAACCGCGGGCTACGGCCGGACCGAGCGACGGCGGGCACACGCTCCTCCGCGGGCGCCGTTGGCGAGGGCTCGAAAACCGCCGCCGCGCCCGCAGACCGAAACGCCGAGTGCACCAGGACGGACGACGGACCTTTCCGCGCACTCAGGGCCTGCATGCTTCCTTCCGTTTCCCCGCCGCTTCCTCGTCCTTGGACCCACAGCGTGGCCGAGCGTCACGACGCCCCGGCGCGAGCGCGCGCTGGCGTGAACTTGGACGTTGTGGCAGAGTGCCGCCTTCAGCCATGAACACCGCGCGCCGCCCCGATTTCCTCGCCGTGGTGCTCGCCCCCGAGGCGGGCGACGACCCCGAGGACCTCGAAGACCTCATTCACGACGAGATCACGAAGGGACGTGTCGGCAAGGGGCCGGACGAACGCGGCGAGGTGGTCAACGTGGTCCTCGACCTCACGGGCTGCCCCGAGCCGCAGGTCTGGCTCAAGGCCGTCGGGCCCGCGGTCCCCGACGCCAACCTGCGCCTGGTCGTCTCCCCCAAGGCCTTCGCGGTGGCCCGCCTGCTCGGCCTGCCGGCGCTGCTCGACCTCTACCCCGACGTGGAGAGCGCGCTGCGGCAGGGGGTTTAGCCGCCCGTGGCCGCAGCCCTTCCCGCGCCTGCCCCGAAGGGCGCGGCGCCTCCGCGCGCCGCGTCGGGGCCCCCGCGCTCCGCCGCCGACCTGCGCCCAGCGTCCCCGACCTGGGCCGCTCCGTCGCGGTCGGGCCGCAGGCGGGCCCCCGACCGGCCCGCGCCCACGGCGGAGGGCGCGCACCCCGCCCACGC
>RFHU01000106.1 GCA_003695705.1 Planctomycetota bacterium
ACGCAGCCCCCGTGGTCGAGGATGATCGCCTGCTGGTCGTCCCAGGGCCGCAGGATGCGACCGGCCTGCTGGAGGTAGAGCCCGAGCGACTTGGTCGGGCGCGCGAGGATGGCGCACTTGACCGCCGGCTGGTCCCAGCCCTCGGCGAGCACCATCGCGTTGCTGACGACCGTGATCTCGCCGGCGTCGAGGCGCCGCAGGATCGCGTCCCGCTCGGCCAGCGGCGTCGCACCGTCGAGGTGCTCGGCGGCCACGCCCGCCTCCTGGAACCGGGCCGCGATGTGCCGGGAGTGGGCGACCGAGACAGCGAAGGCGACCGTGCGGACGCCCTTCGCGTGCCGCGTCCAGTGGTCGACGAGGTTGCCGACGAGCCCCTTGCGGTTGACCGCCGCCTCGAGCGCGCCGGGCTCGTAGTCCCCCTGGCGGGTGCGCACGCCCGAGAGGTCGGGCAGGTCCTCCTCGGGCACGGTGAACACCCGCGGCGCGACGAGGTAGCCCTGGTCGATGAGCTCCTGCGGCGAGGCCACGACCAGCAGCTCGTCGTAGACGTCCCCGAGCCCGCCGCCGCTCGCGCGGAAGGGCGTGGCGGTGAGCCCGAGGTGGAGCGCGTCCGGGTAGCCGTCGGCGATGTCGCGGTAGGTCTTCGCCGTGGCGCGGTGGCACTCGTCGACGAAGACGATGTCGGCCAGCGGCCTGGCGCGGTGGCGCAGCGTGTCCACGCTCGCGACCTGCACCGGCGCGCCCGGGCGCCAGCGTGGGTCGCGGCCCATCAGCACGCCGAGGCTGGCCTCTGGCACTCCCAGGTCGATCAGGCGGCCGTAGGCCTGGTGGATGAGCTCGCGGCGGTGCGCCATGAAGAGCACCCGCGAGCCCCGCGCGACCGCGCCGGCGATGACGTGCGCGGCGATGGTCGTCTTGCCCGAGCCGGTGGGCGCGACGATGATCAGGCGGCGCACGCCGGCCCGGACGCGGGCGCGCAGCCTCGCGATCGCGTCCTGCTGGTAGGGCCGCAGGCGCACCGGTCCCCTGCGGCCGTCCTGGCCGTTCGTGCCTTCCATCTATCGGCTCCCGAGGCGGCCCGGGGGGAGCCGCTCGCGCAGCTCCCCCGGGCCCGGTGGTTCAGCGCGCCCGTCGCCGGGCGGCGTGGCTCACGCGAAGGGATCGACCTCCTCGCGCGGCGCCGCCTTGCGCCGGGCGCGGGCCTCGAGGCCCCCCAGCAGCTCGCGCGCGGCCGCCTCGTGCGATGCCTTGAGCTCGCGCACGCGCTGCACCCCGAACTGTTCGAGGAAGGTGTCGACGTCTGCCCGCGGCAGCGCCTTGAGGCGGGCGACCAGCTCCGCGGCCGTCTCGGCGTCGATGGGCGGGTCGTCGTCGCCGCCGTCGCCGGCGACCAGCGCCGCCAGATCGTGCAGGCCGAGGGAGTCGATCTCCTCCTTCTGCGCCGCCGTGAGCTTCTCCTCGGGCAAGATGGTGTACGTGGTCTTCGGGTCGCCGGCCTCGCCGTGGCGCTCGATCTCGAAGAGCCACTTGTCGAGGCCGTACTTGTCGCGGACCTTCAGCACGTCCTTGAACCAGACCGTGCCGCCCTCGATCACCTTCATCGCGCCCTCGGAAGGGACGTAGAAGTTGAGCATGACGCGCAGGCTGGGCCGCTTGTCGGTGTGGACCTCGGGGTCGTAGGTCTCGTAGCGCTCCCCGGTCCAGACCACCTCCCGGGGGAAGGGCTCGCCGCAGAAGGCGCCGATGACCTTGTCCCCGTTGCTGGTCAGCCGGATGAAGATGCCGCCGGAGTTGGCGTGCTTGTCCGCCATGCTGGCGGCGTGGTCCCATGCGTTACTCATTGCTTGCCTCCTCGTGGTTGTGCCTGCGCCGGTACACGGCGAAGAGCTGGGTTCCGTCGGTGGCCGTTCCGGCCTCTTCGATGTGGAAGTCGTGCCGGGCGTCGAGCAGCTGCTGCATCTCCCAGCGGCGGTAGAGGCCGGGCAGGCGCTCGAAGGCGTCCGGTCGGGTGGCCGGGGTCGGCCAGCTGGGCTCGGTCATGGCTGGGCTCCTTCGGCTTCGGTCAGACGCAGCAGCCCGGCGATGGCCGGGTGCGGCTGGAGCCTGGCGGCGCGCGCGGTCGGCCCCGGGTCCTGGCGGGCGCGCCGGTAGCAGCGCTCCAGGCCCCGGGCCACGCGGCGGATGGTCCGGTCGTCGGTGCCCTCCACCGCGAAGACGCCGCCGAGCACCAGCACGACCTCCCGGAAGAGCCGGGTCACGTCGTCCTGGGCTGGCTTGCGGCTTTGCATTGGCGTTCCTCCTTCGCCGGGTCCTCCCCGGTCTGCTCAGGAAACGCGGTCGGCGGAGCCGGAGTGGGACAGGCCGCCGCCAGGTTTCTGCAGGTGGTCGCGCAGGCGCCCGAGGGCGCGCTGGAAGCGCTTGCGGGCGGCGGCGTGGGTGATGCCCAGGCGCTCGCCCAGCTCCTTCTGCGTCTCGCCGTAGAGGACGGCGCCGATCACCAGATCGGCGTCGTCGTCCCCGACGATCTCGGCGACCAGCGCGCGCAGCCGGCCGGCCTCCTCCTCGGGAGAGAGGCCGGGTGGGAGGCCGAGGTCAGAGAGGCACCACGCCCGCGGGCCGGCGCCGCCGTCGGGCAGCGCGTCCTCGTCCGGCAGCTCGACGCAGCGCGCCTCGTCCTCCCAGGCGCGCCGGGCGCGGTCCTTGAGCGTGCGCTCCGTGTTCCGCGCGAGCGTCGCGGCGACGCGGTCGATCCGCCCGAGGTCGGCGCGGTGGACGGCGGCGGTGAAGCGGTCCCAAAGCTCCGAGACCAGCGCGCCCGGGTCGTCCAGGTGCCGACGCAGGTGGCGACGGTAAATCGCGTCGAGCGCGGGCCACAGGCCAAGCCAGAGCAGCGTGTTCGCGAGCGCGGCGTCATCGCCAGCGCCCTGGGCGTGGGCGACGAGGCGCGCGT
>RFHU01000107.1 GCA_003695705.1 Planctomycetota bacterium
ATCAAGAAGACCGGCGTCGGCGACCGCGAAATGTCGAGCGACGGGCTGAACTTCTTCACCGAGCAGAAGACGGTGTTCATCAACTACACCGGCGGAGCCCAGCGCGTCTACGCGCGCTGAGCGGGGGCAGGCGAAGCGGAGGCGCGCTCCGCGCCCCCCGCGCGCCCCCGCTGCCCGTCACTCCCCCGCGAAGGGGAGCACGGTGCGGAAGCCGACGCTCTCGGGGGGCGGGCTCTGGGGATCGTGCTCGCGCCGGTGGGTGAGCCGTGCGGCCAAGGCGTCGCCGGTGAACAGGTCGCCGCCGCGGATGGGCTGCTTGCCGGGCAGGGGGAGCGCGCCGGCGCACCACTCGCCAGCGTTGCCCGCCACGTCGAGCAGGCCGAAGCCCGAACGGTCGAGCTCGAAGGTCCCGCTCGGGGCGCAGAGAGGGCGAAAGACGCCGCCTTCGTCCACCTCTCCGAAGCCGGCGAAGCGGAGGTTGGCGAGGAAGCGCTCGTCCTCCGACGGCTCGCGCTCACCCCAGGGGTAGAGGCGCGCGCGAGCGTCCTGGGGGTCCCAGGCCGCGGCGACCTCCCATTCGTCCTCGCTGGGGAGGCGCCGCCCGTAGAAGCGCGCGTATTCGAGGGCGTCCCACGGGGAGAGGCCCACCCGCGGTCCGTCGGGGGCCGGGCTGAGCCCGTCGCCCGCCGGCGGGTCGTGGTCGAGGTCCGTGCGCCCGCAGGCATGCTGCGCGCCCGCCGCCCGCCAGCGGGCCAGGAAGGTCTCGTAGCGGGCGTTGCTCACCTCGGTCCGGTCGATGAGGAAGCCCTGCAGACGCGCCCGATGCGGAGGGGAGAAGCGGGGGTCGTCCTTCCCGGCAAGGTCGCCGATGGCGTAGTCCCCCGCGGGCACGTAGACCATCAGCGCGTCGTCGAGGGGAACGTAGTAGAGGTTCGCCCGCACGCGCCGCGGTCGGCGCCGGAGGCGCTGGACCTCGTCGCGCAGCCAGCCCTTCTCGCCGAAGTCGCGCAGGTAGGCGGCGAACGCGGCCTGGAGCTCGGCCCGCTGGTCGGCGTCGGCGATGCGGTCGAGGGCGGCACGCAAGGCTTCGTAGCGGGCGACCTCCTCGGGGCTCGCCAGGAGCGCCCGGACCCGGGGCTGCTGGGCGAGGAGCACGCTCCCCAGGGTGAAGAGGAAGAGTGCCGCCATGCCGGCGGCGAAGCGCAGCGCGCTCGGCGGGTCGGGCGCTGCCGAGGGCGGCGGAAGGGTCTCGGCTTCGCTCGGGTGAGCCCGCCGCGGGTCCCAGAGGGAAGGCGCCCGCTGACAAGGGGTTTCGAGGGGCAGGGGAGCCGCTTCGCCCCGCTCGGCCAGGGCCGCGAAGGCCGCCGCGACTTCCTCGGCGCTGGTGGGTCGGTCGGTGGGGTCCTTCGCGAGGAGGGCTTCGACGAGGCGACGAAGTTCGGGAGGCGCCGAGCCCGCCATGGCTTCCAGCGAGGGGGGAGCCACCTCGCGGTGGAGGATGGAGAGCTTGAGGGGCGTCGAGGCCGAGAAGGGCGGTCGCCCGGCGAGGGCTTCGAAGACGATGACGCCCAGCGAGTAGAGGTCGGCGGCGGGGCCGACCGTCTTGGCGTCCTCGAACTGTTCGGGGGCCATGTAGAGCGGAGTCCCCATGGCCTCGCCGGTGGCGGTGAGGGAGACCTCGGTGGGGATCGCGGCGGGCGCTCGCCGCCAGCGCGAGAGCCCGAAGTCGGCCAGTCGGACGGCGCCCCGGGCGTCGAGGAGGACGTTCTGCGGCTTGAGGTCGCGGTGCACGACCTGGCGCTCGTGGAGCGCGGCGAGGGCCGCGGCCACGTCGCGTCCCAGGGCGGCGGCCAGCGGCCAGTCGAGGGCGCCGGCGCGCGCCAGCACGCTGGCGAGGTCCTCGCCTTCCACGTAGTCCATGACCAGGTAGAGGAAGTCGCCCGACACCCCGTGGCGGTGCACGCGCACCAGGAGCGGGTGGTCCAACCCTGCGCCGATGCGCGCCTCGCGTTCGAAGCGGACCTTGTAGGGCTCGGGCGCGGCCACGCTGAGGAGCTTCAGGGCGCGCAGGGCGCCCTTCGCCTCGGCGTCCTCGCCCAGGTAGACCGAGGCCATGCCGCCCGCCCCGAGCTTGGAGACGATGCGCACCGCGCCGATGGTCCTGCCGACGAGGGGATCTGCGCTCACCGCCGGCGATTCTAGGAGCAAAGCCCCGCCGGCGTCGCCCGGTCGGTGCTCCGCCGCCCCGGCGGCGGGGGCCCTCGCGCGGCACGGCGGACCGGCGAAGCCTCGCCCCGCGTTCCCCCACGGACCCGCGGGCCGCCGGGATCTGTCACAATCCGCGCCCGCGATGGACACCACCCGGCGCAGCGGCCTCCTCCTCCACGTCTCCTCGCTCCCCGGTCCTTACGGCCGCGGCGACCTCGGTCCCGAGGCGCGCCGCTTCGTCGACTTCCTCGCCGCCGCCGGGCAGCGGGTCTGGCAGGTCCTCCCGCTGGGACCCCCGGGCTGGGGCGGCTCGCCCTACGCCGCCGCCTCGGCCTTCGCCGGCGACCCAGGGCTGCTCTCCCTCGACGACCTGGTCGCCACCGGCCTGCTCGGGCCGGACGACCTCGCCGGCGCCGCCTTCCCCCCGGGCCGGGTGAGCCCCGAGGCAGACGCGTGGCGGCGCGCCCGGCTCGAGCGCGCCTACGAGGCCTTCCGCCGCGACGCCGACGCCGAGGAGCGAGCGGCCTTCGCGGCCTTCCGCGCGCGCGAGGATTTCTGGCTCGAGGACGCCGCGTTGTTCGCCGCCCTCAAGGAAGCGCACGGCGGCGGCGCCTTCTGGGAGGCCTGGCCGGATCGACTGGCGCGCCATCGGCCGCGAGCGGTTCGGCGCGCCCGCGAGGAGTACGCCCCGGCCTGCGAGCGGGAGGCCTTCTGGCAGTACCTGTTCGCGCGCCAGTGGGAGGCCCTGCGGGAACACGCCCGCGCCTGCGGCGTCGAGGTCTTCGGCGATGTGCCCATCTTCGTCGCCCGCGACAGCGCCGACGTATGGGCCCGGCCCGAGCTGTTCGAGCTCGGCCCCGATGGCGCTCCGACCGCGGTTGCGGGCGTCCCCCCCGACGACTTCAGCGAAGACGGGCAGCTCTGGGGCAACCCGCTCTACGACGTCCGCGTCCACGCGCGCACGGCCTACGCCTGGTGGATCGAGCGCTTCCGCCGCGCCTTCGAACTCTTCGACCTGGTCCGGGTCGATCACTTCCGCGGCTTCGCCGCCTGGTGGGCGGTCCCCGCCGGCGCCGCCACCGCACGCGAAGGCGCCTGGCGTCCGGGGCACGGTCTGCCCCTCTTCGAGGCCGTGGCCGAGGAGCTCGGCCTGGAGCATCCGCGCGCGCTGCCCGTGGTCGCCGAGGACCTCGGCGTCATCACCGAGGACGTGGAGGAGCTCCTCGCAGCCACGGGCTTTCCCGGCATGCGGATCCTCCAATTCGCCTTCGGGGAGGACGACCCCGCGCACCCCTTCCTCCCCGAGAACCACCCCGTGCGGAGCGTCGTCTACACGGGCACCCACGACAACCAGACGGCGGCGGGATGGTTCGCGGGCCTCGATCCCGCCGCGCGCGCGCGCGTCCGCGCGCGCATCGGCGACGCGGACCCGGCCTGGGGCCTGGTGGAGCTCGCCTTGGGCTCCCCTGCCTTCCTCGCCGTGGTTCCCGCGCAGGACGTCCTCGGGCTCGGCGACGAGGCCCGCCTGAACACGCCCGGGCGGGCCGAAGGGAACTGGAGCTGGCGCCTGCTGCCCGGTCAGCTCGGCGCGCCCGAGGCCGAGCGCCTGCGCGCGGCGAGCGCGGCCCACGGACGCCGAACTCCGTGAGGGCCGACCCTCCCTCCGCCGACCCCTGGGCGCTCCGCCCCGTACTGGCGCGCGTCAGCCGCTCCTTCTACCTGACCCTGCGCCTGCTCCCTCACGAAACCCGCGACCTGGTGGCGCTGGCCTACCTGCTCGCACGCGCCGCCGACACCGTGGCCGACACGCGCCTGGTGGCGGCGACCGAGCGCGCGCGCCTCCTGGAGGAACTCGCCGTCCTCTACCGCGGGGAAGGCGACGAGGCGAGCGCGGCCGCGACCTTGGCGGAGCTTGCTGCCCTCCCCCCCAGCGACGACGCCTTGCCCGAAGAACACGCTCTCCTCGGCGCGCTGGGGCCGCTGGTCGCGGCCCTGGGGGTCCTCCCGGCGGAGGATCGGCGGGACGTGCGCTGGGTGCTCGGCGTCCTCCTCGGAGGAATGTCCGCGGACTTGCGGCGCTTCCCCGGGGACGGGGCCGGCGAGCCCCGCGCGCTCGAGACGCGGGCCGAGCTGCGCGACTACTGCTATCGCGTCGCCGGCTGCGTAGGCGAATTCTGGGCGCGCGTCCACGCGCGCCGCCTGCGCCGATGCCGTCGCCTGCCCCTGGGGCGCTGGGCGCGCGCGGGCGTGCGCCTGGGCCTCGCCCTGCAGCTCACCAACGTCTTGCGCGACCTCCCCCGCGACCTCGAGCACGGTCGCTGCTACCTTCCGCGCGCCGAACTCGCCGTGGTGGGCCTCGACCCCGCGGCCCTCCGCGACCCCGGCGTTTGGCCGCGCCTGCGGCCCCTCTACCTGAGCCTGGTCGCGGACGCCCTCGGCGACGCGCGCGTGGGGCTCGAGCACGTGCTCCTCACCCCCTCGCGGGAAGCGAGCCTGCGCTTGGCGGCCCTCCTGCCCCTGCTCTTGGCCCTCGAGACCCTCGGCCTCGTGGCGCGGGGAAACCCCCTCGACCCCCAGAGCCCCCGCAAGGTGCCCCGCAGGGCCGTCTACCGGCTCCTCCTCGCCGCCCTGCCCCGCCTGCGCGACCCAGCAGGCCTCGGGCGCCTCTACCGGCGTACCCTGCGGCGGTCCGGCCTGGCCGGGCTCGAGGGCGCGTAGGGACGCACGGCGCGCGCTCAGGCGCGCGGCGTGCCCGCGCCTCCTTCTTCGTCCTGCGGCGGAGGACCCTCTCCGTGGGGGACGTCCCGTTCGAGGCGCTGGCCGAACCAAGCCAGGGTATCGCGGCGAAACCACAGCAAGGCAACGAGCAGCGCACAAGGGGTGGTCACCACGCCCACCACCCCCAAGACCACGAGCACCAGGTGGGCGTTCCAGGCCCAGGGGGCGCGGGGAAGCCAGAAGCTGGCCACCACGAGCAGCGCGCAGAGCGCGCCCACCGCAGCGATGCCCAGTCCCATGACCTCGCCCCCGGCGGGGCCTCCCTCGGCGCCGTGCAAGGCCCACACGCCAAGGGCGCAGAAGCCCAGGTAGAAGGCGAGCAGGCCGGCCCGGTAGAGGTCGTAGAGCACGACGCCGCCGGGCTTCTTCGCAGCAGGCGCTTCGTCCACGCGATCCAGGGTCGGGAATTCCCCTGCCCTCGACAAGTGGTAGGGTGTCCGCCGTGTTGGAGCGCGAACGGGAGCGATTCCACGACCCCCCGGATCCTTCCGCCTACGCACGCTTCTGTCCGGCCCCACCTGCCCTCGCCGCCATCGCCACCGCCATCGACGCGCCCGAGGTCCGAGACGAACTCGCGCGCTGCGAGGAGGAGGCCCGCTACCCGCGGGCGGCCCTCGACGCCGCGCGCGCGGCGGCGCTGAGCGCGCTTCTCGCGACGGCGCGCGCGCACGAAC
Source organism: Planctomycetota bacterium (assembly GCA_003695705.1). Lineage (GTDB taxonomy): Bacteria > Planctomycetota > J058 > J058 > J058 > J058. The sequence continues at coordinate 5,661 of RFHU01000107.1, forward strand.
TCTGCGCGCTCAACGCGCTCTGCGCCGAGCGCGACGCCAGCCTGGCCATTACCTGCGGGGTGAACGCCCTCGCTCTGCTTCCGGTGCTCGCGGGAGGCAGCCCCGAGCAACGCGAGCGGGTCCTCGCCCGCGTGGCGGAGGGCGCCTTCGCCTCGTTGCTCCTTACCGAGGCGGAGCACGGCTCCAACCTCCTCCGCATCGAGGCCTCCGCCGAGCCGGGGGTGCTCGTCGGCGGCGCCTTCCGCCCCCTCGCCGGCGACGAGGAGCCCACCCACTACCGCCTGCGGGGCGAGAAGCACTTCATCAACGGCGCGCGAGAGCACGAGCTCTTGGTCGCGCTCCTGCGCACGCGGCCCGCGGCGCAGGACGCTTCCCCCCTGCGCGCCCGCGGCGACCTGAGCGTGTTCTGGCTGGAACGGGACGCGAGCGTGGTCCCCCTGCGTCGCTGGCGCACACTCCCCGCCCGCGCGGCGGACATCTCCGGTCTCCGCTTCGAGGGAACCCTGGTCCCCGCCGCCCAGCGGCTCGGTCCCGAAGGGAGCGGCTTCGGCCTGATCCGCAAGACGCTCACCGTTTCGCGTGGGGGCATCGCCGCCCTGGCGGCGGGCATCGCCGCCCGGGCCCGCGGCCTCGCCGGCTCCTACGCGGCGCGCCGGAACCTCTACGGCGCACCGATCCGAGACCTGGGCGCCATCGCAGAGCACCTCCTGCGCCTCGAGGTCGCCGAGCGGCTGGCGGCCGCGGTGGCCGTGCGCGCCTCCTGGGCCATCAACGCCCAGGGGCTCGGCGCGGCCGCGACCACCGCCATCGCCAAGTTCGCCGCCTGCGAACTGGCGGAGGAGGCCGTCGACCAGGGGGCGCGCGTCCTGGGAGGGCGCGCCTTGCTGGAGGAGTTGCCCTACGCGCGCCTCTTGCGCGACGTACGCCTCTACGGGGTCTTCGACGGCACCCGCCACGTGATGCTCGCCGAGTTGGAGGGGCGGCTTGCCGACGAGGTCTACCGCTGGATGCGTGCGGAAGGCGGCGACGACCCGCTCGCGGCGAGCATCGCCATCTACGGCGCCCCCGGGCGGAGCCTCGTCGGAGCGCTCGCGGCGGGCGCACGCCCGAGCGCACCGCTCCTCCCCGAGCGCGTCGCAGCGCTGGCTTCCCTCGCTCCCGAGGAGGGCGTGCCCTTGGGTCCTCTGCCCGCGGTCGTCGAGGCGCTCTACGCCCTCGTGCGCGCGGCGCGCGAGGCCGGCCGCTGGGACGACGACCAGGCGGCACGCTTCGCGGCCGCCGAGGTCTTCGCCCGGCTCGCTGCCCTGGCCGCCTTGATCGAACTCGGCGACCCCGCCCGACGTACGGCGCTCGGCGTCGGGCCGCTCGATCGCCCCGAGGAGGAGCGGCCGTTCGTGCGCCTCGCCGTCGCCTGGCATGGAGCCGACGCGCTCGCGCGCCTTCAGGTCCTCGCCGCCCGCCTGGGCCTCGCCGAGTGGGAACCGCCCTCGCTGCGGAAGGCGGGCGGCCTTGCCGGCGCGCTCGAGACGCTCTTGCGCGAAGAACCGGCGGCCCGCGCCGCCGCGCGCGCGCGCCTGGCGACCCGGAACTGAACGCCCGCTCCCGATCCGAAGAACAGCGCCTCGGTTCCGCTTCGGCTTTGGGCTTCCCCCGCGGCGCCGCATCGGGTCTAAGGGGGGGTATGGAACCCCGCTCCCTGATCGAAGGAACCGTTGCCGACGCCGGCTGCGAGCTGGTCTTGCTGCGGCAACTCCCGGGCCGGCGCATCGAGGTGGTCGTGGACCGCGAACCGGAGGGCGTGGGCGTCGACGACTTGGTGGGCCTGACCCGCGGCATCCACGCCGCCTTCGAGGACGCGGGGCTCGATCCCGGTGCCTACTGCATCGAGGTCCTCTCGCCCGGACTCGACCGCCCCTTGGTCCGCGACAAGGACTTCGTCCGCTTCGCCGGGGCGCGCGTCCACGTCAAGCTGCGCGACAAGCGCCTCATCGACGACCGGAAGAATTTCAAGGGGCGCCTGGTGGGCCTCGAGGGGGACGAGATCGTGGTGGAGGACCCCGACCCCAAGGCCGAGGGACCCTGGCGTTTCCCGCGCGCCGAGGTCCGCGAAGTCCGGCTCATCCCCGACGTACCCACCCCTCGCGAGGCGCCCGCCGGAAAGCGCACGCGCAAGCCCCGCAAGTCGCGTCGCAAGCGCCCCAAGGAGCACTGAGCGTCGCTCGCCCGCGCCCGCGGGGACCCACGAAGCGCAGGCGGCTTGGCGTCGCAACGGCTTACGCTTCGTTCGGCGCGGGGCTGAACCTTCTCCGCCGGGGAGCGTCCCAGGGGCGAGCGAGACGAAGCGTGCTCGGCTCCCTCTTCCGTTGGTGACTCTGCGAAGGCGCCGGCCCCTACGGGCCGGCGTCTTCGTGTACTCCTCGACCGGCCCCCCGCAGGAGCGCGCCCGGGGCCCTGGATTCAGAGGCCGGGCGGCGGGCGCGGCGTGTGCCGCAGCGCGGCGTGCAGGGCCGCGCAGGACAGGGCCGAGCCGACCCCGCCCCACAGGACGAGCACCTCGCGCGCTGTGGGGAAGGCGCCGCAGAAGAGCGGCGCCACCGCGAGGGCCAGCAGGAAGAGGCCCGCCGCGAGTCGCAGGAGCCGGCCCCTCAGGACCGCCCCCCGCCAGGCCGACGCGACCTCCACCTCGGGGATGCCGAAGCCCCCCGGCACGATGACCAGGCGCGTTCCCGGGTAGGGAGCGCAGCCCGCGACGCACTTGTGCCACTTCCCGGCGTAGCGTTCGGGGTAGTCGGCCGTTTGGTTGCACACCGGGCAGCGGCAGCGCATGACCTCTCTTCGACGGCCGCAGGCCTGGCCTTGAGGGCCCATCTCGGAACATCGGGACGAGCGTCCCCCCGGGCGCGGAGCGCCGCCGGCGAAGCGCGCTCAGAAGGGCCCGGCGCGTCCCTTGGGGATGACGTGGGCGTACTCGGTGCGCCCATCCATGCGCACGAATTCGAGTACGAGCATGCTCGCGCTCAGGCGGGCGAGGACGAAGCCGCCTCCGCTGACGGCGTAGTGGCAGTCGTCGGTCCAGCGGACGCCGTAGGCGTTGTCGGGGCCTCCCCCCGCTCCGGAGACCACGTAGTGGACCCCGCGCCGCGCTTTGAGCAATTCGAGAACGTGGTCGTGGCCGGCGAAGTAGACGTCGACGCGGTTCCGGACGAAGAGCGGTTCGACGAGCCGGATGAGCGAGGCGTCGTGGGGACGCTTGCTGTAGGAGTAGAGGGGGTGATGCCCGATCGCGATCTTCCAGGTGGCCTTGCTCGCCGCGAGGACGCGCTCGAGCCAGGCGAGTTGGTCGGGATCGAGGCCGCGGCGGAGGAGGGTGGTGTCGAGGACGAAGAACTCGACGGAGCGTCCTCCGCCGAGAGGGAGCGCCCAGCGGTGGTAGCGCGCGGGAAGGCGCCAGCGCGGATCCTTGCGCGAGTAGGCGAGCTGCGCGCGGAAACCCAGCACGTGGTCGTGGTTCCCCAAGCTGGGATACCAGGGGACCGCCAGGGCGGGCGCCGCGTAGACCCGCCGCCAGACGCGCTCCCAAAGGGGGTCGTCGGCGCTCCGCACGCCGAAGGGATAGAAGTTGTCGCCCGTGGTGACGATGAAGTCGAGCCCCGCCCGGGCGCGTTCGGCCATCCGCGCGGCCACGCGGCGCTGTCCGGGCAGGCCGGTGCCGTAGTCGCCGAGGACGATGAAGCGCAGCGCCCGCTCGCCCCGCGGCAAGGGCGGCACCGCGGTCGGCAGCGGGCCGCGGGAGCTGCGGTCCGACTCCGGCTCCTGGGCGCGGGCCGTCCCCAGCGCGCAGAGGAGGAGGAGGGCGAGGAGTACGCGCAGGGCGCGGCGGGTGGACGGAAGCGGGGTCACGGATCCTCCAGAGAAGAGCGACCCTACCGCAAGGGGCTGCCGCCGGGAGGGTCCGGGCGCGCCGTCCCTCTCCGCGAGGCACGCGCCGGGTGGTGTACAACGCCCTCATGCGCGCCCTGCTGCGGGACCTGCTCCGCCAACGACTGCGCACGGTCCTGACCGTGTGCGGTGTGGGGCTGGGCATTTTCACGGTGTTCGTGTTCGGCGCCCTCGGCGAACACTTCCGCCTCACGGTGGTCGAGGCCCGCGACTACGCCGGCGGCCTGGTGCGCCTCTACACCAAGACCAACGCCGAGGGCGTCAACCCCGGCGTGTCCCCCGAGACCCTGCGTCGCATCGAGGCAATGCCCGAGGTCCGCTGCCTGAGCCCGTCGCTCGTGCTCCTCCTCGATGGCTTCGACCTGGAGAGCGACCCGCTCCTCTGGCTGCGCCCCCAGGCCCTCGTCGAGGGCCTGGAAGCCGACAAGGCGGAGGCGGTCCGTGGCCAGGGCCTACGCCTCCTCGCTGGCCGCTGGCTGCGGGCGGGGGACCGGCGGGTCGCCATGGTCGTCGACTGGCTCGCCGAGCGTCGGGGGCTGCGCCTCGGCGCCCCGGTGACCATCCGCCATCAGGACTACGAGGTGGTCGGAATCTACCACGCTCCGGACACCCCCGCCGTTCCGGCGGCCATCGTCCCCTACGCACAACTCAACGAGCGTTTCCTCCGCCCCGAGGTGGAGCGCGCGCGGCGTTTCTTCCGCGGGCTGCGCCGGCATCCCCTCCTGGCCCCCTACCTCCCCCCGACGCTCGACCCGGCCGCCCTCGACGCCCTCGCGGAGGGCTTTGCCCACCAGCAGGCCTCCCTGTTCCGCATCTACGAGATCGTCCCCCGCGACCGCAGCCCCGCCGGCACACAGGCCCTCGCCGAGGCGCTGCGCGCCCAGGAGCCCGAGCTGGCGGTCATCGACCCCCGGAGCATCCGAGAGGCGATGGAACGCGCCGTGGCCCTGTTCTTGGTTCTGACCCTCATCGTCACGGTGCTCTCGGCCCTGGTGGGCGGACTCCTCGTCGTCAACACCATGGCCATGGCCGTCGTCGAACGCCGGCGGGAGATCGGCGTCAAGGCGGCCCTCGGAGCCACCCCCGCTCAGATCGCGCGCGAGTTCGTGGCCGAGGCGGCCCTGCTCGCCATGGGAGGCGCGCTCCTCGGCATGGCGCTCGGCGCGCTGGCCGTCGCCGCCTGCGAGCCGTACCTCCTCGATCGCCTGGAGACCGGCGCCTCCCTGTTCCGCATCACCCCACGGCTGTGCGCCTTCTCGCTCGGCACCGCGTTGGCAACGGGAGTCCTGGCCGGCGGCATCCCCGCCTACCGCGCCTCGCGCACCGACCCGGCGGTCTGCCTGAGGGAGCTGTGAGCAGCGCGACCGAACTCGCAATCCGCGGCGCGCGCGTGCGCAAGGTCTACCCTTCGCCGGCCGGCGAGGTGGTCGCCCTCGCCGGCCTCGACCTCGAGGTCGCGCCGGGGGAGTTCGTGGCCGTCACCGGACCCTCGGGCTGCGGGAAGACCACCCTCCTCAACTTGCTCGGCGCCCTCGACCGCCCGAGCGACGGCCGGCTGGAGGTCTTCGGGGCCGACCTCGCGCGCCTCGACCCACGCGCCGCCGCCCTCTACCGGCGCCGAGAGGTGGGCTTCGTGTTCCAGCAGTTCCATCTCGTTCCCACGCTTACCGCGCTGGAGAACGTCGCCTTGCCCCTGCGCTACGCCGGCGTCCCCGCCCGCGAGCGGCGTCGGCGCGCAGCGGCCCTCCTCGACGCCGTCGGCCTCGCCCCGCGAGCGGGCCACTTCCCCGCGATCCTCTCCGGCGGAGAGCGTCAGCGGGTCGCGGTGGCGCGCGCGCTGGTGGGCGGTGCCCGGCTCCTCCTTGCCGACGAGCCCACCGGCAACCTGGACGGAGCCACCGCACGGGACATCGTGCGCCTCCTCCGCGAGCGAGCGGCGGAGCGCACGTTGCTCCTGGTAACCCACGACCCCGAGGTGGCCGCCTTGGCCGAGCGTCGCCTGCGGCTTCGCGACGGACACCTCGAGGCCGACAGCGGAAGGGACTCGGGCGGCCCGCTCTCCGCCGTCGTGGAAGGAACGCGGTCCGACCCCGTTCCCGAGAACGCCCCCGGCCCGCAGGGCCCGGCGGGCCCAGCCCGCGGCGGCGATCCCGACGCCCCGACCACGAGGTGACCGTGCCCCTTTCTCCAGACCCCGCCGCCCGGCGCGCGCGCGCCCTGGCCGCCCTCGAGGGGCTGTCGGTGGGCGACGCCTTCGGCGAGCGCTTCCTCGAACCGGGCGGCATCGCCCGGCTCGCCCGCCGCGAGCTCGCCCCGCCTCCCTGGCGCTGGACCGACGACACGGCCATGGCCCTGAGCGTGGTCGAAGTCCTCTGCGCTGAGGGGCGCATCGAACCCGACGCCCTCGCGCGGGCCTTCGCCCGCCGCTACGCCACGGACCCCCGGCGCGGCTACGGGCGCGCCGCCCACGGCATCCTCCGGGCCATCGGCGCGGGCGTCCCCTGGCGGGAGGCCAGCGCCGCTCCCTTCGGGGGCCAGGGCAGCTTCGGCAACGGCGGGGCCATGCGCGCCGCCCCCATCGGCGCCTACTTCGCCGACGACCCCGCGCGCGTCGCCGCCGAGGCGGAGGCCTCCGCCCTGCCCACCCACCACCACCCCGAGGGCCGGGCGGGCGCGGTGGCCGTGGCGGTGGCCGCGGCCTGGGTCCTCCGCTCCGAGGGCCGGCCCGCTGCGCTCTTCGAGGCGGTGCTCGCGAGCCTTCCTCCAGGGGAGACGCGCGCCGGAGTGGCCCGCGCCGCGGGGCTCTCTCCCGACGAGAGCCCCGAGGCGGCCGCGGCGACGCTGGGCAGCGGCCAGCGGGTGAGCGCGCCCGACACGGTCCCCTTCTGCCTGTGGGTCGTCGCCCGACATCGCGAGGACTACGCCGCGGCCCTCTGGTGCGCCGCCCGGGGCCTCGGCGACGCGGACACGACCTGCGCCATCGTGGGCGGCATCCTCGGCGCCGCCCTCGGGCCCGATGCCATCCCGCAGGCCTGGCGGGAAGCGCGGGAGCCGCTGCCCGCTCCGAGCGCTGCGGGGGGCTGAGGTGCGCCGAAGCGCTCGCGTGCTTCCGGAGGGCGCCTCGCGTTCCCGCGGCGCGCGGCGGAGGCGCGGGGGCGAGGGCGAAGACGGGCGCTTGCGCCGCGGGTCGGCGTCCGGCTAGGCTTCGCCTGCGTGAGGCGCTACGACTGCATCGTTGCGGGGACCGGAGCGGTGGGCAGCGCCGCCCTCTACCACCTCGCCCGGCGCGGCCTGCGCGTGCTGGGCATCGACCGCTTCGCCCCGCCCCACGCGCGCGGCAGCTCGCACGGGCGCACGCGCATCATCCGCCTCGCCTACTTCGAGCACCCCGACTACGTTCCTCTCCTCAGGCGCGCTTACGTGCTCTGGAGGGACCTCGAAGCCGAAACCGGCGAGCGTCTCTTCGTCCGGGCGGGCCTCCTCGAAGTCGGCCCGCCGAACGGTGTGGTGGTCCCTGGGGTCCTCGAGAGCGCGCGCCGTCACGGCCTCGAGGTCGAGCGCCTCGAGCCCGAGGACCTTGCCGCGGACCTGCCGGCCGTTCGCGTCCCCCCGGGCTTCGTCGCCCTCTACGAGCCCGAGGCCGGCTACCTGCGCGTCGAGGCGGGCGTGCGCGCGCACCTCGAACGCGCCCGCGCGCTGGGCGCCGAGACCTGCTTCGGCGAGGCCATCGCCTCTTGGACGGCCCGCGGCGGCGAGGTCGTGGTGCAGACGGCGCGCAGCGCATTCGCCGCGCGCCGCCTCATCATCGCGGCGGGCCCCTGGGCGGCCACCCTCCTCCCCGAGCTGAGCCGCCATCTGCGGGTCGTGCGCAAGGCCAGCTTCTGGTTCGCCGCCGACGACCCCGCCCTGGAGGCGACGCGCTGTCCGTGCTTCTTCTACGAACTCCCGCAAGGTCAGTTCTACGGGGTTCCGGCCATCGACGCCGACGGCATCAAGGTGGCCGAACACACCGGGGGGCGGCCGGTGGCCGATCCCCTCGAGGTCGACCGCGCCATCGACCCCTCCGAGTTGGAACGGGTGCAGCGCTTCGTGGCCGCGCACCTCTCCGTGGTCTCGCCCCGCCTCACCCATCACGAGGTCTGCCTCTACACGCGCAGCGAGGACGAGCACTTCATCGTCGATCGCCACCCGCTCCATCCGCAGGTCGTGTTCGCGGCCGGACTCTCGGGACACGGCTACAAGTTCGCTCCGGCCCTCGGCGAAGCCCTCGCCGACCTGGCCGAAGGCATTCCGTCCCGCGCTTCGCTCTCCGGTTTCTCACTGCGCCGTCTGCGGGCGGAGGGCTGACCGCGATGCGCTACGAAGGAAGGGTCTACCGCCCGCCTTCGGAGGGAGACGCCTTCATCCTCCAGGCCACCATCGGCTGCTCCCACAACCTGTGCACCTACTGCGACATGTATCGGGAGAAGCGCTTTCGCGTTCGCCCCCACGAGGAACTCCTCGAAGACATCGCCCTCGCGCGGGCGGTGTACGGCCCTTCCGTGGCCAAGGTCTTCGTGGCCGATGGCGACGCCCTCGCCCTCCCCACCGAACGCTGGCTGCCGCTGCTCGAGGCCCTGCGCGACGCCTTCCCGGGCCTGCGGCGCGTGAGCTGCTACGCCACCGCCCGCAACGTCCTCGAAAAGACGCCCGCCGAGCTCGAGCGCCTGCGCCGCGCCGGCCTCGACCTCCTCTACATCGGCCCCGAGTCCGGGGACCCGCTGGTGCTCAAGCGCATCGTGAAGGGGGCCGGCTACGAGGAGCACGTCGCCGCCGCGGCGCGCGCCCACGCCGCGGGGCTGCGCCTCTCGGCCATCTTCCTCCTCGGCGCCGGCGGCGTCGACCGCAGCCGCGAGCACGCCGAGGCCTCCGCGCGCCTCGCGAGCGACATGGACCCCGAGTTCCTCGCCGCACTGACCTTGACCATCGTTCCCGGAACCCCCTTGGCCCGCCTCGCCCAACGGGGCGGCTTCCGGCTCCCCGACGTCCGCGGCCTCCTGCGCGAGCTGCGAACCTTCGTGGCGGGCGCCGAGCCGAGCGACGCCTTGTTCCGCACGAACCACGCCTCGAACTACCTGCCCCTCGGCGGGCGCCTCCCCGCCGACCGCGAGCGCATCCTCACCGTCCTCGACCGCGCCATCGCCGGCGAGATCCCCCTCCGCCCCGAGGCCGCCCGCGGCCTTTGAGCCCTCCGGCTGCTCCCTGTTCCTCCAAGCGGCGCCGGGTCCACGGCGTGCCAACGGCGGTCGACGACCGCCACGGCGCCTTTGCGTGCCGAGGCTGTCGGAGCCCGACCGCTTGGTTTAGCCTCGGCGCCCCGAGCAAGGAGTTCAGGTGACCAAGATCCGCTTCGCCAAGGACCTCACGGCTGCCCTTCGCGGCGCCGCTTCCGTCTCCATCGTTGCCCCGCACGCGCTCCTCAAGCGCGGCATCGCCCGCCGCCTGCTCCCCCCCGAGCTGGCTTCCCTGGCCAAGGCCATGCTCGCTGACGCCGATCCGGGCGGCTTGGGCAAGGTCGTTGCTTCGTACACCGGCAGCAAGTCCCCCACCCAGCTCGCCATCGCCAGCCTGCCCGATCGACCCGCGCGGCACGCCTGCCCGTCGCGCAGCGACGCCATCGTCGACTGCGCGGGGAAGCTCCCCCTGAAGGTAGGAAAGGCCGCCGTCGTCCTCTGCCTCGAACGCAGCGAACACTACCTGCCCGCCGCGAACGCCATCGCGCGCGCCTTGCCCCTCTACGACGCCCGCAGCGGCAAGAACAAGCCCGGCACGGTGACCGTGGTGGCCGTGGACCGCAAGGGCGAGGCCATCGCTGCCGACCGCAGGGTCACGGGGACCGTGGAGGCGACCCGCTGGGCCGCCGGCCTCGTCGACCGCCCCGCCGCCGAACTCTCCCCCGCAGACTTCGTGGTGGAAGCGCGCAAGGCCGTGCGCGGGCTGAAGGGCGTCAAGACCAGCGTCATCAGCGGCGACGACCTCCTCCGCAAGAAGCTCGGCGGCATCCACGGGGTGGGCCGCGCGGCCAAGGTCCCGCCCCGCCTGCTCGTCTTGGACTACCGCCCGGCCCGCAAGGCGAACGGCACGGTCGCCCTGGTCGGCAAGGGCATCGTCTACGACACCGGGGGGCTGAACCTCAAGACCGGCGGCCACATGGCCGGAATGAAGTGCGACATGGGCGGCGGCGCCGCGGTGGCCGGCGCCTTCCGCGCCCTCGCCGGCGAGCGCTGCGACTACCGCGTGGTCGCCCTCGTCCCCCTGGCGGAGAACGCCATCGGACCCGGCAGCTACCGCCCCGACGACATCCTCCACCTCCACTCGGGCAAGACCGTGGAGATCAACAACACCGACGCGGAGGGGCGGCTGCTCCTCGCGGACGGCGTCTCCTGGGCCGCCCGGCAGGTCAAGGCCGACCTCGTCGTCGACGCCGCAACCCTCACGGGCGCTCAGCTCCTCGCCACGGGCAAGCGCCACGCGGCGGTCGTCTCCAACCGGGCGGGCCTGGAAGAACTCGCCGTGCGCTGCGGCTACGCGGTCGGCGACCCCTGCCACCCGCTCCCCTTCGCACCCGAATTCTTCCAGCCCGAGTTCAAGAGCGCCGTGGCGGACATGCGCAACTCGGTCAAGGACCGCTTGAACGCGCAGACGAGCTGCGCCGCGCAGTTCGTCTACAGCCACATCCAAGAACTCGACCTCCCTTGGCTCCACGTCGACCTCGCGGGGCCGGCCTTCCCCGGGCAGCGGGCCACGGGCTACGGCGTCGCCCTCCTCTCCGAGCTGGTCCGGGAACTCACCGGAAAGGCCCTGAGCCGCTAGAGGTACCGACGGGGTCTCCCGACGCGGAGGCGCCGGGACCCCCCCCAGGCGTTCACAGCTCCTTGGGCCGCAGCACCCCGGCCAGTTCCCAGCCCGGGGCACGCGCAACGGCCCCTGCCCAGTCCTTGGCGGCGACGCGGAGGAGCGCGGCGTTGCAGGTGGTCAAGCGGATCTCGATGCCGGTAAGCCACTCGACCACCCGTTCCCAACCGTCGTTGTGGCCGACGATCAACGCGCAGCCCAGTTCGTCGGGGAGGTCCTCCAGCAGGGGGCCGACCTCGGCGGGACCTGCCAGGTAGAGCTCGGGGAGGCAACGATGCCGCGGGGTGGGATCGAAGGCAGCGCACATCCGCGCCCAGGTCTCGCGGGCCCGCAGGGCGTCGCTGCAGAGCACCTGCTCGGGGATCCACCCCTGCTCGGCGAGCGCTCGGCCAACGCGCGGGGCGTCCCGTCGTCCGCGCGCGTTCAGGGGTCGCTCGCGGTCGGGGGCGCCGGTGCTCCAAGAACTCTTCGCGTGCCGGAGGACGATCAGCCTGCGCTCCACTCGCTCTCCCTCCTCGGGGACGCTCCGGAGCGTCCGCCCGGGGATCGTGGCAGGGGCCGCGACCGTTGCGCAACGCGGAGGGTAGGATGCCCTGCGTGAACGCCCCCGCTTCCTTGAGCCTGCGCGGGCCCGACGGGAGCTCGCAGCGCCTCGTGGAACGCGGCGCCGTCTTGCCGGCCCGCGCGCGCGTGGTCTTCGCCACGGCGCGACCCGGCCAGCGCGTGCTCGAGTGCGCCCTCTACGAAGACGACGAACGCCTCCTCGCGCGCGCCCGCTTCGAACTGCCCGCGGGGCTGCCGGCCAATTGCTGGATTCCCGTCGAGGTCTCGGTGGGCGCCGCGCTGTCCGTGGCGGCCGAGGCCCGAGAGAACCTGCGCCGCCTGCGGGTGGACGCCGCCTTCGACGTCGCCGAAGCGAGCGCACGACACTTCCGGATCGGCTGACCGCGGTCCCCCTCGCGAAGGGGAGCGGGCCCTGGGTATCATGCGGGGCATGTCCACGACCCTCGAAGGCATTACCCTGGGCGAGCTCCGACAGCGCATCGCCGAGGGGCTCGACCTGAAAGCCGTTCTTGGGGAAACCCCGGTCCTGGTCTTCCGGCCGGAAGGGGACGGGTCGACGCTCCTCTTCCAGACCCCCCTCCACGGTGACGAAGAGGAACGGGAATACGAACTCGCCGGCGACACCTCGGTCTTCGATCGCCAGGCGGCGCGCAAGGTGGTCTACGCGCACGCAAGCGCCATCGTGGTTCCCTTGACCCCGAGCAACCGCAACCTCTACGACGACCAGGTCCTCGTCGGTCGCGGGCGGAGCAACGACGTGCGCTTGACCGCCCGCGAGGTCTCCAAGTCGCACTGCGCATTCAGCAACATGGGCGGCGAAGGCTGGACGCTCACCGACCTGAACTCCTCGAACGGCACGGCGGTCAACGGGGTCCCTCTCGAACCGGACCGCCCCTACCGCTTGCGTCCCTCGGACGAGATCGAAATCGCCGAACTCGCCGCGGTCTTCCTCGACGCCGGCGGACTCAACGCCCTCGCGGGCATGCTGGAGTGACCGCACTTCCCCCCCCGTCCCCGCCGAGGCTCCGGGGGCGCAGGCCGGTCCCTGCGCTCGTGGACGCGCCCCGGCTCCTGAGGTAGAACGCTCGGCAGCCAGGAGGTGGCATGGGGACGCCCCAGAGTCTGCAGGAGCAAATCGAAGCGGCCTTCGACTACCGCGGAGACGTTACCGTCACCCTCGCGGGAGGCGAGCAGATCGTCGGCTTCTTGTTCAACCGCGACCTGCGCCCCGCACGCGAAGCCCCCTACGTGGAGCTGTTCCTGCCCGCCGGCGGGCGCCGGAAGATCGAGGTCGCGCGCATCGAGTCCGTCGCCTTGACGGGCCGCGACCACGCGGCCAAGGGCGCATCCTGAGGGGGAGCCGCTGACGGGAGCGAGGGAGCAACGAGGGACGCCACGCGTTCAGAGCGGGCTGATGCAAGTTCGCCTCGAGGGCGCCTTCCCCATGGAGTGCCTCGAGGTCCTCGACATCGGAGTCAAGGGGATCGGCCTGCGGCTGCCCTTCCCGTTGGCCAGCGGGCAGGAGGCGGTGGTGGTCATCCACCATCCCATCCTCACCGAGCCCTTGCGTCTCGACGCGCGCGCGGCCTGGTGCCGCATGGTCCCCGGCGACCCCAGTCCGCACGCAGGGCTCGAGTTCGCGCCCACCAGCGACGAGCAGCGCTTGAACCTGCGCCGCGTGCAGGCATCGGAGGTGAGTTGCCGTGTCCTCGACGGCGACCGCACCGCGGGCTTCGTCATGAACCAGGGCGAGGGCTGCTGGGCGCTCTACGACGAGCACACCGTCAAGGTCGGTACCCTACGCCAGGAGGGAGGGCAGTTTCGGGTGACCTTCCTCGGCGCCTCACCGGCCGAGTCGGTGAGCACCCTCGACGCGGACACCCTCCCCGACGCCTTGGCGCTGGCCCTCGAGCTCGAGCACCCGCCCTTCGTCGTTCCGCCGGAAGGGGGACACTGGGTTCCGATCCGCTCTCGTCCCTCCCCGACGGCGCAGCCCTCGCCCGCGACGCGCCCCGCCGTACCTCGTCCGCCGCGCATCGACGCCTCGCGGCGTGAGCCCGGATCCTCTCCGCCCGCCGAGGCCTCGCCCGAGGACGGGGACCGCACGGCCACGGTCGATCCGCAGACCGCCAAGGCCCGCCCCGTGGCCTTTCACGCGGTCCTCGCAGGCGGCTTCCACGTGGGCTTCGTCGCGGTGACCTCCGTCGAAGACGTGTGGTCGGTCTACGACGGCGAGTGGAACGAGCTGGCCATCCTGTCGCCCCACCGGGGTGGCTACAAGCTCGTCCACATGGGGAGCGACCCCAACGACTCCCTGGATTTCATGCTTGCCCGCAGCTTCTTGGGTGGGCTCCAGCTCGCCTTCGACCTCAAACTGCAGCCCGAACTCGACCCCCCCCTTCCCGAACCTCCCCCAGAGCCCGAGGCCCCCGATGCGCCGCGGCCGCTCTCGCCCGAGGAGTCGGCCGAAGAGGTCCTCGAGGCCGACCGCCCGCACCACGCCATCGTGGACGGCCAGCAGGGCCTGGTGGGGTACGTGGCTCCCTCGACCAAGGGACCGGATCGCTGGTCGGTCTACAGCACCCTTCGCGAACGGGTGGCAACCATCGAGCGCACCGCCGACCGCTTCCGCATCGTCTTCGCCGGGCAGGAGCCGGGGGATTCGCTGGAATACATGGTCGCGCGCAATTTTCGCGGCGCGCTGGCCTTGACCTTCGACCTCGAGTCCCTGCCCGCCCTGGACCCCCCCCTCGACGTCCCGCGCTGAGGGCCCGCAGCCCGCGCAATCGTCGCCAACGCCGCCGGTTACGGAGACTCCCCACGAAGCTTGCCGAGCGCAGATACTGAATGCGGACGCGGGAACGATCCGAGCCCCCGCGTCGGGAGGCCGCCGTGAACCGCCGCAGCATGCTCGTCGCCTACCTCCTCTGGTTCTTCCTCGGAGCCCTCGGCATTCATCGCTTCTACTTGGGACGTCCGGTCAGCGGCGTCATCTGGCTGCTCACCGGAGGCCTGCTCGGCATCGGCTGGTTGGTGGATGCGGTCCTGACCTACTACATGGTCGAAAACGAAAACCTCAAGGCCGACGCCTACGCCGGCTGACGCCGGGGTCGCAGGCCTCCGCCGGAGCGGCGCGCCGGCACGCCCCGTGAGGCCAGGGAGCGGTCCGGGCGACGGCCCGCGGACCCGCTCAGTCTTCGCAGGATCGGGTCTCTGCGAGGTCGCTGTCCCCTTCGAGGGCCGAGTTCGCCTCCTGGATGCGAAAGCTGCGCAGGCAGCCGTGGTCGCACAAGGGCGGCATCTCGCCGGGGCGCAGGGAGCAGTGCCGCAGCCCGGGCGTGGGCGAGTCGAGGGAGTTGAGGTGCAAGCGCGCGCGGGTTCCGTGCCGCGGGCAGGAGATCACCCACGCCTTGAGCCCTTCCGCTCCGAAACCTTCCTCGTGCCCCGCCCCGGGGAACGGGGCGCCCGCGCCGGCCGATGGCTCGCTCATGGGCTCGCCTTCGCGTCCGCGCTCAAGGAAGCCACGCTGGCCCGCACGAGGGCCTGCGCGTTCTCGGCTTCGTCGCGATCGCATTCGGCGTGGCGGCGTTTGCGCAGGCCCATGTCGGTGAGGACGTGATGCACGGCAGGCCGCACGCCGTGACGGGCGAGGGAGCTCTCCACACAGCGCAACGGGCAGCCGTCGAGGGCGACCACCGGTCGCCCGGAGGTGGCCACGCGCACCAGGGCAGGGACGTCCCCGCCCACCCCCGCGATGCACGACATCTCCGCCAGTCCGCCGCGGTCCAGGGCCACCGCCAGGGAGTTGGCGAGTTGGGCGACGTTCGAACAGCCCGAACAGGAATAGACCAAGGGGAGAGAGGCTCGGCGCGCCATGCGTGGCGGCGCAGCACGCCGCAGGCCGACCTTCCGCGGGGCCGCGGGGCGCCTAAGGAGTGCCCTTCCCAAGCCGGAGGAGGGTCGCTGTCACGACTCCGTGACCGCGGCGGAGGGACGTCACCGACGCGAGACGCGCCGCCCTTCGCGTCCCCGGTCGGGTGGAGTGGGCGTAGGATCGTGGGGTGGCGGGAACGTGGTCCTTCTCGGGAATGGCGGAGGGCGGACCTCCGGACGGGCGCGGGGAGGCGCCCCGGTCCGCGCTTCGCTCCGGGCAGCGCTTCGGCGACCGTTTCGAAATACGCTCCCTCCTCGGTTGCGGGGGCATGGGGGTCGTCTACCGGGCCCGCGACCTCATCAGCGGACGCGACGTCGCGCTCAAGGTGGTCACGCGCGCCCTGAGCGCCGCCGGGCGAGAGCGCCTGCGCCGCGAAGGCGAAGTGACCGCCGCCCTCCGGCACCCGGGCATCATCCGGATTCACTCGGCCGGCGAGGTGGGCGGGGTCCCCTTCCTCGCCTACGAGCTCATCGAGGGCGCCCGTCCGCTGAACGCGGTCCTCCCGAAGCTCTCGCGCCCGCAGCGGGTCGCCCTTCTCCGCGACGTAGCGCGCGCCCTCGGCGCGGCGCACGCGCACGGCGTCATCCATCGCGACGTGAAGTCGGAGAACATCCTCGTGGACGCCGATGGCCACCCACACCTCGCAGACTTCGGACTCGCCTGGAGCGAAGGGCTGGCGGCGCTCACCCGCACGGGGGCCCTGGTGGGGACGCCGCTGGCAATGGCCCCCGAACAGCTCACCGGAGAACGCCAGGCCATTGGCCCAGCGACGGACGTGTGGGCCCTCGGGGTGCTCCTCTTCCAAGCCCTCACCGGCGAGCATCCGTTCCCCGCGGACTCCCTCTTCGAGCTGCGGGCCAAGGCCTGCGCTGGAGAGCCTCCTTCGCCCCGACGTTACGACGCCTCCATCTCCGCCGACCTCGAGGCGGTGTGCTTGAAGAGCCTCGAGACCAACCCCGCCGATCGCTATCCGAACGCCGACGCCTTCGCCGACGACCTCGAGAACGTCTTGGCCGAGCGTCCCGTCTCGGCCTCCGCTTCTGGCTGGCGACGCGTGCGCAGCGCGTGGAAGCAGCGCTGGCCGTGGGCCCTGGCGGCCACGAGCTGCCTCCTGGTTGCCGGCTTGGCCCTGGGCCTGCACGGCGTCGACCGCGCCCGCAGCGAGCGGCTCCGCGAGCTCCTCGCCCACGCGGATCAGGTCCCCCTCGCAGAGCTTCGCGCAGCCGCCGAGCGGGAGGAGGGAAGCCTCGGCGCGCGCCTGCACCTCGCCCTGTCCGCGCGACGGGAACTGGGCTGGGAGCCCCGCGTTCGGGCGGCGGAGCGCGCCGAGCAGCTGGACCCAGAACTCGCCGCGGCAGCCCGGAAGGCCCGCGGCGACGCCCTCGCCGACGGCGGTCGCTGGCCCGAAGCGAGCGAGGCCTACGCGGAGGCCATCCGAAGCGGCGCGTCGGACGAGCTTCTTCGAGTTCGTGCCCGCGCTCTCCTTGCCGCGGGGGCCGCCGGGGCCGCGGTCGACGCGCTGCGCGCACGCCTCCGCAGTGTCCCCGGAGACAGCGAGGCGGCCGCTCTCCTGGTCGAAGCGCTCGGCGTTCTGGGCGACCGGGACGCGCTGCGTGCGCTCCCCGAAGAGAGCGCGCAGCATCTTTCCGCTCCGGACGCCGTCGCGCTCCGCGCCCGCGTGCGGGCGGCCCTCGGCGAGGACCCCCTGCCGGCCTTGGTCGACGCAGGACGGAGGTTCCCGGCGGCGGCCGCGTTGCCCCTCACGGCGGTGTGGTTCCTAGCGCATCTGCGCCGTGCTCCCCGCCCCGCCCTCCGGGTCCTCGAATCCTGGCCCAGTCCGGCCACTGCCCATCCCGCCGTCCTCCGGCGACGGCGGTGGCTGGAAGCGGTGTGCCGCATCCCTCCCGACCTGACGGTTCTGGAGGCGGCCCCCCCGGATGCACGCGAGACCGCAGCCGCTTGCCTGCTGGCGCTCGGCGAGCGCGAACTCGCCTTCTGGGAGCGCTCGTGCCTCCCCTGGATGATCGCTCCCCCCGGCGCCGTCGGTCCCGACGAGCGACGAGGACGCGCGGTGCACGCCCTCGAGGCCTGCCGCCGCCTGACCGCCAGGCCCGCCCTGCGCGGGCGAGCCGCCCTGGGCCTCGCCCGGATCGCTGCCGTCGTGGGCTCCGGCGGCTTCGGCGACGCAGTCGCCGCGCCTTCGCTGCCGCCCCTCGAGGAGCTGCTGGCAAGCGCCCGGGAGGACCTCGGTGCGGAGCACCCCGGGGTTCGCACCGCTCTGGCCGAGGAAGCCGCTGCGCAGGGCCGTTGGGACAAGGCCTGGGATCTCCTCACGGAGCTGACGCCGCGGGCGGCACGCGGCTGGCGCCTGCGCGGGGAGGCCGCCTTGCGCGCAGGGCACGCGAACGAGGCACGGCGGTCCCTCCGTGCGGCCCTCGCTGCCCAGCCCCTCGACGCGCGGACCTGCGCTTTGCTCGCCCAAGCCCTGCGCGCGGGCGGTGCGCCGGAACGAGCCGCCGAGTTCGAGGAGCGGGCGCGTCGCCTCCGTCGCGAGCGTCACGCGGAAGCCCGCGCCGCGATGAATGCGCTCGGCGGAATGGAAGCGCGCCGCGCCCGGCCCGTTGCCGTTCTCGTGGAGCAGCTGCGTGGGGTTCTCGCCTTGGACCCCATCTGGAGCGAAGCGCGGGCCGACTACGGGAAGGCCCTCTTCGTGGCCGGGCGCATCCGCGAGGGCTTCTTCGAACTCGCCGACGTGGTGCACCGCGACCCCAGCTACCTGCACTCCTTGCTCGCCGCCCTCGACCGGCAGTTCCGCGCCCTGCGGATGCTGGTCGGAGAGGACGCCCTCCGGCGCATGTCCGAGCAGCTGTCCCTCGACCCACGCGATCCGCAGGGGCGGCGCCTCCTCGCCTACCAGCGCGCCTTTCGTCTCGACGTCGAGGGCGCAGGCGGGGAGGTCGCGCGCGGCGCCTTGGAACTCCTCGATCGGGTCCTCCGCGACGACCCGGCCGACGTGGTGGCCTACGCCCTCCGCGGCCTCGCGCACATCCGCCTCGGCCACTGGGCCCGGGCCGCTTGCGACCTGGAGGTGGCCGCCGAAGCCGCTCCCGACTGCAAGCCGGTGGTTTTCTATCAGGCACTCCTCGCCGCGGGTCGCGGCGACGGGCCCGAGCGGGTCGCGGCGCTCCTCGAACGGTGCTGGAAGGACGCCTACGAGGAATACCTCGACGTCGGTTGGGACCCGCGTCGGCATCCCGAGTTCGGGGACCTGTTCGAGCACCCCCTCCTGCGCCCCTTCTTGCTCGATCCCGGCGCCCGCGCCGAAGGGCGCTGAGGCGGCGCGACGTCGTCCCTTTCGCCCTGCGCCCCGAGGGCGCTCGGGCGAACGCGTCGCCCTGGGTCGCGGACGGGGCGGCCACCCGGCGCGCTGCACGCGGGGCGGGCCCTCGCACCGCAGCGACCCGCTTGCGCCCCGGCGGCGCCCGCCGAAGATGGGTCCGTGGCCCCACCTCTCCGCCCCCGCTGGCCTTCCCTGCTCTTGCCCGCGCTCCTTGCCGTGCCTCTCGCCGCTGCGGACTGCGCGCAAGCACACGCCCAGGAGCGAGAGGCCTACCGCCAGGGCCCTCGCCAGACCTGGCGCCGGCGGGGCGTCTACTTCTTCGAAGGTCCGTACCGGAGCCCCATGGCCGGCATGGGCACGCGATCCGCCTACGCCACCAACCGTGTGGCCCTCGACGACGACCGCTCCGTAGCGAGTTGGGACCCCGCCGGACGGAAGCTCGTGCTCCGCAACACGCACGCCTACGCGGACGAAACGCAGATCGCCTGCGTGCTCCTCCTCGGCGAGGGGACCACCAGCGCCGGCCAGACCGTCCCCGTGGGCGTCCACTTGAACGTGTCCAAGGAAGGCGCGGAGTTCGTCACCAGCCTGCACGCCCACGTCGCCGTGCGCGAGGGCGTACGAACCGCCCTCCTCCTCCCCTGCCAGGTCGTCTTGGACGACGGCGCGCGGCGGAGGGTCGCCTTGACCCTCACGGACGCGCTGCGGGTGCTGCGGGAGCCGTTCTCCGACAGCTTCCTCGCCACGATCATCGGGCTCGAGGGGGTGGACCATCTCGCCGGTCGGAGCGTGGACCTCGCCCGACCGGGCGCTCGTCTGGCCGACGGCTCGGTGAAGTTGGGCCACGGACCGCTGGCGACGAAGGTCCTCCGCGCGACCTTCGTCGCCCTCGACGGCGCGCAACCCCTCCCGCCGGGCCGTCCCTGGGCAACCATCTTCGCTCGAGGTGGCTACGAGCTGCGCTTGCAGGCGACGTCGAGCCTCCTGCCCTCCGGGCCCTGGAAGCGGAACATCTTCCTCCTGGGCTTGGAGGAGGTGCCCATCTTGGCGAGCGTTCGCCGCGAAGGACTCGCCGACGGGCAGACCCTGGCCTTCACGTTTCGGGAAGGCCGCGGGGCCGTGCGCCTCGACGACCGTTCGTGGCCGGTGCCCGGCGCCGCCGAGGTCGTACGGCGCTACCTCGAGTTCGACTTCATCGGCGCGATCGTGGCCCACCAACTCCGGCTACGCCTGGCCGGCACGCCCGCAGACACCTCGCGTTGAGCCTCTGCGCTCGCGTACGCGGGGTTCGAGGCAGGCGCGTCGCGCCCGAAGGCGCTCGCCGTTTCGCGGAGATGGACCCTCGCAGGGAGCGGGCTAGCGAGCGGCGTCGAGCCGGTCGGAGGAAGTAGGGTCGTCCCCTCGCATGCGGACCAGGGGGCCTGAGGACGCGCGGTCTCCAATGAGCACGGAGCGTGGTGCGCGGGCCGCCAGGTCGCGGAGGGAATGGCCTTCGCGTAGCCCTTCGGCGAGGAGGGCGCCGAGACGCGCGTTCGGCGGCGTCGCGCCTTCGAGGCCAAAGCCCGCGAGCCACACGGAAACCCCGGAGGACGCAGCGCGCAAGCGCCGCAACCCGCGCTCCCACGACGCAGCGGAGCCGGAACCTGCGGGGAAGAAGGGCGCGTCGACGACGAGCACGGCGCGCAGGCCCCGGCGGCTGGCGGCGCGCAGGGGATCGAGCAAACGCTCCAGAGGACAGGAGCGGTCGAAGAAGGAGAGCAGCAGGTCCTTCTCGTCGACGCTCGCCCGACCTGCGAAGTAGAACACGACGGCCCCGCCGGAGGCCGTGTCCCCGAGGGCCTGCCAGAGCAAGCGTTGCGCCTCGTCGGCGCTCGCGGCCTCGCCAACGAGCATCCGCGGCGAGAGCCCTGCGGGTTCGGCGGCCCGGGCGGCGACCGCGTCGCGCAAGGAGTCTCCGTCGGCGACGCCGCCTGCCGGCTCGGCCACGACGAGCACCGTCGGCGGACGGCGGCACGGCGGCGGGAGAGCGGCCGCACGCAGGAAGCGGAGGACCTCCAGCAGCACCGCACGCCGAGCGTGCGGTTCGACGTTTCGCAGGACCGAGGGACCGTACTCCGCCCAGGCGGCGGCGGCGTCCGCGGTGGGGAGCCAGCCCAGGGGTTGCTCGGGCCACCAGGAAGAGAGCGTCCACCCGCGCTGGAAGTCGGTCAACGCCAGCTCCTTGCTCCCCACCAGGACCTGGGTCCGCTGTGTGCGGCCGTCCCGCGAGGTGAGGGTGGCGCGAACTCGGTACTCGCAACGGTAGACCTCGTCCGGAGCGTTGTAGAAAGAAGCGAGGTGGAGGAGTCCCAGGGGCCACAGCGAAGCCACGCTCGACGCGAGGCCGACGTCGGTCAGCTCGAGGTGGAGGTCGAGGACTTCGAGGTCGAGGCGGAAGTCTTCGCCGGACGCAGGCTGACCGGGGTGCGCTTCGTCCCAGAGGCGAACCTCGAAGCCCGTGTTCTTCTTGAGCACGGTCCTGCAAGAGCTGAGGAAGCCGGCGGGGAGTCGCTCGGGGCGAAACCGGCTCTTCCCGCCCTCGTCGAGGCAGACACGCCCTCCGGCGACGGGCGTCCCCAGGCCGCGGGCCCTGAGCCGCGGCGGAGCGACGAACAGCGAGCCGCGCGCGGAGAGGTGCCCTCCCTCCCGCATCATGGCGCGCCAGCGCTCGTCCGCCTCCAGGGGCGGGGGCGGAACGGCGGCGCAGCCCGCAGCGCACGCCAGGCAGGCGGCGACCAGGGCGCTCCTCACAGCACGACCCCCAGCCCAACGGAGAACGCGAAGCTCCCCTCGTCGCGCACCGAGCGGACCCGCGCACCTCGCCCTCGCGCCAGCGCCCGTTTCGTGCGGGGGGCGATCCACTCGTCCTCGAGCACCCGCACCGAGGCGCCGAGGTCGAAGGTCACCCGTTCCGCGAGCAAGAACTGCACGCCGCCCTCGATGTCGAGCCGCGGGCGGTGGGTCCCTTCGTGCTGCGTCCCGGCAAGGAACAGGTAGGCGCGCAGGGCCAGCGTGCGGCTGGCCCAGGGAACTCCGGATCCGCCGGCCCGGAAGACCAAGGACCGCACGCCTCCCTCCTCGAGTGCCAACGCGAAGTTTCCGTTGTAGCGGAAGCCATAGCCGTAGGGACCGGCCACCGCCAGCCCTAGCTCCGCGGCGGACGAACCGCCGACTCCGCTGCGGGTGGTGGCGCGGAGCAGGGCGTAGGGGGCGAGGGCCGCCACCGCCCACTCACCAAAGAAGAAGCGCGGTACGCGCAAGCCCACCTTGGCAGCCACGGCGATGGCGCCAGGTCCTTGGTCCACCTCGGCCGGCGGGTCCGGGGCGCCGTTCTCCAGCCAGCGACGGCGCTCCCAACCCCAGGGAAAGGTCAGGGCAAGATCGAGGCCGCGGACGCTGACGCCGTGCCCGGCGAGGAGGCACGCCTCCGCTTCGCGAACGGCGAAGCGAGCACCGTCCGTGCGCACCCGGCGCCAGCGCTGCGCGAAGCGCCCCCGCACAACGAAGCGGGCAGACCAGAGGCCGCCCTCCGCTCCGAGTTCGGGGTTGGTCCGGAAGGGCGAGGGGAGGCGACCATCCACCATGCTCCCGAACCCCGTCAGGCCGTGGTCCCCGGCGAGATGCAAGACACGGGCGGGCCGCCAAGGATCGTCCAGGTCCTCCTCGGCGCCGGCGAGGGCGGCGAGCGCGACGACGAAGAGGAGCGCGGCGGCACAGCGCATGGCGGCTCACGCTATCACGGGCAGCGCCTCCGGCGAGGGCCTTGGCGGGGCGGAACCCGGCAGGCGAAGGGGGCACTCCCTCCGCGGCCCGCCCGAGCACGTCGGGTAGCGCCCGTCCACGACGGACGCGGTCAGACGGTCACGGCGTCGTGGAGGGGCGCGCCACAGCCAGGGCAGGTGCCCTGCACCTCGTCCGGTTCGTAGACGGAGTCGCAGTAGTCGCACACCTTGACCGGACGCCGCTCGAGGAAGGCGGGAAAGACGTAGAGGCTGGCGTCTTCGTCCTCGAGGCGGCACTTCCCTTCCTGGCGGAGCCGCTCGAGGGCGTCGCGCGCCGTGCGGTCGTCGAGTTCGAGCTCGGTGACTACGTGCTGTGGGGAGAGGCGACCCTCCTCGCGTTGGGCCAGCTTGAGGACCGCGCGGTGCAGTTGCTCTGGGTCCCTGCGGAGGGCCTCGAGCTCGAGCTGTTTGCGGAAGGCGCGCCAGCCGCGGCCGAGCTCCTCCTGTCCGATGCGCCGGACCGCGCCCTCCAGGGCCCCGCCGGCTTGTCCCGCGAGCTCGACCCCCACGCTGCCCACCAGCTCGGCGGCGGTCGACGCGGCGCGGCGCGCGGCGCGGCGGATCAGCACCGCGACGACGGCGACGGCGACCGCAACGGCCAAGAAGCCCAAGCCGCAGACCGCGGCACCGAGACCGAGAACCGCTTCGCCTCCGCCCATGTGCGTCCCTCCAGGATGACGAGTTCCCCGACGCCGGCGGTGCGGGTGGGTCGGGTCCGCCGGATGCAGGCCGAAGAGCGCCAGGGGTCGAGCCTACCCCGCTCGGGGCTCGCAAGCGACCGGACTCGGCGCGCCGCGGTGCGACTTCGCGGACGAGCGGGCAACGGGGAGGAGGCGACTCACCGCGCTCATCGCTTGATCTGATAGCCGGCGTGCTGATACCACCCAGCGGCGTCCTCAGTGCTGATTGCGTTCGCGCCCTCAACGACGGCAGC
>RFHU01000108.1 GCA_003695705.1 Planctomycetota bacterium
CCTCCGCCCGCAACGCCGACCCGCCTCAGCGGGCGGGTCGTAGACCCTCGCGGGCGCCCCGTCGCGGGCGCGACGGTCGAGCTGCTCGGCTTCCGCCGCGGGAGCCGACGCCGCGGCGAGCCGCCCCGCGAACGGCGCCAGGAGACCGACGGCCTAGGAGGCTTCTCCTTCGTGGTGGAGCCAGGCTACTACCGCGTTGGCGCCACGCTCCCCGGCTTCGCCCCCACGCGGGCGCAAGTGGTACGCCTCGCCTCGGGCGAGGACCGCGACCTGGGCGAGCTCGCCCTGCGCGCTTCGTGCAGCCTCCGGGGCCGGGTCCTCTCCGCCGACGGCTTGCCCCTGGCCGGCGCCGAAGTCGTCGCCGACGGTCGGGCCCAGGAGGTCCGCGCCCGGACCGACGCCGAGGGGCGCTTTCGCCTGGCCGGTCTCGGGGAGGGGCTGTTCGTCGTGGGGGCTTCCCTGCGCGGCTGGGTCTCCGCCGTCGCGCGAGACGTGCCCGTCACCGCAGGGGGCGGAGGCGAGGTCGAACTCCGCCTCGAGCGGGCCGGCTCCCTCGGCGGAACCCTGCGGGGCCCCGACGGCCAGCCGCTCTCGGGAGGCCTCGTGTTCGCGTTCGCCGGGGAGCGTCGCCTGGACATGACGCGCAGCGACGCGGACGGACGCTACCGCCTCGAGGACCTGCCTCCGGGCGCGGTCACCCTCTTCGCCCGCAGCGAGGACTACGGCCTCAGCGCCCGCGGCGACGCCACGGTACTTGCCGGCTCGCTTGCGCCCCTCGACCTCGCGCTCGACGAGGGCCCCCGCATCGAAGGGGTCCTGCGCGACCGACGCGGCGAACCCCTCGCCGGCCTGCGCGTGGTCGCGCGCTCGCGGATCGGAGACGCCGTGCGCCGCTCGGAGCCCACCGGCCCCGACGGCCGCTACCGGATCGAGCGCCTCTACCCCGGGCGCTACGCCGTCGAGGTGCTGCGCGGCAGGCGGCGCGGACCTTCCGCCGCCCTCGCGCGCGCCGAGGTGGAGGCCCCGGGGGGCGTCGCGCTGCGCGACTTCGTGGTCCCCACGCCCGCGCTCCTTGCGGGACGCCTCCGAGACGAGCGGGGACGCCCGGTCGTGGGCGTCTCGGTCTACGCCATCGCCGGCCAGGAGGTGCGGGGGCAGGCCCGCAGCGACGACCGGGGCCGTTTTCGCTGCGAAGGGCTTCCGGCCGGCGCTTACTCCGTGTTCGCGCGCGAGGGCGAGGAGCGCGTGGGCAAGGCGACCGTCGAACTGCGCGAAGGGGAGCGCCGCGAGGACCTCGAGATCGTGGTCCGGCCCCCGGCGCGCCTGCGCGGTCGCGTCCTCCTCCCCGATGGGGCGCCGGCCCCCGGGCTCACGCTGCGACTGCGCGGCGGGGACGCCCCCGTGCGCCGCCGCGCCCGCAGCGACGCCGAAGGCCGCTTCGAGCTGGGCCCCCTCTACGACGGAGACTACGTCTTCGAAGCCGACGCGGGCAGCCTGCGCCTCCTCGCCCGCCGCGCGGGGCTCTCGGGCCTGACGCTCCCCCCCTCGACGGTCGCCGTCCGCGCAGGACGAGCCCCCGAGCTCGAACTCTCGCTGCGCGCGTCGCCGTGAGCCCCTCGCGGGACCGTCCGGACGACGGCCGGACGCCCCCGACCCAGGTGGAGGCCGCGCGCTGGGAACTGCGGGAGCTTCCCCTCCCACCGGGAGGCGACGTGCTCGCCTTCGCCGTCGAAGGGCCCTTGCGCGGGGACGACCCGGTCGAGGTCCGGCGCCTGGAGTTCCTCCTCGGCGAAGGCCTGGGCTCCCGCCGCCCGCGAGGGCTGGTGCTGGACCTGCGTAGGGCGCCCGACGCTTGCGGCACGGCCTGCGGGGCCTTGCTCCTGCGCCTGGCCAGCGGCGCCCGCGGGGAGCCCCGGCCCGTGGTCCTCGTCGTCGCTCCCGCGCAACGGGCGGCCTGGCGCGCGCTCTTGGATTCCATGGGGCGCAAGAGCGAACGCTGGCTCCACCCGGACCTCCCCTCGGCGCGCGCCGCCCTCGCGTGCGTCCTACCTGGCGGGAGCTGCGACCCCTGAAGGCGGGGGCGAGCGCGGGCCTACGCGCGGGGACAGGCGCGCCGGGACCCCGCTCTGCGCGGCCTGCGCCCGCCCCGCCACGGCGAGCCTCGCCGCGTGCCTTGCCGCAGCGACCCGCGCTCGCCCCCGCCTTCGCCGGCGCGCGGCTTCGAGCGGCGCGCGCGTCTCGTTCGTGGGACGCGGTCATCGCCGGGGGAGCCAAGCGGAGGTGCGATCCGCTCCATCCGCTCAGCTGCGGATCTTGCGGAGGCGTACAATGATCCCCCAGCGGGTACGGCGTGTGCGAGCGCTTGCGGCGGGGCCGGGTCCGAGGGAGACCCGGCGTCGCGCCCGAGAGCCGTGGGCGCGCGACGTCCGCCGCCGGCCGGACCGGGTCCGCGGAGGAGGGGGAGATGCCCCGAGCAGACGAGCTTCGCCTGGCGCCCGAGCGGCTGCGACGGCGCTACGATCCCGAGCGCCTCGGCTTTCGGACC
>RFHU01000109.1 GCA_003695705.1 Planctomycetota bacterium
CGCAGGTCCTCTTGGAACCGGGCGCTGGCCTCTCGGCGCAGGGCAGCGAGCCCGCCCGCAGACCGCGCCGCCGCGAGCACGTCGGGGCGCGGGGCTTGAGCCGACCGGAGGTGGCCTACGAGCGCCCGCCGCCGGGCGAATGCGGGGAGGTCGGGTCGCAGCGCGGCGGCCTCTTCGTAGGCCGCGAACGCCTCCCGAACCCTTCCTGCCCGCAGTGCCTCCTCGCCCGCCTGCGCTCGCCTCCACGCGAGGTCGATCGGGGCCAGCGCCTCCGCTCGGTCCTCCGGCGGGAGGCGGGGGGGACCTGTGGTGCAGGCCGCTGCGCACGCCAGCAGCAGGGCGGAAGGGAGGAGCAGGGCCGAGCGCACTCCGCGCGCCACCGCCGCTGGTTTCTCGCTGCGCACGTCGCCTCCTCTCGCCTCGCCCGCAAAGGTTCCAAAGCGGTATCACGCGACGGTCATGGGCTCGGCACGCCTCGCACCCCGGGGTCTCGACTCCCTCCGGATCCGCGCGACGGCTCGCCGGTCCTTCCGGCGCGCGCTGCTTGGAGGCGCCCTCCCTCGGCGGTCGCCGCACGACGCCGAGGGCGCTACGCAGCGGAACGCATACGGAGGGCGAGGAGACCGCAGAGGGCCGCGGCGATGAGGAGCTCGCCGAGTCCCGGTCCGCTGGGGGCGGGGGCCAGCGAGCAACCGCTCACCCCGGAGGCCACGTGGACGTAACGGGCCGTGCGGGCCGCCTTGCTGCGCGTGATGAGCGCCTCGAGATGGGCGCGGGTGTAGGGGTCCTTGCAACGGGCCAGCGCGTTCTGCATGCGCTCCTCGAGCAGCTTGAGGCGCAGCCAAGCCTGCTTGGTGGCCACCGGTGGCGCGAGGTCGCTGGCCAGGGCGATGGAGACGAGCTGCCGCACGTAGGCGTCCTGCAGGTTCTGCCGGCGCGGGCCGATGGCGGGGCGGAGAGGCGTCCCCTGCATGTCGCCCTCGAGCTCGGAGAAGAGCGCCGCTTCGAGGGAGCTCAGGAGTTCGGGGATCGTGATGGGCTTGTCGATTCCCGCGGCCCGCGAGCGCTGCTCGTTCTCCCACACCCGCGCGATCACGTCGTCGGAGGTGAGGAAGAAGAGCGCCCAGGTCTGGATCTCGAGAATGCGGTCCAGCAGCGGGTATTCGAGGGTGGCCCCGCTGCCGTCGGAGCCCCAGTCCACCCAGCGGCTGGCGGCGAGCTTGTTCTGCAGCTCGGGCGGAACGGGCAAGGCGTCGGCGGCGAACAAGTTCTTCGCCAGCCAGCGGAGGCTCTCCCGCTGCCGCTCGGGCGGCACCACCCGGATCGGCGGGCGGGCCTTGGGGTCGCCTCGGTGGTCGCGCGAGAAGTAGAGCCCGCCCACCTGGCGGGCCACCTGCACCGAAGACAGGCTGACCTCGAAGAGCGTGATGTCGAGGGCTCGACGGAGCTTGGCGTAGCTTTCGTCGTCGGCCACGGTTCGCTTCTCGAGGTCCTTCCAGAGGGCGAGCACCAGCCCCAAGCGTGCGCGGGCGAAGGCCACGGGGTCGTCGCCGAGGTCCCACTGAGCGATGGAGGGATCGGGCGAGCGCAGGTCCTCGTCGGTCGCGTAGGGCAGGCCTTCCTCGGCCATGCGGCGGGCGATGGCGCTCAGCGCCTCGCGCTCGGCGTTGCTCTCCTCGTCGACGACCTCGTCTTCGTCGGCTCCCTCAGCGCCAGCTTCCTCGGCCTTGCCGTTCTTGCCGGCCTGCCCTTCGTCGGCGCCGCCATCCTCGTCCGCCTCGGCAGAGCCGTCGAGGAAGGCGTAGCCGTATTCGATGGCGAGCAGGTCGTAGGGTCCCAGGCGCTGGGTGAGGTAGTGCCCGCGCCGTTCGGGGTCGAGGCCCAGATTGACGGGGTGGTAGTCCATGACCGAGGCAGAGAGCACCGGCGGTCGATCCTTGGCGTTGATTCGTTCGAGGGAGTAGAAGCTCGAGGCTTGGAAGTTGTGCCGCAGCCCCAGCGTGTGGCCGACCTCGTGCATGACCGTCTCCTTGACGATCTCCTGCAGGTACTGCTCGAAGGGGCCGAAGGAACCGGCGCTCCCACGGCGGAGGGCGCCCCCTCCCGCGGCAAGGCGGAGGAGTCCGACCTCGTGGGGGAGGTACTCGCCGACGCTGCACACCGCCGCTGCGCGGAGGCGCTTCGGCAGGAGGCGCAAGTCTTCCTCGGTCTCCACCTTCCAGTCGTCGGCGAGGAGCTTGCCGAGGCCAGGCTCGCCGGCGAGTTCGCGCAGGGCCGCGCGAACGCCTTGCAAACGCGGAGAGGCCCCGTCGCGCTGGAGCAGGCGCGCCAGCGGGTGCCGTTCGGGGTGCCGCTCCAGCAACCGGGCCATGGGACGGGTGAGCATCTTCTCGGGGCCTTCGCGCAGGAGGGCATCGTAGTCGCGCATGTAGCCGCGAAGCATGGAGTCGTCGAAGATGATGTCCGCGTCGAGGATCCGGCCGTTGCGCGGGTCGACCCGGCTGGGGCCCATGGCGAAGGGCGTCTCCGAGGTGATCCAGCGGAAGAAGTTGTAGCGCACGTCCTCGGGGTCGAGGTCGGCGAACTGGGTCTCGGTCTGCTGGCGCACGTCGATTGCGCGCGCGATGCCGATCTTCTCGAAGGCCTTGTTCCACTCCTCGATGCCCGCGATCACCGCGCTGCGGAAGGCGATGGGCACGGTCTTCTCCACATAGAAGACGATGGGTTCCTTGGGCGGCGAGAGGGGAAGCGATGGGTCTGCCTTCTGCAGGTGCCAGCGGTTGATGTAGCGCACCATGCGGCCCTCGCGCGGGTCGCCTTGGGTGTAGTCGCGGATGGCCGTGTAGAAGTATCCAATCCGGTCGTCGGCCAGGCGCGGCGTGTATTCTTTGAGCGGCGGGAGCGACGAAATGGAGTAGTGCAGGGTCACGAAGGTGCCATCGCCCAGGAGGGGCATTTGGAGGGCGACCTCCACGTTCTGTGGGAAGGCCTTCACCTTGGTGAAGCGCACCAAGGAAGTGTCGACCGAGAACACGCCGCCGAAGAAGGTCCGCGTCTCGCGAGTAAGCAGGCGCCCGAGGTCCACCAGGAGCGCGCCTTCGTCGTCCACCGAGATGATGTCGAGGCTGGCCAGGAGGCGGTCGGCGTAGGTGCGGCGGACGACGGCGCCCAGGGGCTTGTCGGGGGCTGCGCGCTGCCGCGTGTTGAGCTCGACGAGGAGCACCTGCTTGCGGAAGCGCTCGAAGCGCACCAGCTTGTCCTCCCACTGCCATCCGGCGTAGTTCGATCCTCCGGCCACGGAGGTGGCGAGGAAGAAGGGCTTCTCGAGCAGCTCGCTGGGAATGGCCGCGAGAAGGCGCTCCTTCTTCTCGTCGCGGAAGAGGCGCAAGAAGCCCGGCTGTTCCTGGGTTCCTTGGATGCTCTCGGCCCAGTCGGCGAACTTCTCCTCCTCTGGGCCGTCGGCGACGGCCCGGGGGGCGGAGAGGGCGGCGAGGCCGAAGACGGCGAGGGCGATGGGGCGGGCTCGCTTCATGGCGGATCCTCCAGGGCCGCGAAGTCTACCCCGACCGAGGCCTTCCGAGGGAAGGGGCGAGGTCGCCCCCGTCGTGGTCCTTCCCCCACCGTCCTCGTGCGGCTCGTTCGGCCTGGGGCAGTCGAAATTGTGCAGAGACTTTCGGTGCACGCCCCCCGCAGTTGCGCGCCGCGTCATTTTTTCTGGTTGAAGTCTTGCGAAGGTGGACCTTATGATCCCCGCCAAGCAAACCAGACCGAGCCCCTTCGGTGGGCTCCTTGGGGAAAAGGGTTGCACTCGGGGATAAGGACAGGGCCACCGGGGGGAGTCGGGAAACGCAACCGAAAACGAGGACCTGAACAATGTTCCCGAAGATGGTGGAGCGCGCGCAGTCTGCGAACACGAGCCACACGCGTTCGTGCCAAATGGAGTCCTGCAACCACCCGACCCGCGAAGGGAAGCCCTACTGCCCCGATCACGTCGATGCGCACCCATACGTGCAGTCCATCCTCGACACCCTGGCGGCACGCCAGGCCGAGGAGGAGCGGGTGCGGGCGGTCGGCTCGCGCGCGGTCGACCTCGAAGGGCTCACCGCCAAGGAGTTGGTGCTGCACCTCTCCCTCCACGGCGCGCGCACCGTCGAACGTCTCTCCCGGGAACTGCAACTCGAAGTGGACGTCCTGCGCGGCTACGTGCATCGCCTCTCCGAGGAGGGCACGGTGGCCATCGGCCGCACGAACCGCGGCTCCACCATCGTCCGGCTCGCCGAGGACGAGTAGGCCACAGAGACGCCGGAGGGGGCGCTCCAAACGGGGCGCCGTTCCCCCCCGGCGAACCGTGGACCTTCGGAAGCCCAAGCCCTGCCCGCCGCCGGTCGCGACCCGAGGGGAGCGAAGCCTCCCGGACCTCGTCGGGGCTTCGAGGCCGGTCGCCGTCGGTGGCCCTTCGCGCCGCCTCGGGCCGGTCCGCGGCCTGGGGCGTCCTCAGCCCAGTTCGCGGGCGCGCTCTGCGGCGCGGACCACGGCCTTGAGGAGGGTGACCCGCAGCTTGCCCTCCTCGAGCTCCATGAGGCCGTCCACGGTGCAGCCCGCGGGGGTCGTGACCGCATCCTTGAGCAAGGCCGGGTGCTGGCCGAGTTCGAGCACCATGCGCGCGGCGCCCAGCACGGTCTGGGCGGCCAGGAGGGTCGAAGTCGCACGGGGGATGCCCACCTTGACCCCCGCCTCGGCCAGGCTCTCGATGACCAGGTAGACGTAGGCCGGCCCGCTGCCGCTGAGCCCCGTGACGGCATCGATGAGGCCCTCCTCGAGTACGGCGGTCTTGCCCACGCTGTCGAAGAGTTCCCGCGCCAACGCCAAGTGCTCGTCGCCTGCGTGCGCGCCGCGGGCGAGCACGCTGATCCCCTCGCCGAGCACGCAGGGCGTGTTCGGCATCACGCGGACCACAGGCACTTCCCCGCCGAGGAGCTCTTCGATCCGCGCGGTGGTGACCCCCGCGGCAATGGACACCACCAAGGCGTCGGCGGCGACCCGACCGCGCAACTCGGAGAGGACGGCGGGCACCACCTGCGGCTTGACGGCCAGCACGAGCACGTCGGCGCCCTCCGCCGCCGCGGCGTTGCTCTCGGCCGGCCGCGCGCCGAGGGCCTCCACGCGAGCGCGCGACGCCTCGTGCTTCACCGTCCCAACCACCTCGACGCCGGGCGCGCGCGCGCGCAGGCCCCGGATCAAGGCCTCGCCCATCGTGCCCACACCGAGCACCGCCAACCGCTTTCCTTCGAGCACGGCCCCTGCCTCCTCGACCGCCGGCGCGCGCCCTCGGCTCCGAATTGTCGGCGCGCAGCGGCGCGAATATAGTCGAGGACGCAGGCGCGCGCCTCGCTCGCCGCCTGGAAGCTCGCCGGGCGGAGGAGACGCCAGCCCTTGACGACGATCCGCGGTTGCCTCTCGAAAACCCTCGGCTCCCTCCTGGTCCTCTTCGCCGCCGCCGCGGGCCTCGTGTCGCTGGCCGCCGGCGTCGGCCAAGAAGCGCCTCCCCCGGGGGCACCCGCCTTCTTCCGCCATCTGGAACCCGACCTCTTGGGTTCCCTCAAGATGCCCTTGCTGCTCGTCGGCGCGGCCGCCTTCTTCTTGGGGGTGGTGCAGATCGGCTACCGCGCCCATCCCGACGGGAGCTACGCGCATCGCGAAATCGTGCAGGCCCTCCTCGCGGGATCGGGCTTCGCAGCCGCGGTGGCGGTCCTGCTCGGAGCGGCCCGCGGCTGGAGCGCCCCGACCTTGGCCGTGCTGGCGGCCGGCGGATCCCTGGCGGCCGGCCTGGGCCTCTTGCTCCTCCTCCGCAGCCTGTGGAAGCCAGCCCGCCCGCGCCTGCTCGCCTGGCCCGCGACCGCGGTCTCCGTCGGGCTGATCGCCTTCTACCTGAGTGTGTGGCTGCTGGGAGGCCCCTGAGGTGGCGCTGATCTACTGCGAGATCTGCGGAGTGCTCCTCCAGCAACCAGGCTCCGGAGCCGACCCCGAAGGGGTGATCTGCGACGACTGCTTCGCCTCCCGCCAGGCGGTGGTGTCGGGCGAGGAAGAAGTCGCCGAACCCGCCGCGCCGGCCTACGTGCAGTTCGAGTGCGTCTACTGCCGCAGCCTCCTCCGCCTCCCCGCCGTCGCCCACCGAACCAGCGTCAAGTGCCCGCAATGCCGGGAAGCCTTCTTCCTCTGCCCCGACGGGCGGGTCGAGGCGCGGCTCGAGGGCAACACCACCCAGATCCTCGACAAAGACCATACCCTTCGCGCGCTCACCCCCCCTGCCGAGAACCCCGACCGCACCCAGGCCCTCGGGCGCCCCCACGCCAAGACACAACCCGTGAGCCCCGTCAGCGAGACCCAGCGCGCGGCCCTGCGAGACCTCGCCGAGAAGAACCGCGACCTGATCCAGGAGCTGCCGCCGCGGCTGGTCCTGCCCGTGGACACCCGCCGTCGAGAACGCCTGCTCCGTCAGCGCGCCGAGACCCGCGACTTCGAGCCCGTGGACCTTGGCTCCGACACGCAGGAGCGCCGCTCCCTGGCCAAGGCCGACACGGCCGAGTTGCCCCCCGAAGCCCGGCAAGCCCTCCGCGCCAGCGACGAGGGGCGCATCGACCTCGACGCCTCCGCCCTGCGCGCCAAGGCGGGAGACACCGCCGCCGTCCCCCCGTCCGCCCCGGCGGGGGGCGCCGGCCTGCGCGCCAAGGCCCCCCGCAAGCGCCGCTCGGCGAGCGAACGCTTCGCCGGGGTCCGCAAGGACGCAGCGGCCAAGGAGCGGCGCGCCGCCCAGGCCGTCGAACGGGTCGTCGAGATCGAGCGCGGGAAAGCGCGCTCCGCGCTCCGAGCCTTCCTCCTCTGGCTGGTGTACCTCCTGCCCCTCGCCGCGAGCGCGTTGGCCCTCAGCATGACCACCCGACGGGCGGGCCTGCTCATGCAGGACGGGCCGCGCGCGGTGCTGGAGCGATCCGGCGAGCGCGTGCGCGCCGGTGCCCGCGCACTGCTCGAGCGCCTTCCCGCACCCGCGCGCGCCGTCCTCGCGGGCAATTCCGCCCCCTCCTCCGACGCCGCGGACTCGGGCGACTCCCCGGACCGAAGCCCGGGCTCCGGCGACTCCCCGGACCGAAGCCCGGGCTCCGGCGACCCGGCGGGAGGAAGCCCCGGCTCCGGCGACCCGGCGGGAGGAAGCCCCGGCTCCGGCGACCCGGCGGGAGGAAGCCCCGGC
>RFHU01000110.1 GCA_003695705.1 Planctomycetota bacterium
CCGACCTCGACCTGGGGGGTTGGGACCCCGGGCGGCGCCGCTCGGCCGCCACCTTGGGGGGGTTGGAATCCGGGCGGCGCCGCCCGACCTCGACCTAGGGGGTTGGGAGCCCGGGCGGCGCCGCCCGCAGACCGCGCCTTCCTTCAGCGCCGCTCGGGCGGAACGTCCACCTCCCACTCCCAGAGCTGCGCGGCAGAGCCCGATCCCGCCTCCGCCGCGACGAGCAACCGCCGCCCGCCGGGCGACACGTCGAAGGAGCGGAGTTCCCAATCCGAGAACCCCCGCTCGGTGACGACCGCGTCGGCCTCGAGGTCGACCGCGAAGAGGGCGCCGCGCAGCGCGCCCTCGGCGAGACGCCCTCCGCCCACCAGGTAGAGGAAGCGGCCGTCGGGCGAGAAAAGCACCTCCCGCGCTCGAACGCCGGCCCGCAGCTCGTAGTGCGTTCGCAGCCGCAGCCCCGGCAGCTCGAGGAGGTAGACGCTCCCGGCCGACCCCGCGGCGACGGCAACGCTTTGCTCCTCCGATCCCGGGCGCAGGGCGAGGCCCACGGCCGCCCCGGGTCGGTGCGGAAGCGTCAGCCGCCGCTTCGTGGAGACGAGGAGCCGGGCGCGGGGCCGCGAAGACGCAGCCGCCTCCGCGCCAACGGGGGAAAGGTCCCACTCGCACACCCAGCCCGCGTGCCCTGCGGAGACGAGGAGGCGCCCCTCGTCGGCGAAGACCAGGTCGGTCACCAGCGGAGGTCGTTCGTCCTCGAGGCCGGACCGGGAGAAGGTGGCCGCGTGCCCGCCTTCCAGCCGCTGGACGGCTCGCAGCCCCCCGTCTTCCAAGGAGTAGACGACGATCCGCGCTGGGTCCTGCACGCGCTTTGGCCGGCGCGCCACGGCGAGCAGGCGCTGCTCCCCCCGCCGCCCGAGGGCGACGGCGGTCACCGTCCCCTCGCCAGGGGAGCTCAGCAGCGGAGGTCCCGAGCCCCAAGCCCGCGCGCGGAGCTCCCGGCCGCCTTCCCCGCCGCTCAGCCACAGGCGTTCCCACGCGACGCGCGGGCGCGTTTCCCTCCACCCCTTCTCCCGGGACGCTGCTGCCCGAAAGACCGGCTCAGCGTCACTCCCCCGCCGCCAGCCGAGCACGACGTCCTGCTCGCGCCCCACCCACAGGAAGCGATCCTCGTCGAACCAGCAAACCCGTCCGTGGCGCGGGCCTTCGCCGAGCCGCGCGACGACGCGCGGCGCTCCCGAGGCGAGGCGCCCGCGCAGGTAGGCCCGCCGCAGGCGCGCGGTTCCCTTGCCCCCGGCGGCGAGGAGCTCCCGCGCGCGCGCGAAGTCCTCTTCGCTCGCCCGACCGTCGTTCAGGGCGGCGACCAGCCCGGATGGCACGGGCTCTGCGGAGCGTTCCGCGCGACGGCCACCCCCTGGAGGACTCGTACCGGCCGGAGGACCGACCACGCCGCCCCCCGGCGCCGGCAGCACTCCCCGCGGCTCCGCGGCGCGCCGGCCTCCGAGGAACACCGCCATCAGAGCGACGCCGACGAGCCCGCCGCCGACCGCCGCGCCCAGCAGGACGGCGCGCCGACGCCTGCCCGGCGGCGCGTCCTGCCTCCCCTCCAGGTAGGCCTCGAGGCCAGACCGCCACTCCTCCAGGCGCGGGCGCGCCTCCGGACGCTTGGCGAGGGCCCGCAGGCAAAGGGCGCGCAAGGCCGAGGGCACGTGCCCGGCGTCGGGGGGCCACTCGGGCTCGAGGCGCGCGACGGCGTCGAGAAGGGGCAGGCCGCCCAGAGAACCGAAGAGCGGACGCCCGCAGAGGAGCCAAAAGAGCAGCGCCCCCAAGGCGTAGACGTCGCTCGCCGGCCCCACGGCGCGCGGGTCCCCGCGGGCCTGCTCGGGGCTCATGCACGCCGGCGTTCCGAGCAAGGAGCCCGTGCGCGAGAGGCGCTCCTTGCTCGTGTCGAGGGCCAGGCCGAGGTCCACGAGCACGGGGCTGCCGTCGGCGCGCAAGAGCACGTTCTGCGGCTTGATGTCTCGGTGCACGACGCCGGCCGCGTGGAGCGCCGCGACGGCCCCCGCCAGTTCGCGCACCAAGGAAGCCGCCTGCTGCGGCGGCAGCGCTCCCGCCTCGAGGACGCGGTCCAGCGGCTCCCCCTCCACCCGCTCCATGAGCAAGTAGGCCCCCCGCTCCGACCTCCCCACCGCATGCACGCGGACCAGGTTCGGGTGCCGCACCCGCGCGAGGACCTCCCCTTCGCGGGCGAAGCGCTCCTGCTCGT
Organism: Planctomycetota bacterium; assembly: GCA_003695705.1. Classification (GTDB taxonomy): domain Bacteria; phylum Planctomycetota; class J058; order J058; family J058; genus J058. The sequence goes on from RFHU01000110.1 coordinate 2,261, forward strand.
CCGGCTCCGCGCCCGGCCCGGGACCGAGCTTCAGGGCCAGGCGACGCCCTACGGCCGGGTCCTCCACCTCGAAGACCTCGCCCATTCCTCCGCGACCGAGGACGCCCACCACGCGGTAGCCGTCGATCTCCGCCGGCGCCTTCACGGCGCGGGCTCGCAGGGAACGCCGAGCTGCTCGAGCTTCCGCCGCAGCCCCTCGTCGTCGTTGAGGGTGTGCACGAAGCGACCGTCCGCGCGCGCGTAGGAGATCAGCCCGCCGCCGGGCACGACCGCCACGTGCACCGGGTCCCGCGCTCCGGGGACCTCGTGGACCCGGACGGGAACTCCTTGCCCGACGAGGTCCGCGGGGGAGACCGCCCGAGGGCCCGGGAGCACCCAGCGACCGGGGCAACCGGGCAGCGGACGCCAATCCCCCGCCTCCCGCAAGGCGGCGAAGGTGACCTGGAGGCGCAAGCGGCGGCGGGGTTTCATCGCGCCCCCATCGTAGAATCGGGACCCAATGGAGACCATCCTCTCGATCGCCTTGGGGGTTTCCCTCGCCGCGAGCTGCGGCCTGCGGGCCTTCCTGCCCCTCTTCGCCGCCGGCCTCCTCGGCCGCCTCCTCGACGACCAGGTCTCCTTCAACGAGGGCTTCCGCTGGCTGGCCAGCACTCCCTGCCTGGCGGCCCTCGCGGTGGCCGTCGTCGCCGAGGTCGCGGCGGACAAGATCCCCGCCCTCGACCACGCCCTCGACGCGGTCCAGACCCCCGTGCGCACCATCGCCGGCGTGGTCGTGTGCGCCGCCGTCGTGGTGGACCTCCCCACCTGGATCACGGCGATCACCGCCCTCGTCGCCGGCGGGGGCGCCGCCCTCAGCGTGCACTCCGCCAAGGCCACGGCGCGCGTCGCCTCCACCGCCACCACCGCCGGCGTGGCCAACCCCGTGCTCTCCTTCCTCGAGGACGGACTGTGCCTGGCAGCCTCCGTCCTCTCCCTCCTCTTCGCGGCCCTGGCCGTCGTCTTCTGCCTGGCGACCCTGGCCGCGGCAGCCTACGTCCTGCGCGCGGTCCTCCGCCGCAGGAAGAGGGGCCGCGCCGCGGCGAGCGCCGCGCCCCTCTCCGAGGCGACGTGACCCAGCCCCTCCGCGTGCTCCTCTTCGACGGCTCGGCGATGGCCTACCGGAGCCACTTCGCCTTCGTGAAGAACCCCCTGCGCAACGCCCAGGGGCTGAACACCTCGGCCGCCTTCGGCTTCACGCGCGACCTGCTGCGCGTCCTCGACGCGGAGCGCCCCGACCGCGTGGCGGTGGTCTTCGACGTCTCCCGGGAGACCTTCCGCACCGAGCGCTACGCGGACTACAAGGCCACCCGCGAGAAGATGCCCGACGAACTGGTCGCCTCCCTCCCCTACATCGACCGCATCGTGCGCGCCCTCGGGGTTCCGGCCCTCGGCGTGCCGGGCGTCGAAGCGGACGACGTGATCGGCACCCTCGCCCGTCGCGCGGCGGACGCCGGCCACGAGGTGATCATCGTCACCGGCGACAAGGACTTCTGCCAGCTCGTCGACGAGCGCATCACCCTCTTCAACCCCTGGCGCGCCCGCCCCGGCGGTCGCCCCCTGCGGCTGACCCGCAAGAGCGTCGAAGAGACCTTCGGCGTGCCCCCCGAGCGCTTCCGCGACTACTTGGCCATGGTGGGCGACAGCTCGGACAACGTGCCGGGCATCCCGGGCGTGGGCCCGAAGCGCGCCGTCGAGCTCCTCGAGCGCTTCGGCTCCCTCGAAGAGACCCTGGCGCGCGCCGAGGAAGTCCCCCAGCGCGGGCTGCGCGAGAAGATCCTCGCCAACGTGGAGCAGGCACGCCTCTCCTACGAGCTGGTGACCATCCTCACCGACGTCCCGCTGGAAGAAGACCTCGACGCCCTCGCCCCCAGCGAGCCCGACCGCCCCGCCCTGGCCGAGCTCTTCGCCGAGCTCGAATTCCGCGAGTTCGCCAAGCGCTTCGCCGTGGCCATCGACGACGACCCCCACGTGCACCACCGCGTCCCGGCCGCGGAGATCGACGAGTTGGTGGCCCGCCTCCGCGCGGCGGGTCGCTTCGTCTTCGACCTGGAGACCACCAGCCTCGAGCCGCGGGAAGCAGAGATCGTGGGCATGGCCTTCGCCATCGAACCCGGCGAAGCGTGGTATCTCGGCGCCGAGGAGCGCCTCGGCCAGAGCGCCTTCGAACTCTTCCCCCTCGAGCTCGACTTCCGCGCGCACCTCGAGCGACTGCGCCCCCTCCTGGAGGACCCCGCGGTGCTCAAGGGCGGGCAAAACGTCAAATACGACGTGCAGGTCCTCGCCCGGCACGGCATCGAGGTGCGCGGCATCGCCTTCGACACCCTGCTCGAGAGCTACGTCCTCGATCCCTCCACGCCCAGCCACGGCCTCGACGCCCTCGCGACCCGCTACCTCGGCTACCGC
>RFHU01000111.1 GCA_003695705.1 Planctomycetota bacterium
CCGCTCGCCGCCGCCCGGCGGCGAGGAGCCCGAGCGCGGGGTAAAGTGACCGCCCATGAGCGAAGCCCCCGTCTACGTTCTGGTCGACGGTGAGAACGTCGACCGCACCCTCGGCCAGATCCTCGAAGGGAAGCCGCGGCCCGAGCAGCGGCCCCGCTGGGATCGGGTGCGCCAGTTCGCGGAGAAGACCTACGGCAAGCCGGCCCGCGCGCTCTTCTTCCTCAACGCCAGCCGCGGCCTGCCGGGGACCTTCGTGCAGGCGCTTCGCCTCGCGGGCTTCGTGCCCATTCCCTTGGTCGGTTCGAGCGACCAAAAGGTCGTGGACATGGCGATCCTGCGCACCCTCGAGGCCCTCGCGAAGCGTCCGGGGGACGTGCTCCTCGTCAGCCACGACAACGACTTCCGCGACGCCTTCGCCGCGTGCGCCGCCAGCGGACGCCGGTTGGGGGTCCTGGGCTTCACCGAATACCTCAGCGGAGACTACTTCGAACTCAAGGCCGCAGGAAGCGCAGAGCTCTTCGACCTCGAGGACGACGCCGAAGCCTTCGAGGGCGGTCCGCTCCCCCGCGTTCGCGCCATTCCCATCGAGCGCTTCGATCCGCTCCGCTTCCTTTGAGGCGTCCCCCACGGGGTCGGAGGGGTGGCGCCGCGGGCGCCGGCGACCCCTTTGGGGAGCGGGCTGCACTGGTGGGACGAAGGCGGTGCGCGGCGGCCGCCGGAGCCATAAACCCATGCCCGGCAAGCCCTTGTCGGAGGTGCCTCGATTGACAGCCCCTGGGGGCATCAGTACTATCCAACTGGCGGCGTTCGCCTCCGCTCGCGGGGTTCGAGGGAGGCGGCGCGGGGCGGTGCTTTCATGACGCTGAGCGCGGCGGAGATCGAACTCGGTCGGCTGGCCATCGAGCGCGGCATCGCCACCCGCGAGCAGGTCCGTTCCTGCGCCGAGCTGCGCAGCGCGGGGAACGGGCAGCACCTCGCGCGCATGCTCGTCGACCGAGGGATCCTGGACTCGAGCGCCGCCCGCGCCCTTTGGGGCGAGGCGCAGCGCCGCTCCGGTTCCCGGCCCGGCAGCGCACTCCGCTCGGGCAACGGCGGCTCGGACCCCGGTGGCCGCGTGGCCGTCTGCTCGGCCTGCGGCTACCGCTGGCCGGCGCCGGCCGTTCGCACCGAAGGGCCCCTGCGCTGCCCTGGCTGCGGCGGGTCGGTCCTCCCCCCGCCGCTTCCTGTGCCGAGCGGCGCGCACGACACCCGCGCGGGTTCTGCGTTCCGAGGCGCCGGCGGGCCGGGCCGCACCCAAGTCGTGGACCAAGACTACAGCTACACCGACGCCCGGGGCGCCGGCCCCGCGGGCTCGAACGGGGTCCGCCGCGGCCCCCACGGCACCCACGCAGGCCCGGTCGGGTCGGGTGCCTTCGGCCAGCAGGGAAGCGCCTTCGGCCAGCAGGGAAGCGCCTTCGGCCAGCAGGGAAGCGCCTTCGGCCAGCAGGGAAGCGCCTTCGGGGCGCCGGTGAGCGACGCGGCCTTCGCGGCCGCCGCCGAGGCCGAGTTCCCGCCGAACCTCGCCCCCGACGATCCCATCGCCCACGCCATGACCACGCGCCGCAACCCCGACGGCAGCGTGGAGACGGTGTTCGGCCCCTACGACATCATCGGCGAGATCGCCCGCGGCGGCATGGGCATCGTCTACCGCGCCCGCCAGCGGAGCCTCAAGCGCATCGTCGCCCTCAAGGTCATGAAGGAGGGCGAGAACGCCTCCGAAAAGCAAATCCGCCGCTTCAAGCGCGAGACCGAGGCCGCCGCCAAGCTGCAGCACCCGAACATCGTGGCCGTCCACGAGGTCGGCTGCCACGAGGGCTTCCACTACTTCACCATGGACTTGATCGAGGGGGATCCCCTCGACGCCATCGTGAAGCGCAAGGAGAAGCTCCCCGTCGAGCGGGTGTTGACCATCGTGCAAGAGGTCGCCCACGCGATCCACTACGCCCACGGCAAGGGGATCATCCACCGCGACCTCAAGCCGGCCAACGTCTTGCTCGACACCGACGGCCACCCCAAGGTGACCGACTTCGGCCTCGCCAAGCAGATCGACCACAAGTCCATGCTCACGCGCACGGGCGCCGTGGTCGGGACGCCCTTCTACATGCCTCCGGAGCAGGCCCGCGGCGACGTGGACATCGACCAGCGGGCGGACGTCTACGCCCTAGGGGTGATCCTCTACGAGCTGCTCACGCTCAAGCTCCCCTTCCACGGGGAGACGACCATGGAGGTCTACCACAAGATCCTCGAGGAAGAGCCGATCCCCCCGCGCAAGCACGACTCGCGGATCGACAAGGACGTGAACACCATCGTCCTCAAGGCCATGGAGAAGGACCTGGCGCGGCGCTACCAGACCGCCCAGGAGCTCGCGGAGGACATCGAGCGCTACCTGCAAGGGGATCCGATCAAGGCCCGCCCCCTCGGCCCCATCGGCCGGGCCATCAAGAAGGCCAAGAAGAACATGCCGGTGGTGGTCATTTCGACCATCACGGCCTTGGCGCTCTCGGGCAGCCTGGGGCTCCTCTACTGGAAGCACCGCGAACGCATCCGCGTCGAGGAGGAGATCAACCGCGACCACGAGTGGACCTCCTTCAAGAACGACGTCGGACAGAAGCGCGCCGGCGCCCAGTCCCACATCAACTCGGCCGTGGCCCGACTCCGCGAGCGCGACCCCCAGGGAGCGCTCGCCGACCTCGACGAGGCCCTCCGCAGCCTCGAGGAGCTTCCCCTGCTTGCCCAGGACGCCAACTACACCCGCTGGAACACCGTCGAGCGGAACCAGGGCTACCTCGACCAAGAGAAGGAGCGCACCGAGGCGATCTATCAGCGGATCTACCTGGAAATGGGCAAGGCCCACGCCGTGCAAGGGACGCCGGAGGCCCTGGCCCGCGCCCAGGAACTCTTCCAGGAAGGGCTCGCCCACGCGTCCACCAAGACCGAGCCCGGAGCCCTCCTCCTCCGGCTCGAAGTGGGGCGCACCTACGCCGCTCAGGGGAACTACGAGAAGGCCCTCTCCACGCTGGCCGAGATCCTCGCCCAGGCGCCGGACCACATGGAGACTCGCCTTGCGTTGGGCCGTGTCCACGCGCAGGCCGGCGAGCCGCTCAAGGCGCTGGAGGCCTTTACCCAGGTGATCGAGACCGAGGTCAAGGCCGTGCGCGCCTACCTCGCCCGCGGCGAGACGAACATGCTCCTGGGTCGCTACGACGACGCGCTGCGGGACTTCGGCAAGGCCCTCGACCTCGACGACGACTCCTTCGAGGGCTACGTATGGCGCGGCCGCGCGCACCAGGCGCTCGGGCACTACACCGAGGCGCAGGAGGACCTCACCGAGGCCATCGACATTACCCCGTCGCTGCCGGACGGCTACTACTACCGCGCGGAGTTGCACTTCGCGCAAGGCAAGTACCAGCAGGCAGCCAAGGACTACGAGGTCGCAATTTCTCGCTCGGCGCAGTTCTATCCGGCATACGTCGGCCTCGGGCGCGCCCAGGAGCGCATGCTCCAATACGACCGCGCCCGGCAGCAGTACGAGGACGTCGTCTCCTCCGAAGAGCCCGAAGCCCTCGCTGCGAAGGCCGAGGCCCTCGCCGCCTTGGCGAGCCTCGACCTCGCCCTCTCCGACCCGGTCGAGTGCCGGGCGGAGATCCGCCGGGGCCGCGCGGCCGGCAGGCAGGGAGCGGGCACGGCGGCCAGCGAGGAGGAGGCGGCGAAGGCCGAGGCCCTCGCCAAGCAGCGACGCGGCGAAGCCGCGCGGCGCTACGACGAGGCCCTGGCCCAGGCGCCGGGCTTCCTTCCGGCGCTGGTGGGCCGAGCGCGCGTGGCCCTCCTCGAAGGAGACGCCGCGGCGGCCCGCGCTCCCCTGCAGCGCGCCCTCGAAGTTCTCGCCGAGCGCCCGAGCATCAAGTTTCCCGCAGAGGAGAGCGCGGCCTCCAGCGAGGACGAGTGGGAGGACGACGACTGGGACGACGACGAGGGGGCGACGGCGAGTCCCGCCGCCGGGGACGAGCCGCTCGCCGAAGTGCAGGCCCTGCTCGGCCACAGCTACCTGCTGGGCGCGGAGCCCGACGCCTCCGCCCGGGAGGCCGCGCGAAAGGCCTTCGACGCCGCACTGGCAGCCGACGCCCGTTCGCTGGCCGCCAAGGCGGGCCTCGCCCGCCTCGCCCTGCTCGCGGGCGACGAGGAGCGAGCGCGCGAGCTCTTCGCCGCCGCACGCGAGGCGAGCGCACTCGGGGTGGGCGAAGCCGGCTTCTTCTACCTCGAGGGATTGCGCTTCGAAGGCCTCGCGCAGCGTTCCAAGAAGCCCGAATACTTCCAGCAAGCTCGGCTCGCCCTCGCGCGCGCCGCCGTTCTCGAGCCGTGGAACGCCTCGGCCCTGCACGCCCGTGCCCGCCTCTGCGTCGACTGGGAGAACAACGCCGACGCCCTCGCCTTGGCGGGACGCGCCGTTGCGGCCGACCCCTTTCTCCGCGAGGCCTACGAGCTGCGGGGCTTCGTGTTTACCGACGCCCTGCCGCCGGTTGGGAAAGGCGCGGGTGGGCCCGAGCGCGACCCCGCTCGGGGGCAAAAGGAGTTCGAGCGCGCGATCGCGGTTGCCGAGCAACCAGCCGAGGCCGCGCACGCCCACTACGGTCGGGCCCGGGCCCTGCTCGCCCAAACGGACGGGCGGGACGACGGTACCCGGCTTCGGGAGGCCCAGCGGGATCTGCGCGAGGCCGTGCGGACGATCCCTTCGGGGCAGGAACTGCTCGCGGCAGACCCCGAGCACATCAACAACGCCAAGGCCTACCTGCGCCTGTCCGCCGAGGTCGCGCGCCGGCTGGGCGACGCGGCGGCGGAGCGGCAGGCCGCCACGCGCCTGGAGGCGGTCGAGTCGGCCGCCCGCGAGGCGGCGAAGCGGGAACTGGGCGCGGGGCGTGCCCTGCGCGACCGGCTCAACTACTCGGAGGCGATCAAGCACTTCGATCGCGCCACGCAGCTCAACCCCGGCTACTCGGACGCTTACTACGAGCGGGGGACCTGCTACCTGAAGATCGGCAACTTCGTGCCCGGGATCCTGGATTTCTCGCGGGCACTCGAACTCGACCCTCGGATTGCCGACCAGGTCTACAACAAGGTCTACCAGATCTCCTACGTCGTCGACCTCAACCGGGTGATCACCGAGTTGAACAAGATCGTCAGCGACCACCCCAACGAGAGCTACGTGGTCTTCCTGCGCGGCTTCTTCTACGTGGCGAAGACCGAGTTCAAGCAGGTCGGTCGCGAAGACCTCGAGCGCGGGATCGCGGACTTCGACCGCACCCTCGAACTAAATCCGAAGCACGTCACCGCCTATCTCTACCGTGGCTTCTTGTGGTTCAAGATGGCCGGCCTGCAGGCCCAACTCGACGAGAAGAAGCCTTATTACGAGAAGGCCATGCGCGACTACCGCAAGGCGCTCGAACTCGACCCGCAGTCGGGGATCAGCCACTACCTGCAGGCACTCTGCTGGTCGGTTCGCAGCGGCGACGAGGGGATCGACGAGGACACTCGGGAGGACTACCGGCGGCGCTCGCTCGACGCGCTCGAGTCCTCCTTCAAGACCACCTTCAAGGGCTACGAGCGGATCCGCAACGAGAAGGGATTCGACCCGGTGCGGAAGCTGCCGCGGTTCAAGGAACTCATGCGAGGGAAGTAGGCCTTGGCGCAACTGACCATCGTCGAGGGAGAGGACCGCGGGAAGACCTTCGCCCTCAGTCGCCGCGAGGAGACGCTCGGGAGTGCGAGCGAGAACACGATCGTCCTCCACGACCGACGGATCTCAGCCCACCACGCGCAGATTCAGCGCAAGCGCTACGGCTACGAGATCCACAACCTCGACCAGACCAAGGCCCTCCTCGTCAACGGCGAGGTGTTCAAGTCGACCCGCCTCCAGCACGGCGATTGGGTCACCATCGCGGACACGACCTTCGTGTTCTCCGAGGACGACGAGCCCGAGCGAGAGAACCCCGAGGCGCAGAGCATCGACACCGACGACCTGCTCCGCTCGCAGATCCAGGCGCGGCGGAAGACCTTCGAGGACGCCGAGTCGGTCATCGAGTCCCTCGACCGCTCGAACGCGGTCGACCAACGCCTCAAGACCCTCTTCCGCCTCGCGCACGAACTCTCGGGAATCCGCTTCCTCCGTCAGCTCGGTGACCGCCTCGCGCGCGAGGTCCTGCGTGTCTTCGACGCGGACCGCTGCGTGGTCCTCACCATGGAGGACCAAAGGAGGCTCAAGCCTCTGGCCACGAAGAGTCGCGGCCGCGGCCTCGAGGGCGAGGACGTCGTCTCGCGGACGATCATCAAGCACGTCCTCAGCAGCCGGGAGGCGCTGCTCTGCACCGACGCCCTCGACGACGACCGCTTCCTCTCCGGCAAGTCGATCGTCGACTCGAACGTGCGCTCCTTCATGTGCGTCCCCTGCATTCACCAGTCGCAGGTCGTCGCGCTGATCCTCGTCGACAGCACGACCGAGCGCAGCTTCTCCGCCGAGGATCTCGACTTGCTCGCCGGCATCGCGCAGTTCGTCGCGATTCTCATGGAGAACTGCAAGGCCTACCACAAGGGCCGCGACTACAACCGCCAGCTCTTCCACCTCGGGCGAGCGATCCAGCAGCTCTCCAGCTACTTGGACCGCAACAAGGTCCTCAAGGAGGCCGGGAAGATCGCCTGCCAGCAGCTCGGCTGCTTCAAGGCGAGCATCATTCTCGTGGGAGAAGACGGACGCCTGCGGCTCGAGAGCGTGCAGGGCATGACCAAAGAAGTCTGGAACAAGATTCGCGGCACGGACATCGGCGAGCGCTTCTGCCGGCAGGTGATCGAGGAGGGGCGCCCGCTCCTGGTGCAGGACCTGCGGGAGCTCGGCTACGTCCCCAACCCGCGCTACTCGAGCCGCTCCTTCTTGATCGTGCCCATCGTGACCAAGAGCCGGCGCGGCTCCCTGAAGGGGACGCAGACGCGCATTCGCGGGACCATCGCGGTGACCGACAAGACGGACGGCTCGTCCTTCACCGGCAACGATCAGAAGATCCTGGACATCCTCGCCGGGCAGCTCGGGGTCGTGCTCGAGAACGCCGAACTCTACGAGAAGGCCACGGTGGACAGCCTCACCAAGGTCTACCTACGTCGGCACTTCGAGCAACGCCTCGAGCAGGATCTCGCCACGGCCCGCGCCCAGGGGACTCCGCTCTCCCTGCTGATCTTGGACATCGACCACTTCAAGCACACCAACGACACCTACGGGCACCAGGCCGGGGACGCCGTGCTGCGCACCCTGGGCCGCTTGCTGAAGAAGTGCGTGCGTCCCGACTCCGACACAGTCGCCCGCTACGGCGGCGAGGAGTTCACGATCATTCTCCCCGAGGCGGACGCGGGCCTCGCCGCCAAGGTCGCCCAACGCATCTTGCGGGCCGTGGCGGCCGAGGAGTTCCCCATCGGCAACGAGCGCACGATCCGCAAGACCGTGTCCATTGGGATCGCCACCGTGGCCCCGGGCGAGCGCGAGACCATGGCGCGCCTGATCAAGAAGGCCGACTACGCCCTCTACGAGGCCAAGGAGACCGGACGCAACCGCAGCGTGCGCTGGAGCGAGGAGTTGCTGCAGAAGCTGCGCCGCAACGCGCGCGCGAGCGGGCGTCAGCCGACGAGCTCTTCGGAGCAGCCCGCCGGCTGACGAGGGCCCCCCGCTCGGCCTCGGCCGCCGCGGGCGCGGGGCATAGAATCCGCGCCCATGAGAGTCTTCGTCCTCGGCGGCACGGGCTTCGTCGGTCGGCACGTCGTGCACGCCTTCCTCGGCCAAGGGCACGAGGTGGCCACCAGCGTTCGTCCGGGGAGCGACGCCTCCGCCTTGGCGGGACTCGAGGTCGAGCGGGTTCTCTGCGACCTGACCGTTCCGGAGAGCTTGCGCGCGGCCTTCGCGGGGCGCGATCTGGTGGTGCACACCGCCGGCGTCCTCTCCCTCTGGGAGCGGCACGCCCCCGTTCTCTACCGGGTCAACGTGCTCGGCACCCGCAACGTCGTGGAGGCTTGCCTCGCGACGGGAGTGGGGCGCCTGATCTACACGGGAAGCGTGGGGATCTACTCGGGGACGAGCGAGCCCGTCCCCGTGGACGAGGAGGGCGCCCCCACCACCGAGCGCTTCCACTCCTTCCACGTGACCTCCATGTGCCTTGCCGAGGCAGAGGTCTTCAAGGGGGTCGCGCGCGGCCTCGACGCGGTGCTCCTGCATCCGGGCCTTTGCCTCGGCGAGGGCGACCGCAGCATGCACTCCTCGTGGGCGCTCGTCGGCCTGGCCTACGCCCGGCTGCCCTTCGCACCCCCCGGCGGGGCGAGCCTGGTCGACGTCCGGGACGTGGCCCGGGCGCACGTCCTTGCCGCCGAGAAAGCCCCTCGGGGCGGGAACTACCTCTTGGGCGGCGCGAACCTGACCAACCGAGCCTTCGTCGACCTGCTGCGGGAGGAACTCGGAATCCGCGTGCCGCCCCTGCCCGTTTCGCGCGCGGGCATGCGCGCCCTCGGTTGCCTGGGCGAGTGGGTCGCCCGCGCCCGCGGGGCGGACGACGGCACCTACATCAGCCTCAACGAGGCCATTGGGCGCAGCATGTCCCTTTACTGGTTCATCGACGACCGCAAGGCCCAGCGCGAGCTCGGACACGGGCACTCGCCGATCCGTCCGGCGCTGCGCCGTCAGCTCGCTTGGCTCGAGGAACGCGGCCTGCTTCCCCAGAGCGGCTTTGGGCTGCGGGAGTTCCTGGCTCGCTTCTTTCCTTCCCCGGGGCAACTGGACAGAATGGCGCCCCCATGAACCTCGGCGCCCGACGCCCGGCCCTCCTCGCACGGCGCGCGGCCGACCTCCTCGCGGTCGGCCTGGCGTTGGCGGCGGCGTACCAGCTGCGCTTCGCCTCGGGGCTCGTCGAAAGCGGCTCCGGCCTCGAGCCGCTCGCCGAACACTTGCTCCGCCCCCTCCCGTTCGCGCTCGCCCTCGCCGCCGCAGCGCTCGAGGCCGCCGGCGTCTACCGCCGCCCGCCCCGCGGCGCCGCCGAGGAGGTGCGCATCGTCCTCCGCGGCAGCGTCTACGTCGTGGTCCTCACCGTCGCCGCAACCTTCTTCGACCGCGCGCAGAGTTATTCCCGCCTCATGGCGGTGGCCTTCGCCGGAGGCACTCCCCTTTGCCTCCTCTGCGGACGGGCCGTTCTGCGCGCCGCAGAGCGGGCCCTTCGGCGCCGCGGGGTGGGGCTGCGGCGCGCGCTCGTCGTCGGCGGCGGCGAGCCGGCGCGGCTCTTGTGCGAACACCTGCGCTACGAAGGGCTCGGCGTGGAGCTCGTCGGCTGGATCCCGACCGGGTCCGCGGGGGAGGAGCCCGACCCAGGGGCCGCCGTCTTGGGGACCCTCGACGAGGTGCCGAACGTCGTCGCAGCCTACGGGGTCGAAGACGTCTACCTCGCCGTGCCCCAGGAGGCCCCCCTGCGGCTGCGCGAACTCGACCGCGCCCTCAGCCGCACGCCGGTGGACGTGCACTTCGCGCCGGACCTCGCGGGCTGCGCTCTGATTCGTCCCGAGGTCTTCCGCCTGGGCGACCTGCCCTTGATCACCCTTCGTCAGGGGCCCCACACGGGGCTCGACGCCTGGGTCAAACGCGGCTTCGACCTCCTGGGGGCCGCGGCCCTCCTCCTCGTGTTCTCGCCCCTCCTCGCCCTCATCGCGGCCGCCATCAAGCTGAGTTCTCCGGGGCCCGTGCTGTTTCGCCAGCTCCGCGTCGGTTGGGGCGGCCGCCGCTTCACGATCCTCAAGTTCCGCACCATGTGCGTCGACGCCGAGCGGATCGGCCCCACCCGCACGCTGCGGGACGATCCGCGCCGCACCCGCGTGGGCGCCTTCCTGCGGCGCACGAGCCTCGACGAGCTGCCCCAGCTCCTCAACGTCCTCCGCGGCGACATGAGCCTGGTCGGCCCTCGGCCGGAACCCCTCGGCCACTACCCGGCCCTCGAGCGCGAGCTTCCCGAGTTCATGCTCCGCCACAGCGTTCGCGCCGGCATGACCGGGTGGGCGCAGGTCCACGGCCTGCGCGGAGACGCGCCCGTAAAGGAGCGGCTGCGCTTCGACCTCGACTACATTCGCCGCTGGTCGTTGCTCTTGGACCTCAAGATCCTCGCGCTCACCGCGGTGCGAGGCTTCGTCCACCCCAACGCCTTCTGAACGCGCTGCGGACCCGCCTCCTCCGACCCGTACCGTGAGACGTTCCGGCGCGCCGCACGCCATGGTGCAACGCTTCGCTGCGACGCATGTCGCCCAATGCGGTCAGGAAACCAACCACGCAAGAACACCAAAGGACTTGCGCGGGCAGCGCCCAACTGGGTGCGGTCCTTGCTCTTAGGGGCGGCATGGGACGGCGACACTACAAACTCCTCCAAGAACTCGGGCGCGGCTCCGCCGGGGTCATTCACCTGGCCCTCGACGTGCGCGACGAACGCCTGGTGGCCCTCAAGCACCTCTCCCGCGAGGCGGTGCATCGGCACCACAACGCGGTGGCGCGCTTCCGTCGCGAGGTCCGGATCCTCTCGCGGCTGCGCCACCCCAACCTGGTCGAGATCGTCGCCTGCGGACGCTCGGGGGGGCGCCCGTACTTCGCCATGGAGTACGTGGACGGGAAGAACCTCAACGACGTGGTGGCCGCGCAGACCCTGACCCTCCGCCAGTCGCTGGAGATCGCCCGCAAGCTGGCCGAGGCCCTCGACTACATTCACGAGCACGGCATCGTCCACCGCGACGTAAAGCCGAGCAACATCCTGATCGACCGGCGCTTCGAACCCCTCCTCGCCGACTTCGGCCTCGCCCACGACAAGAGCGAGGTGGACCTCGGCCTCACCGCCTCGGGGACCGCCGTGGGGACCTTGCGCTATTGCTCCCCCGAGCAGTGCGCCGGGGACAGCTACAAAGTGGACGGCCGGGCCGATCTCTACGGGCTCGGGGTGGTCCTGTGCGTCATGATCACCCGCCGCTTCCCCAAGTGCCCCGAGTCCATGCAGGACCTGCGGGGTCGATTCGACCGCGAATACCGGCGGCTCATGACCCGCATGCTGGTTCCCGAGGACGTGATCCGGATCTGCCGCAAGACCATGCGCTACGAGGCGAAGAAGCGCTACGCCAGCGCTCGGGAGCTCGCCCGCGAGCTCGCCAGGGCGCTCGAACGACTCAGCTCGGGGTCGCGGTTGGCCCGCTCGGCCTGAGGGAGAGCCGAGCCGGAGCCCCGGGCGGGCGCCCCGTCGCCAGCCGACGTCGCCGCCGACGAGTCGTGAGGTTCAGCCAGCCCAAGGTGCTTCGCAGGCGGGCGGCCGTCAGTCGATCAAGACGAAGCGGGAGAACTCGCCGTCCCAGACGCGGAGCAAGACCCCCTGCGAGAGATCGAGCGCGCGCACGGCCGCCTCGAGGTCGTCGAGGGTGTGGATCGGGCGGCGGTCCACTTCCTGGAGGATCAGGCCGGGGCGAATGCCCTGCTCGGCGGCGAGGGAGCCGTGCTCGACGCGGGTAATGACCACCCCCTGCGCGTCGGGTGCGAAGCCCAGTCCGCGGGCAAGGCGGGGCTCCAGTTGGCGGGCGGTGATTCCGATTCCCTCCGGCGCCGGCGCCGAGCCCCGAGCGGGGGGCTCTCCTTCGGCGGCGGGAGCCTTCCGCTCCACGGGCACCACGCTTACTGCGTGGGGACGGCCCTCGCGCACGATCCGCAGCTCGAGGGGCGCGCCGACGTCGGCCGTGGCGACGAGGTGCAGCAGGCGGCTGGCGTCGGTGACCGGCTGGCCGGCCACGGCCACGATCAAGTCGCCGGCCTGGAGGCCGGCTTCGTCGGCGGGGCTGCCCGGGACGGCGCCGCCCACGAGCGCGCCGCCCTGCTCCCCAAGCCCGAGGCGGCGGGCCAGCTTGGGCGAAGCGTTCTGGACCGAGAGGCCGAGCCAGCCGCGGACCACGCGCCCGTGGTCCACGACGTCCTCCATGACCTTGCGGGCCATGTTGCTCGGAATGGCGAAGCCGATTCCCTGGTATCCCCCGCTCCGCGAAGCGATCGCCGTGGTGACGCCGATCACTCGCCCCTCCAGGTCGAGCAAGGGCCCGCCCGAGTTGCCCGGGTTGATCGCCGCGTCGGTCTGAATGAAGTCTTCGTAGGCGGCCACGCCTACCCGCGAGCGGCCCTTGGCCGAGACGATCCCCGCCGTGACCGTCTGGTCGAGACCGAAGGGATTCCCGACGGCGAGGGTCCAGTCGCCCACTTGCAGCGCGTCCGAGTCGCCGAACTCGACGGGGACGTAGGGCCGCCCCTCGGGGTGGGGCTCGAGGCGGAGGACGGCGAGGTCGCTGAGGGGGTCGCTGCCGATCACCTCGGCGCGGACCTCCTGCTGGTCGGGGAGGGTCACCGACACCCGCTGGGCGTCGGCCACCACGTGGTAGTTGGTCAGGGCCAGCCCCGAGGCGCCCACGACGAAGCCGGTGCCGTTGGAGCGCTGGAGCTGCGCGGGGCTCTCCTCGGCGCGGCCCTCGAAGAAGCGCCCGAGGAAGCCGATCAGGGGGTTCGCGCGGTCGAGGTCCACCCAGCGCTCGGTGGTAATGTTCAATACGCTTGGGCGGACCCTTCGGGCGGCGCGCTGGAAGGCCACCGCGAGCTGGCGGGCGGGCGCCGCGGCTTCGGCGGCGGGGGGCCTGGGGCCCCCGCCGTCCGCCAGGGCGTGCCCGAAGGCGAAGGCCGCCAGGGCGCAGGCCACGCCGGCGGCGTAGAGGACGGAGGGGGAAGGGTTGGCGCGGTCGGTCACGCTTGTGTTACGGCTGCGGAGGCGGGCCGTTGGGGCCGATAGGTGGGGGAGCCGAAGGAGCTTGCGGAGAGGGTGGAGGCACCGTGAACGCGCCGCCGAGGATCGGGATCGAAGTCGACCTAGAGGCCACCGAGGCGGGCCGCCGCTACGCCAAATGCTACGAGGCCTACTTCGACGCGGTCCTTGCCGCCGGCGGGACGCCGATCCTCTTGCCGCCCTGTCCGCCCCCCGCCCTCGGCGCGCAGCTTGCCTGCGTGGACGCGCTCGTCGTTCCTGGGGGCGACGATTTCCACGCTCGGGAGTGGGGCGAGGAGCAGCGCCCCTGCGAGCGCTTCGTGGAGGTCGACCCGCGGCGACTGGCCGCCGGACGCCGCCTGCTCGAGGCAGCCCTCGCGCAGGGCCTTCCGGTGCTCGGGGTTTGCTACGGCATGCAGTTGCTCTGCCTGGTGCGCGGCGGGCGGCTCGTTCAGGACATTCCCCAGGAGGTCGCCTGCCCACTCGACCACGACGGCGCGGGCCACCCCCTCGAAGTCGAGCCGGGCACCTTGCTCGCGGCGCTCCTCGGCGGCGAGCGCGCCGAGGTCAACTCCCGCCACCATCAGGCGGTGCGCGAGCCGGGGGACGGGCTGCGGGTGAGCGCCCGCGCCCCCGACGGCGTCGTCGAGGCCATCGAAGGGACCGAGGGCTTCCTGCTCGGGGTGCAGTGGCACTGCGAGGAGCTGGGCGAGTCCCCCGGAGGGCTGGGGCTGTTCCGCGGCCTGGTGGAGGCGGCGCGCGCGCGCGCCGCCCTCCACGCCTGAACACTCCTCGTCGCGCCGAGGTCCTTCCTGCGCCGCGGGTCCCGCACGGACGCGCTCCCTTGCGCGGGCCCTCGTCGTCGGATTGCTACCATGGAACCCTCTCCGTCGCTGCCGGGTTCCTGCAGCGTGTTCGCCGCCGACCGAGGTCCTTCCGTGCATCCCGATCCCCAGACCCAGCCCGAGTTCATGTCTCGGCAGGAGTCCCGCCGTCTGGTGCTCATGGGGATCGTGCTCCTGCTCCTCCTCGCCTACTTGATCAACGGTGCCCTGCGCCCCGCGTCCTCGGAGGACGCGGGCGTTCCGGTCCGCCTGGGCTCGCGCGAGGGAGGCGCCCCCGCCGGAGGCGAGCTGGGCTACGACCCCTCGACGCCGCTCGCGCGCCCCAGCCAGGACCCGCTCGCCGCCAAGCGCGCCCTCGAGGCCCGCTTGCGGGCCGAGCGCGAGGGCAAGGAGGCCGGGGCGGCCCAGCCCTTCGAGCCCAGCGACGAGCGCCTCCAACAGGTGCGCGACCTCGCCGTCGACGTGGTGGAGGAGCCCGGCTTCTACGAGCTGATCGCCCGCGTGCACCGCATGGGCGAAGAGGAACTCGAGCGCGCGCCGGAGCGCTACGGCACCTTCGAGCGCCGCGACCTTTTGCCGCCGCCGGGCTTCGACGTGCGCCGGGCGCGCGAGACGGGCGAATTCCCGCACCTCGACCGCCTGCGGGGCCGGTTCGTGCGCCTCCGCGGCCGCTTCGCCACCCCGCTCTTCCAGCGTGTCCTCGAGCGCTACCCCAACGAGTCCGGTCTGGCCTGGGTGTGGCAGGGCACCTTCCTCGCGGGCAATCGCCCCTACTTCGTCACCGTTACGGACAAACCCTTCGACCCCAAGAGCGGTCCTCGCGGCGAGCCCATTGAGCTGGTGGGCGCGTTCCTCAAGCTCTACTCCTTCACCCCCACGAACCCCGAACTGGGGGTGAAGACGGTTCCGCACCTGGTGGCCAAGAGCTTCCGGCGCGTGCCTCCGGCACCTCGCTGGGACTACATGAACGACCGCATGCTCTACGCCGGGGCCGCGGTCATTCTGGTGCTCGCCTTCGCGGTGTTCGTCTACGCGCGCGTCTCCGCGCGCGGCACGGCCGAACTCGAACGGTGGCGGCGGAAGCACTTTATGGCCCGCGCCAAGCGCGAGGTTCAGGCCGCGGTCGCGGGGGCGCGCCGAGAGACGGCCCCTGGCGCCAAGGCCGGGGGCGCAGAACCCGGCGGCACGGAGGCCGGCGCAGAACCCGGCGGCATGGAGGCCGGCGGCGCAGAACCTGGTGCAGAGGCCGGCGCAGAACCCGCTGCGGAAGCCGGCGCAGAACCCGCTGCGGAAGCCTGCGCAGAACCCGCTGCGGAAGCCGGCGCGGAGGCCGGCGACGCAGAACCTGGTGCAGAGGCCGGCGCAGAAGCCGGCGGCGCAGAGGCCGGCGGCGCAGAGGCCGGTTCGGAGGCTGGGGGCTCGAAGGCCGAGGGAGCACCGCCGCCGGCGTGACGGACTTCCTCGTCGAGCGCGGCGGCGGCCCCCCGTACCCCGTGCGCGTGGGGCGGGACCTCGCGGCCGGCCTCGCCTGGCTGCGCGAGGCCGCCGGACCCGCGACGCGGATCGCCTTGGTCTGCGACGAACGCGTCGCGGGGCTCTACGCCGCCGCGGTCGAAGATCGCTGGCCCGAGGCGCGCCGGTTCACCGTCCCCCCGGGCGAGGACTCGAAGAGCCCCGAGCGGCTGGTGGAGGCCTGGCGCTTCCTGCGCGATCGGGGGTGCGACCGCTCCTCGCTCGTCCTGGCCCTCGGCGGAGGGGTGGTGGGCGACCTCGCCGGCTTCGCCGCCGCCACCTACATGCGGGGAATTCGGATCGCGCACCTGCCGACGTCGCTCCTCGCCATGGCCGACAGCGCCCTCGGGGGGAAGACCGCGATCAACCTCGGCGCCAAGAACCTAGTCGGCGCCTTCCACGCCCCCGTCGCCGTGCTCTGCCACCTTCCCTTTCTCGCCAGCCTTCCCCCGCGGGAGGTGCGCTGCGGCCTGGGGGAGGTGTGGAAGACGGGCGTCTTGCGCGGGGAGCCGCTGTGGAGCCTGCTGGAGGCCAAGGCGTCGCGCCTGCGGGCGCTCGACCTCGACGCCCTCGAGCCCGTCGTGCGCGCGTGCCTCGAGCACAAGGCGCGCGTGGTCGCGCGCGACGAGCGCGAGGCCGGCGAGCGGGCCCTGCTCAACTTCGGGCACACCTTGGGGCACGCCCTCGAGCTCCTCGATCCCGGGCTCAGCCACGGCGAGGCCGTCGCCGTGGGCGGGGCCTTCGCCCTCGAGTTGGCGCAGCGCCTGGGGAGGCTCGAGCCCACCGCCGCCGAGCGGTTGCTCGCCTGCGCCCGGGCCCTGGGCCTGCCGAGCCGCCCCACGCGGCCCGTCGATCCCGAGGCGGCCTGGGAGCTCTTGCTGCGCGACAAGAAGGCTCGCGGCGGTACCCTGCGCTGGGTGCTCCCCCGCGGCCTGGGCGAGCTCGACCTCGTCGACGACGTGCCCGCGGAACGCGCGCGCGAGTTGCTGGCGGGCTTTCTGTGTTAGAACCGCTGCCCATGGCCAGGCGCAAGACGGGCAAGAAGGCGCGGCCTCGACGCCGCGCGGGGCGCCCCAGCGGCGAGCGCGGGAAAGAGACCGAGACCCGGATCCTCGACGTGGCCGAGCGGGTCTTCGCGCGGGTGGGCTTCGCCGGCGCGAGCACCCAGGAGATCGCCGAGGAGGCCGGCGTCACCAAGGCCATGATCCACTACTACTTCGATTCCAAGGAGCTGCTCTACCGGGCGGTCTTGGATCGGATCCTCTTCGAACTGATCCGCCTGGTGCAGGAGGTCACCCTTGGCGAAGAGGATCGGGTGCGGCGCCTCGAGCACTTCGTCTCCGGATTCTTCGACTACGTGGCCCGCCACCCTCACTTCGGACGCTTGACCTACATGGGCAGCGGGAGCGAGGGCCGCTACTTCGAGAACATCGTCACCACCTTCTTTCGCCCCCTCTTCGAGAAAGGCTGCGCGTTCATCGAGGAAGGAATTGCCGCAGGCACCTTCCGCCAGGTCGATCCCGCCCAGACCTTGCTCTCCATTTACACCGTGACCATGGGCTACTTCGCGGACGCGCACTTCATTTCGCTGATCCTCGAGGACGAGGCCCTCGGCCCCGCTCGCCTCGCCGTGGCCAAACGAGCCGTCCTCGATCTCGTCCGCTCGCTCCTCGTCGCCTCGCACTAGGGTCCGCCTCGCGACGGTGCGGTGCTGGGTTCGTCCCTGGGGGCGTGCAGGGACGCTCGTCGCCATG
Source organism: Planctomycetota bacterium (assembly GCA_003695705.1). GTDB lineage: Bacteria > Planctomycetota > J058 > J058 > J058 > J058. The sequence continues at coordinate 16,981 of RFHU01000111.1, forward strand.
CGTCGTGGAATCGAAGATCTCCGCGCAGCGCTCTGGGACGGCAGGGCACCGAGTGAGACGGGGCGTCCTGAGCTGACGAACGAGCAGTGGCGGCCGATCCAGGACCTGTTTCCACGGCCTGCAACACGACGGGGGAAGCCCGCGTCGCCGCGCAGGTCGACGGATTGAGCGAGGCCCTCCTCCTGGACCCGGTCCAGGACCGGGAAGAGGAGCTCCACGACTCCGTCCGCGCTCGATACGTTGCCTGGTCGCAGCTCGCTCCCCAGGCAGTGGGCGCTCCCGTGGTCGAACACCGCGAGCGGGTGGAAGCAGCGCATGGGGTAGTGGCGCGTTCCGCGCCGAGCCTGGCTGCGAACCATGGGCTTCCAACGGCAGCGAGTCGACGTCGAGCACCCGCCGTCGAGCCCGCGTCTTGCGAGTCGCCCGGAGGTCTCGGTGCGCCCAGCCGAACAGGGCCAACCCGAGCTGGGCCAGGTTCTCCTCCAGCGTGAGGGTGGCGACGAGCCGAGACTGGGTCGGCTGCGAGGAGAGCCCGTCCGGAACCAACCCCTCCTCCTCCTTGAGCGGGGGTGTCCCTCGCCGCTCGGAGACGCTCAGCCGGAAGGCCGGGTCGTCTCGCAAGCGGTCGACGTCGTCCTGATCCTTGTGCCCTTGCGCCAGGGCGTAGAGCCGCGTGCGCAGCAGCTCGACAAAGGGGTGGGTCACGAAGACCGGATTGCGAGGGTCGGTAAGCTCCTCCGAGAGCGACTCGGTCAGCCCCAGGCGCTCCTCGAGCTCACGCAGCAAGAGCACGCCGGCGTCGGGTGGACCCTAGGGTCCCTGCGCGGTCCCGTGCGAAGTCGCCCCCCCCCGGGCGGATCCGCCCGCAGGAGGTCTAGAGCGGGGCGATCTTCGCGCAGGGAGCGCGCCCCGCCTTGCTAAGCTGGCGGTCCGCCCCAGGGGGTCCCTTATGCGCCGCGCTTGGTTTCTGCCGCTCCTTTCCTTGATCGCGCTCTGCTGGGGAACTCCCCGGGCCGCCGCGCGCCCGGATTCGCTGGCCGTGGTTCGTTCCCTGCAGCGAGGCGAGTGCACGCCTCGGGAAGCGGTTGCCGCTTGGCGCAGTGCGGGCGTGGGCCCCGGAGAGGCCCTCGCACGGATTCGCGGCCTGCGCCCAGCGGGCGGCCTCGGTCCCGGCGTCTCGCGGCTCGACCTGAGGGACGCGCTGGGCCGGCGCTCCTACGCCGAAGTCTTCGTCCCCGAGGCGCCGCGGCCCGACGGGCGCTACGGGGTCCTCCTCGCCCTGCACGGGCTCGGCGGCAACGCGGGGCAAATGCTCCGCCTCGGCCGGCGCCTCGCCCCGCCGGGGACCGTCGTCCTCGCGCCCAACGCACAGAAGCTCGGCCCCGGACAGGAGAACGAGGACACGGTCCTGAACCCCGCCCTCACCAGCCGTGTCCTCCCCCATTGGTGGAGCTACCGGGAAGGCTGCTTCCCGCTGCGCGCCCTCGACCTGCTCAAGGAGCGCCTCCCCGTGGACACCGACCGCGTCCTCCTTCTCGGCTACAGCATGGGGGGCTACGGGGCCTGGAACCTCGGGCTTCGTTTCTCCGACCGCTTCGCCGGCATGGTTCCCCTCGCCGGCGGCCTCTCGCGTCTGGAGAACTTCGTCCCCCGCGACGGGCGCGTGCGGCCGCTGCTGCGCAACGCACGTATGCTGCCCGCCTGGGTGCTCCACGGCGAGCGCGACCGCACGGTCCCGGTCCGCTTCTCCCGCAGCCTCACGGCGGAGCTGACGCGCCTAGGCGCCGACTGCACCTACCACGAGGTTCCCGGAGCCGGACACGTGGTGGCGAGTTTCCTCCGCGGCGACGAGCTCACCGCGGAGCTCCGCGGCTGGCTCGCCGAGCGCGGGCGGGACCCCCACCCGCGGCGGGTCGAGCACACGGCCATCGCCGCCGACCACGCCGCGAGCTACTGGCTGCGCCTCGACGTCGCCCGCCCCGGCGCTTGGGCCCGGGCCGAGGTCGAGGGCCCCGCCCGCGTGGTGGTGCAAGCCCATGGCGTGCGCCGCCTGACGGTGTTCTTCGACCCCCGGCTCCTCGACTGCGACGAAGCGCTCGTCGTCGAGGTCAACGGCGTCGTGCGCCACCGCGGGCGCGTCGAGCCCAGCCTGGAGGCGGTCGCCGACTCCTTCGCCGCCGACCGCGACCCGGCCCTGGTCTGGTCGCGCGCCCTCACCGTCGACCTCGCCGACTGAGCGCGCCCGGTCCTCCGGGGCCGTTCCTCCGTTTCGGAACGTTTCGCAGGGTTCCTTCCCCGACCGCCTGGCGACAGGCCGCGGTCCGGGGCGGTTCGCAGACGACGGGGCGGCGGGCTGGAGGCGACGGAAGCGCTCTGATGCTCGTGGGTTGCGAGCGGGGCGGTGTTTTGGCCTGCCTCGTGCGCGGAGGCCGGGCGAAGGAGGGCCTCATGACCCAGCCGTTTCCTCGCTTCTTCGCCGGGCCGCTCGGTCTTGCGCTCGCGCTCTCGGTCGCGCCGGCCTGGGCCCAGGAACCCTCCGCCGCCGCCCTGCTCTTGGTGGAGAACGGAGGGGAGGCGCTGAGCGAGGACTTCGGCGCCGCAGTCTACGGGTGCTTGCTCGAGGCCGGGCCCTACGCCGAGGTGGAGGTCCTCACGGCCCATGAGGGCGGGGAGGAGCGCCTGGGCCCGGCGCTGGCCGAGCTGGGCGCGCGGCACGCGGCCGTGGACGTGTTCCTCTCCACGCACACCACCGAACGACGCGCGGAGGAGCTGCTCGCCGCCCTTCCTTCCCCTGCCCGGCACATTCGCCTGGTCTATTCCACCGCCTGCGAGGGCGCTCAGGCCGAGCGCGCGGCGTGGATCGCCGTGGGCGCTCGCACCGTGGTCACCCACCAGGGGACCAACGATCCCCTGGTCGCATTCCCTTACTTCCTCTCTCGCTGGATCCGCGGGGAGCCCCTGCTGCCCATCGTGCGGGACGGCTACCTCGAGACGTCCCGCGTTCACCTCGTCCTCGCCTCCCTCGCGGGGTCCGAGCTGAGCTTTGGCGGGGACCTGCTGGGGGAGAGCCTGCAGGGCAGCCGTCCGGTCGTCCAGGGCGATCCCGAGGTGACCGTGCGGACGGGCCTCGTGCCTCGGCCCCTGCGTCCACCGGCGGGGCTTCGCTACGCGCGCGGCAGCGGCGGCAGCCTCGGGCTTGCCCTCCGCGCGGCGAACGGCTTCTCGGCCTCTGGCGCGGAGGTCCGGGGAGCGCTTGGGCTCTTCGGGGGGCTCTTGCCGGGTCCGCTGCGTGCGATCCTGGCCGACCTCGTGCGGGTTTCGGTGGGCCCCGGCGCAGGCCACACCGGGGGCAGCGGGGCTTCACGAACTCTGCCGCCCCGCGTCTCCGTCACGACTCCCTGGCTACGGATCGAGCGTTCGCGGAAGGTCACGGTGCCCCTCGACGGCATTCCGGGCGCGGTCTTGGTGGTGGGGACCGAGGTCCGGCTGCGTCCCGGTTCGCTCGACCCCGAGTCGGGGCGCTTCTCGCTCCAGGTCGCCGGCGTCTGGGCGAGGCGGGGTGCTCTCGCGGTGCGGATTCGGCGCGTGGGTCTGCGCCGAAGCCGCGCCGGGGAATACCGCCTGGCCGTCGCGGGCGGAGCCTTGGGGTTCGTCCCCTTGGGTTTCTCGGTGCCGGTGGGGCGCGCGCAGCCGGCGGCTTTCTCCGCTCCGGAGCCGCTTCTGCTCGACCGCGAGGGTCTCGCCGCGCGCCTCGCCGACCCGATTCGCTGACCGGATCCGGCGCGCGGGAGGGGGCGCCGGGCGTGCCGTCTCAGGCGCCGTGGTCGGTGAACAGCTTCTCGATGGTGTCCCCGTAGAGTTCGAGGACCTTCTTGCGCTTGACCTTGAGGGTCGGCGTCAGTTCGCGGCCGACTTCGAAGTCGTGCGGGAGAATCTCGAAGTACTTGATCGTTTCGTAGGGGGCGAGGTCGGCGTTCTTCTCGTCCACGGCCTTCTGGGTGGCCTCGCGAACGATGGGATGGCGGGTTACCTCGGCGAAATCCTCGGGCACCTGCTCGCCCGCGGACGCGAGCAGCTTGCGGGCGGCCGCCTCGTCGAGGGTGATCAGCGCCACACAGAACTTGCGCTTGTCCCCGAACATGGCCACTTGGCTGACGAGCGGGTGGGTCTTGAGGTGGTTCTCCACGTTTTGCGGGGCCACGTTTTTGCCCGCGGCGGTGACGATGATGTCCTTCTTGCGATCGGTGATGCGCAAGAAGCCTTCGGCGTCGATCTCGCCAATGTCCCCGGTGTGGAACCATCCGTCGGAGTCGAGGACCTCGGCGGTGGCCTCGGGGCGGCGGTAGTACTCCTTCATGATCACCGGGCCGCGGACGAGGATTTCCCCGTCGGGCGCGATCTTGCACTCGACCCCCTTGACCGTCTTGCCCACCGTGCCCAGCTTCCAGGCGCCGGGGCGGTTGATGTGGGTGGCGGCGGTGGTTTCGGTCAGGCCGTAGCCTTCGTAGATCTTGAGGCCGAAGGCCTTGAAGAAGACGGCAATTTCGCGGCTGAGCGGCGCGCCTCCGGAAACGAAGAACTTGATCCGCCCGCCGGTGCGCTCCACGAGGCCTCGTCGGATCTTGTCGAACACCCCGCCGAGGGCCGCGAGCTTCACCGTGTTGCCGAGGCCGGGCCCTTCGCCTCGCTCGGCTCGCTCCACTTTGTCCATGGCCGCCCGCAGAGCGGCCAGCGCCAGGGACTGCTTCACGCCACCCAGGGCCTGGATCTTGGCCATGACGCCTGCGTGGACCTTCTCGTAGATCCGGGGCACCGCGGCGAAGAAGGTGGGCTGGACCGCGCCCATGTCGTCGATCACCGTGGGGATCGCCTCGGCGAAGGCGGTGAGGAACCCGACCCGGAGGTGTGCGAAGTGCAGTGCGCGGGCGAAGACGTGGGCGAGGGGGAGGAAGGCGAGGGTCACGTCGTCTTCGCCGATGGGCAGGGCGTCCTGCAGGGCGTCGCATTCGGCCACCGCGCAGCGGTGGGTGAGGACGACGCCCTTGGGGTGTCCGGTGGTCCCCGAGGTGTAGATGAAGGTCAAGGGGTCGTCGGGCGTGGCGGCGCGGGCGGCGGCCTCGTAGGCCTCGAGGTCTCCCTCGGCGCCCCGAGCGAGGAAGTCGGCCAGGGGGACCACGCGCTCGTCGAAGGGGTGGTCGGCGGCGCGGGCGGTCTCGGTGTCGCCGGGGTCGAAGATCACGAAGCGTTCGACGGCCGCGAGGTCGTCGAGGACCTCGCGGCACTTGGCCCATTGGTCCATGTCTTCGAGGAACAGGATCCGCGCGCCGGAGTTCTCCAGGATGTAGGCGATCTCCTCGGGGCGGTTGGACTGGTAGATCGGGACCGTGACGCCGCCGGCTCCGAGAATGCCGAGGTCGGTGAAGGCCCACTCGACGCGGGTGTTGGAGAGGATCGCGGCCGGCTGGCCGCGCGTGAGCCCCTCGGCGAGGAGGGCGCGCCCCACCCGGCTCGCGGCGTCGTAGTAGTCGCGCCAGGAGAGGTCGGTCCACTGTCCGTCGACCTTGTGGCGCAGGGCGACGCGCTCGGACATGGCCTCCACGCGGGCCTTGAAGAGGTCGTTGACGGTGGCGCAGGCGGCGAGCGCCTCGTTCGCCTGGGCGGCAGCAGTCGTCATGAGGGTCTCCGTGGGGCCGGGCGCCCGGCCGCGGTGGGCCGGATCTTAGCGGCGAGGGGCCGCGCGGGTCAAAGGCCTTCGGCCCGCGCGAGCGCTCGCCCTGCGTTACTCTGAAGGCGCGAGGGCGCCTGTGAGGCCACACTCCTACGAACGCTTTCGCCGCAAGGCCCTCGGCGAAGAGCCTGCAGGCTACGTCCGCGCGCGCTCCGTGGCGGTGGGCCCGACGGTCGCGGAGCTCACGGACGCCTCCGAGGAGGAACTGTGGGCCCTGCACCGGCGCCGGAGCGTCTCCGGGGCGGGGTCCCCAGGGCCGGAGGAGGCGCCGCTCGGCGAAGGGCGCGCCCCCGCCCGGGGGGGCGCTGGGGGCGAGGCGCGCGGCGCAAGCCTCCTCGACCTCAAGCTCGAGCTCGCCCGCCGCCTCCTCGGCCCCTGCCGCTTGTGCTTCCTTCGCTGCCCGGTCGATCGTCGGGCAGGGGAACGGGGCGCTTGCGGTCTGGGCCCGGGGCTGCGCCCCTACCAGGACTTCGTTCACCTCGGCGAGGAGCTCGAGCTCATACCGACCCACGCCTTCTACCTCGCCGGCTGCAGCTACCGGTGCGTTTACTGCTCCGACTGGGCCCAGGTGGCGCGTCCGGGCGAAGTTGGCGAAGTCCCCGCCGAGGTCCTGGCGCGGTCGGTCGACGCGCGTCGGCGCGAGGGGGCGCGCTCCCTTAGTTGGGTGGGCGGCTCTCCCGACGTCAACCTGCCGGGGATCCTCGAGGTCCTGGCCCTTCTCCGCTGCTCGGTGCCGGTCGTGTGGAACGGGAACCTCAGCAACACCGAGGAAGCGCACGAACTCCTTTCCGGCGTGGTGGACGCCTGGGTGGCCGACCTCAAGTACGGCTGCGAGGAGTGCTCGCGGTCCGGCTCGGGGATCGCGGGGGCGCTCGCCGTGGCGCGGCGGAACCTCCGCCGGATCGCCGGGGAGGCCTACACCGTCGTCCGCCACCTGCTCCTCCCCGGGCACCTCGAGTGCTGCACGCTGCCCGTGCTCGACTGGCTGCGGGAGGAGGTCCCTGGAGTGCGCGTGAACCTGCTCGACCAGTACCAGGCGCCGGGGAGGCTGCGCGGGAGCCCCTGGGACCGCGCCGTGGTCGCCGCCGATCTTGCGCGGGCGCGATCCCACGCCGAAGACCTCGGCCTCGACCTCGCCGGGCCGGGCCCCCTCCCGCCGTCGGGGGGCGTCGCCGGGGCGGCGGAGTCCGCGGGCGCAGCGCCCGCGGCGGGATTCTCCTCCGCCCTGCGCCTGGGGTCGAGCGGCGAGGTGGTCGTCGAGAACCTGTCCCCAGAGCTGGCTCCCCTGCTGGAAGCCTTGGGCGAGCTCACCCCCGAGCTGCGGGCGCGCCTGCGGGCCGGGGGCGCCTGGCGTCCGGCCCCAGGCCCCTGACGGGGGCCCTCCGCCGCGCCGGGCGGCTGGCCCGTTGTCCTCGCCGTCCGGCTTGCGTACGATCCAGGAGGGTTTGGGAGGGGGCCTCCCCATGCGCTGCCCAATCACCTTTACCGCAGGAAGCGGATCGCGGACCCTCGAGCTCGGGCCGCGGGAGCGCGTGGTGCTCGGCCGCTCGAAGCGGGCGGACCTGACCGTTTCCTCGCCCCGGCTCTCGCGGCTCCACTGCGCGGTGGAGTGGACCGAGCAGGGGCTCCAGCTCGAAGACCTCGGCTCCTCGAACGGGACCTTCCTCAACGGACAGCGAGTGCAGCGCGCGGCGCTGCGCCCGGGGGACATCGTGCAGGTCGGCGGGGTCGCCCTGCGGGTGACCTTCGACCCTTCGCTGGCTTGCCAGCTCGACCTGCGCTGCGAGCGCTGCGGCCGCATGGTGAGCATGGCCCGCTGCGAAGACGGGCAAGTCTTCGAGCTCGGCGCTCAGTTCCTCTGCCCCGAGTGCGCGACCCTCGCCCAGCACGAGCACCTCAGCCAGGCCGAGCGCTCCATGGTCGACGTCCTCTCCTCCGAGGGCTTCGAGGTGCACGAGAAGCTCTCCCTCTCCTCCCCGCTGATCCCCGTGTTCCGCTGCACGCGCCGCGAGCTGGGGACCGTGTGCGCCGTCAAGGCCCTCCCGCTGCTCACGGGGGTCGGCGAGAAGAAGGTCCGCCGCTTTCAGAAGGAGGCCCGCGCCGCAGCCAAGGTGCGGCACCCCAACGTCGTCGAGATCTACGACATTCGCCAGGCGGAGCACCTGCTCTACATCGTCATGGAGCACGTCGAGGGGGAGCCCCTCCTCGCACACCTCGAGCGCAAGGGGCCCTTGCCACTCAAGGCGGTCCTCCGGGTCGGGCTTCTGGTGGCGCGGGCCCTCGCCACCGCCCACGAGCAGGGGATCGTCCACCGCGACCTCAAGCCCGCGGGGATCCTCATCACCCCCGAGGGGACCCCCAAGATCGTCGACTTCGGCCTGGCCAAGGACCTGTGGTCGATCACCGGGGACATCACCGGGCCCGAGGAGACCCTGGGGACGGTGCGCTACATGCCCCCCGAGCAGGTGAAGAACGCGCGGCAGGCCGACCACCGCGCGGACATCTACTCGCTGGGCGCGACCCTGTTCCATTTGCTCACCGGGCGTCCTCCCTATTCGGATCGCAGCGAACTGCAGCTCATGGGCCAGGTGCTCAGCGGCGCGCTGTCGCCCTTCGACCCCACCCAGGCCGACGAGGTGCCGCCGGCCCTCGGGTCCGTGCTCGCGCGTGCCATGGCGGCCGATCCCGAGCGCCGCTACGCGAGCGCCGCCGAGCTCGAGCGCGGCCTCGGCGAGGCGATCGTCGAGGTCATGGGGGTACCCGGCTACCGGGGCGACCCCGAGCTGCTCTTCTCCCTCGACGCGACGCGCACGGGGCCCTACGACACCACCTGGCGGGGGCCGACCCCGGAGCCCGGCGGCATGGCCGGGGTCTTCGTCCACAACGAGCTGGTCGAGTTCCTCCAAATGATCGAGACGAACACCAAGTCCGGCCTCCTGCGCATCCGCACGCCGGAGGGCGAAGGGCACCTCGCCTTTCAGCAGGGGCGCCTGCGCGCGGCGGCCACCGGCGACGGCCGTCGCGGCGACGAGGCCGTGTCGCACCTGCTCGGGATTCGCGAGGGGCGTTTCGACTTCCGTCCCACCCTGCCGCCGGGCTTCCGCCCGCAAATGGATCAGGCCGTGTCCGGCTTGCTCCTCGAGGCCCTGCGGCGCATGGACGAGGAGGAGGCCGAAGAGACCAGCCCCCTCTGAGCCTCCGGGGCTCAGACCTGTGGGATCATGCGCCGCAGGCGTTCCAGGCCGCGCTGCACCTCGGCGTGGGGGGGGCCGAAGCTGATCCGCACGTGCCGTCCGAAGCGGGTCCCTCGCCCCTGGGGGCGCCGCTTGCCGGGGTTCACGTCGAAGAACTCGCCCGGAACGCAGATCACCTTCCACTCCAGCGCCCTGCGGAAGAAGGTCATGCCCTCGTTCCAGGGCGGCGGGAGGTCCTCCAGGCACGCCCAGGCGTAGAAGGTCCCGCCCGGCGGAACCTCCACGCGGATCCCGACGTCTTCGAGTTCGCGCCGCACGAGTTCGCGCTTGGGGGCGAAGGCCGCCTGGATCGCCTGGTACTCACGCTCTGCGTGTTCGGGGTCGAGGAGCGGGATCGCGGCGCGCTGCAGGGGGGCGTTCCCCCCCCCGTCGAGGAAGGAGCCCGCGCTGGAGATCGCCTCGATCACGCGGCGCGGCCCCACGGTCCAGGTGACCCGCCAACCCGGGTAGCGCCAGTTCTTCGTCAGGCCGTCGAAGATCACCACCGGGTCGCGGTTGACGTCTTCGACGTAGGCCGCCGCGCTGACGGGTCCCGCCCCCTCCCATACGTAGTGGGAATAGAACTCGTCGAGCAAGAGGGTGCAGTCGAGCTCCCGCGCGCAGTCGACCCAGCCCGCGAGCTCTTCGCCCCGCACGTGGCTGCCCGTGGGGTTCGAGGGGTTGCTGAGGAGGAGGGCGCCCAGGCCACGGCCGAGCAGCTCGCGGCGCAGGGCGTCGGCGGGGAAGGCGTAGCCGCGCTCGCGCTCGAGCAGGATCGGGATCGGGGTGAACAGGCGGAAGACCGAGAGCAGCTCCTCGTAGGCGGTGTAGTCGGGGAGCACGTGCCCGAGGTTCACCTCGCCCAGGGAAGCGACCGCCCGAGTCAGCGCCGCGCGACCGCCGCCGGAGATCGCGACGTTCTCGGCGGTGTATTGGGAACGCATTCCGCGTCGGTAGCGGTGGTTGTAGAGCGCGGCAACCGCTTCGCGCAGCTCGGGGAGCCCGGCCACGGGCGCGTAGTGGTGGTCTGCGGGCTCCAGCTCCAGGCCCGTCACCCGCTCGGGGGCGCCGGGCAAGGGGCCCGTCTCCGGAGAGCCTTGGCCCAGGTTCGCCCACGAGGGGTCCCCGGGCCGCCAGCCACGGGCCGTGGCCTCGGTGGTGACGTAGATCACTCCGGTCCGCGGGACGGGACGGAAACCACTGGCGCCTTGCTTCACGAGCGGCGGATTGTAGCGCTGCGCTTCGAGGGGGACAGGGCGGAGGGGGGCCGCGCCGACGCGCCCATTTCGCGGGTACCTCAACGGCGTGGCGCGGCGCTCTACCGGTGGGCTGCGTAGGCTTGCCAGGCCAGTTCCAGGGCTCTCTCGAAGGACTTGCTCCGCGGGAAGCGGACCGCGACCCAGTCGCCCCCGGAGGAGATTTCGACGCGCGGGTCTGCGCGCAATTCCCCGCGGAGGCGCCGCACCACGGCGCGGGTCAAGCGCAGGTCGACCTCGTTGCCGGCGTGGAAGTGCGCGAACTCGCGCTCGCCCACCCAGAACCCGACCTCGCCGCCGAAGCGTGAAGGGCGCAGCGAGACCCCCGGCCAGGCGAGGAGGCGTCGTTCGAACTCCGCGCGCAGGCTCACCGGCGGCGCCAGCCGAAGAAGGAGAACAGCCGCCCGCTCGGGCGCGTCCGGAGCTGCTCGGCCATTCGGGCGAGCGCAGCCGCGACGTCGGCGGCGCTCGCCGGGCGGGCGGCGGGGTCCTTGGCCAGCAGCGCGAGGACGAGGTCCCGCAGTTCCTGCGGCAGGTCCGCGCAAGCCGGGCTCGCCTCCTCCAGCGGGGGGGGGTCCTCGAGCATGTGGCAGGAGACGTAGCCGCCTGGCGTCTCGGAGAGGAAGGGCAGTCGCCCCGAGAGCATGTGGTAGAGGGTGGCTCCCATGGAGTAGAGGTCCGAGGCGGGAGAGACGGGCTCGCCGCTGGCTTGCTCGGGAGACATGTACTCGGGCGTGCCGGTGATCAGGCCCTCCATGCTGCGGAAGACCCGGTCCTCGAAGCCGTCGAGGTCGCCGATCACGGCGATCCCGAAGTCCATGAGCTTGGCGACGTCGCCTTCCCAGGAGACCAGGATGTTCCCCGGCTTGACGTCGCGGTGCACCACGCGGGCGGCGTGGCTGGCCGCGAGGGTCTCGAAGACTTGACGGGCAATGTCCGTCGCCTGCGCCGCCGGCAGCCGCCCGCCTTCGCTCAGGAGCTTCTCGAGGTCCTGTCCGTCGAAGAACTCCATGACCAAGTAGTGGTGGCCGCGGGCGGTCTCGCCCGCGTCGAAGACTTCCAGGGCGCCGGGATGGGCGAAGAAGCTGTTGGCGAGGATCTCGCGCCGGAAGCGCCCGCGGGCGTCCTCGGGAGCGTCGGCGCCGAGGAGCTTGAGGGCGACGGGGCGCTCGGGGCGTGTGCGTTCGTCGGCGAGGTAGACCTCCCCCATGTTCCCCTTTCCGATCAGTCCCAGGATCCGGTAGCCGGCGAGGGACTTGCCCACCTTGGGGTGGGCCATGTCGACCCAGTCGGGGATGCGGAAGCTCGGCCCGGGCAGTTCGGCGTCGGCGTCGCTGAGGGTCCCGTCCACGACGGCCTGCAATTCGCCCGCCTCCGAGGGGGTCCGCGGGAGGTCGAAGCGAACCACCCCCGAGCCCAGGGGTGGGTCCGCTGCGGCCGTGCCTTCGCTGCGCTGCGCCGAGGGAGGGAGCGGCGCGCCGGGGTGCGCGCGCAGGTGACGCTCCACCTGCCTGGCCATGTCGCGGTCCAGCGCCAGCCGGGCCTGGAAGCGCAACTGTCGCTCTCGAGCGGCCGGCAAGAGTCCGCTCGCCACCACCCGGTCGCCCAGGGCGTTCGCGTCGCCCTCGGGCCCGAGGGCGCGCACGAGTGCCTCCAGCCGTTCGCGGGGGAGGCCCGCGCGGGCCAGGAGGTGGGCGTAGAGGGAGAGCCCTCGGGCGCGGAGGCCGCGTTCGACCTCGCGGCGGACGTAGTGCGCCTGCTCCGCCGTGATCGCTTCACGAGCCACCAGGGTTCCGAGGAAGGTTCGCTGGCCTGCCGGCGCGCCGTGCACCGTCTCGAGCGCGGCGAGGTAGAGCGCCCGCTGCTCGGGGCGCCGCTGGTGCAGCCAGCGGGCCGCGGCCAGGTCCTCGTAGCGGATCACCCGCTCAGTATGCAGGATCGGTGGGGCCCTTTCAGCTCCCGCGCCCCCGGGGGGGCGCGGCGCGGTCAGCCGTCCAGGCGTCGGGCCCGCACCACCAAGAGCAGATCGCCGCCCTCTTCGCGGGCGCCGGGGCACTTGAGGAGGTAGGCGCCGCCTTCTTGCACGCGTGCGCGCACGCGCACCACGCGCTCGGGAGGCCGCTTGGGGCGCTTGCGCAGGAGGGTGAGCGTCAGTTCGAGCCCGCCCCCGGGCGCCTCGCTCCAGGCGCAGCGCACCGAGTAGCCTGCGGGCAAGCCCTCGAGGGAGAGCACTTCGCCGGCCGCGCCGCGCGCCGAGGGGCCGCCGCGGTCCTCGAAGCGCGCGTAAGGCGTCTGGGCGAGGACGGCCGCGAGCGGGGCGAGGGAGGCAGGGAGCTCGGGGCGAGCGTCCGCGGCGCGTTTGCCGTGGCCCACCACGGCGCGGACTTCCACGGCGGCCAGGGCACCGGGCTGCGCCGCCGCGAGGGCCGGGGCGAGGCCCGCGAGGGCGAGGATCGGGAAAGCGAGTCCGCGCGGCGTCATGAGCCCCATGCTACCCCAGAGGGTGCCGGCGACCGGTCTGCGTCGTGCTGCCGCCCTTTGCCGGCGCGCTCCGCCCCTCGCGCGGGGTCGGTGCTTGGTTCCGAGGTGCGCTCATGGGCTCAGGGCCGCTCGGAGATCGCAATGCACACGACGGGCCAGGGCTCGACGTGCTGGCGGTAGCCGGGGCCCGCCTCGACTTCGAGGAGTTCGACGGCGCCCAGGGAGGGATCGCTCGCCGCCTGCCCCGAGACCGTCGCCGTCGCCCCGCTCCGGGGGGCGGGGCGGGAGGCGCTCGAGAGGACCAGGGCCAGTCCCACCGAGAAGAGGAGCAGCGCGGCCGCAGCGAGGAACAAGGGCAGGGCCCCCCGCCCCCCTCGGCGCGTCGCCCGCTCGCGCAGGTCGATCTCCTCCCACAGGCCGCAACGCACCCGCTCCCAGTCGGCCTCGCTCGGGGCCGGCGGCTCCCAGTCGGTGAGCGGCGCCAGCGCGTCCTCGGCGCTGGCGAGGGCCTCCAGGCAGCGCGAGCAGGCAGCGAGGTGTTCCTCGAAGGCCGCGGACTCCTCGGCCGAAAGGTCTTCGGCGCGCTCGCCGGCGAAGACCTTGGACAGCTCGGTGCAGTCCATGTTCAACGATCTCCCCTCGGGGCGGAGTGCCCGAGAGCTGCGGGCTGGGGGCAGAGCCGGAGGTCCCGGCGGGGCTTGGGTCGGTGCTTCGACGCCAGGGGGGCGGGGGCTATTCGCGACGGCCTCGGCTTCACTGGGCGAACTCGGCGAGCATGCGCTGCAGGTTCTTGCGCGCGTAGAACAGGCGCGACATGACGGTCCCAATGGAGATCCCGAGCGTCTTGGCTATGTCCTTGTAAGACATGCCCTTTTGGGAGTAGAGCACGAACACCGTGCGGTGCTTCTCGCTCAGCTCGTCCAGGGCCCTGTCGAGGGCCTCGCGGAGTTCGCTGGCCTGCGCGCGGCCTCGGGGACCCTCGGCCACGTCCTTGCCGGCGAGGCGCCGCTCTTCGATCGGCTCGGCCCGGCGCACCCGGCGCCGTCGAGCGAGGTCGATGGCCTGGTGGGTGGCGATCTGGCACAGCCAGGTGCTCAGGGCGGCGCGGCCCTCGAAGCTGGGCAGGGAGCGGTGGGCCTTGACGAAGGTGTCCTGCACCACGTCGAGGGCGTCTTCCTGGTTGCGGCACATGCCGTAGGCGACCTTGAAGACCTTGTGGCGGTGCCGCTCGTAGATCTCCTCGAAGGCTGCCCGATCCCCCTTCTTGGCGCGGCGCACCAAGGCGAGGTCGTAGGCCCGCTCGTCGTCCGGTTTCGAAGGCTGCAAGGGGGGGCTGGGCATGGGGATCGACCGGATTCTAAACCGAGTCCCTCGCTCCATGCCCCCCCGCAGGCGCCTTGGGGTTCCCCCGGTTGCTCGCGGACCCCCGGTCGCATTGCCCGCCCGCTGCAAGTCGCTTATCGACGTTGACGCGCTCGCCCTGGGACGTCTAGAATGCGCCCCGCGCCGCGCGCGGCCGCACCGACCGAGAGAGCCCCATGCCCCGTCTTGGACTCCGACCCCGTTTCCTTGCCCTCCTGGGTGCCGCGGCCTTGGCCGCCGGCGCTGCCTGGGCCCAAGAGGGCGCGGTCTACCGTTTCTTCCTGCGCAAGGACCTCGCCCGCTTGATCGCGGAGAATTCGGAGCGTGCGATCGGCCAGAAGGTGGTCGTGACCGACGAGCTCACGGTGATCTGGCCCGAGGCCCAGGAGCGCAAGAACGTGCTCGACGGCGAGGACTACGTCCTCTTCGACACCACCTACTTCCGCTGCGCCGTGCCCACCAGCGCCCTGGGGACCCACCTCCAATCGATCTGGGAAGACGCCCGCCGCGGCTACGCCGAGGTGATTCAGAAGATCGAAGAGACGAACGCCGCCGAGGCCCGCCGCGAACTCTCCCCCTCGGAGGCCGCCGAGCGGCGTCGCCAGTACTACTGGGAGCTCTACCGCGTGTGGAGCAACAAGCCCATCGTCACCATCTACGGAACGTGCGACCGCCACGACTTCTGGGGCCAGGTCCACGGGAAGTCCCAGGGCGTCCGCACCGAGGCGGTGACCCTCGTCGTCGACAAGGTGGAGAAGCCGCGCAAGCGCTGCTACCGCTCGCTCGACGACTGACCTTTTTCCGCGTCCGGGCCTTCCCGCAGGGGGAAGGGCAGGCCCCTTCGAACGCCAACGATCCGTCCCTCGCAAGGTAGAGCCCCGCGTGGGTGTAAGCGTCAAGCAGTCGGCCAAGGTGGCCGCCTACGTCCTCAAGCAGCGTCTTCTGCGGCGCAAGCGCTACCCGCTCGTGCTCATGCTCGAGCCGCTCTTGCGTTGCAACCTCGCCTGCGCAGGCTGCGGGAAGATCCAATACCCCGACCACGTCCTCGACAAGCGCCTGACCCCCGAGGAGTGCTGGGAGGCCGTTGAAGAGTGCGGAGCCCCCGTCGTCTCCATTGCCGGAGGCGAGCCCTTGATCCACCCCGAGATCGGGGAGATCGTCCGCGGCTACGTGCGCCGCAAGCGCTTCGTCTACCTGTGCACCAACGCGATCCTCCTCGAACGCAGGCTGCACCTGCTCGAGCCGAGCGACTACCTCACCCTGTCGGTCCACCTCGACGGCCTCGAAGAGCGGCACGACCAAATGGTCGACCGAAAGGGCGTGTTCCAGAAGGCGGTCAAGGCCATTCGCGCGGCCAAGGCGGCCGGCTTCAAGGTCATGACGAACACCACCGTGTTCCGCGGCGAGGACCCCGCGGAGATCCGCGAGTTCTTCGACATGCTCAAGGAGCTTGGGATCGACGGCATGATGATTTCGCCCGGCTATTCCTACGAGAAGGCCCCGCAGCAGGAACTCTTCTTGCAGCGAGAGCAGACCGTGGAGCTCTTCCAGCAGATCCTCGACGGCTACAAGGAGCGGGGCTGGGACTTCAATCACTCTCCCTTCTTCCTCGAGTTCCTCATGGGCAAGCACCCCGAGTACGACTGCACCCCCTGGGGAAACCCGACCCGCACCGTCTTCGGCTGGCAGAAGCCCTGCTACTTGCTCGGCGAGGGCTACGCGCGCACCTTCAAGGAGCTCATGGAGGAGACCGAGTGGGCCGAGTACGGCCTGCGCAGCGGCAACCCCAAGTGCCAGAACTGCATGGTCCACTCGGGCTGGGAGGCGACCGCGGTCAACGACCACTTCGCTTCTCCCAAGAAGAGCCTCGCCTCGGTCCTGAGTGGCTAGCGGCTCGCCGGAGCGAACCCAGGCGGCGCCCTGCGTGGGGCGCAACGCGCAGGTCGCCGGACTGCAGAGCGCCTCGTTGGCCCTCGGCGTCGGGCCGGCCCATGGCCTCAGGGCGGACGCCCCCGCGTCGCCGCCGGTCGCCGCGCTGCGCCCTGGGCCTTTCCCCTTTGTCCTCGGTCCCTCGGCGCGGTGGCGCGCTTCGTCCTCCTCGCGCCCCTGAAGGCGGAGGCGGACGCGCTGGCCTCCGCCCTGGGGCCCGGCGAAGCCGCGGGCGCCCTGGCGCCGCCGGCTGCGCTGCGGCGGCACGGGGGCGTGCTCTGCGGCTGGTGTGGCATGGGCCGTGCGCCCGCCGAGGCGGCGGTCGCCGCGATCGCGAAGACCCGGCCCGCGGCCCTGCTGTTCGCCGGGGTCGCCGGCGCACTGGCGCCGGGGCTTCGTTGCGGGGACGTGGTCTGGTTGGAGAGCGCCTTGGCAGGCGAGGAAGAGGAGCGCTGGGAGGCGCCGGCGCCCTTGGCCGCTGCCTCGAGCGACTGGCCGCGCGGAAGCGTGCTCACGGTCGAGGCGTTGGTCGGGGCGCCGGCGCAAAAGCGCCTCTTGGGCGAGTCCTTCGCGGCGGACCTGGTGGACATGGAGACCTTCTGGGCGGCACGCGCGGCCCGTCGCGCCGGGCTCCCTTTCGCCGCGGTGCGCGTCGTCCTCGACGAACGCGACGAGGAACTGCCCGACTTCTCGGCGGGGCTCGACCCGGTCGGACGCCCTCGGCTCCTGGCCTTTGGGCGGCGCCTTCTGCGCGGCCCCCGGGACGTGCTCGCCCTGCCCCGCCTGGCCCGTTCCTTCGGCGTGGCGGAGCGGTCGCTCTGCGCCGTGGCCCGCGCGGTGCGCGCAGCTATTGCAGAGTCGTGATTCCCCTCCGGTTGCCTGCGGGGCGCCGCCCCCTTAGCTTTGCCACCTCTCGGGGGAGCGCAGGACCATGACACGCTGGCAGTGGGCAGTCTGGGTGGGCGCGGCGGCGCTGGCCCCTGCCATGGCCCAGGAGGCGCCCCTGGCCCTGGTCGGCGCGCGGATCGCCGGGCGCCCGGGTCCGCAGACGGTTTTGATCGCTGGGGGGAAGATTCGGGCGATCGCCTCCCGGATGCCCCTCCCCCCCGGGGTCCGCCGCCTCGACCTGGGTGGGCGTTGGGTCGAGCCCGGGCGGATCGACGCCTGGGCCAGCCTGGGGAACCCCGACCCGCGGGGGAACGCCCTCGACGCCTTCGACCCTTACGACGAGGCGGCGCTCCGCCGGGCCTGGCGGGGAGGCGTCACCACGGCGATCCTGACCCCCTACCGCGGGGCGGGCAACTCGGGCATGGCCGCCGCGGTCAAGCTGCGGCCCGGCCCGCTCGGCGAACGCGTCGTGGCGCGTGAGGTCGCGCTGTGCTCCAGCCTGGGCCTCGGCCGCAGCCCGGGCCCCGCCACGAGCGCAGGGAGCGCGCAGGCCTTGCGCAAGCTGCTCCGCGGGGCCCTCGCCTACCGCGACGCCTGGGACGAGTACCGCGAGAAGCTCGCGTCCTACGAGAAGGCGCTGGCCGAGAAGGCGAAGGCGAAGGGGAAGGGCTCCGGCGAGAAGGGGAAGGGCTCCGGCGAGAAGGGGAAGGAGGGCGCGAAGACCCGCCCCCGCGGCCCCACTC
>RFHU01000112.1 GCA_003695705.1 Planctomycetota bacterium
CCCCGCCGGCGGCCTCCCCGCACGCGCCTACGCCCCCGCGCCCGGCCGCGGGGGCCGCCGCGGCCTCTGCCACGATCCGCTGGGCTTCCGCTTCGAACTCCTCCGGGGCGGGCGCCCGCGGGAGCGGGCGCTCGAAGGAGCGCCAAGCGGTGAAGAAGGACGCGCTCACAAGGCCCCCCGCCAGGCCCCAGAAGGCGAGGTCTCCCCAGGGAGGCGGCGCGTCCCAGCGCAGGCGCCACCAGAGCTGCCGCAGTCCGTCGAGCCCCAGCGCGCAGAGGAGGACGCCGCCCAGCAAGCGCGTCCGTCCGCCGCGGCGCGCCCAACTCGCCCACAGGCGCAGCGCGACGGCCACCAGCGGGGCCCCGAGGAGGGCGTGCAGCGCGCCGAGGAGCTCCACGCCGGGGCTCAGCCCTTGCGGTAGAGCCGCGCCACTTGCTCGCCGTAGCCGTTGTAGGGGAGGGTGGGGCGCCGGGCGCCCGTTCCCAGCACGCGCTCGGTCTTCTGCGACCAGCGCGGATGCGGCACCTCGGGGTTCACGTTGGAGAGCCACGAGTATTCGTCGGGCTGGAGCTGGTTCCAAAAGGTCGGCGGGCGCTTCTTGGTGAAGGTCATTTTCACCACGCTCTTGGGCGACTTGTAGCCGTACTTCCAGGGAACGACGATCCGCAGCGGAGCGCCGCTCTGCGGAGGCAGGCGTCGCCCGTAGACCCCTGTGGCGACCAGCGTCAAGTCGTGGGCCGCCTCGTCGAGGCGCAGGGCCTCGAAGTAGGGCCACGGGTAGTGGCTCCCCTCGCGCTGCCCCGGCGCCTGCTTGGGGTCGAGGAAGCTGGTGAAGGCCACGTAGCGCGCCTCGGAGCGCACGCCCACGTGCTCGAGGAGCTTGCGCAGGGGCACCCCGATCCAGGGCACGGTCATGGCCCAGGCCTCCACGCAGCGGAAGCGGTAGACCCGCTCCTCGAGACCGAGGGCCTCCACCTGCTCCAAGGAAAGGACGCCGGGGCGCTCGACCAGCCCCGCGACTTCGAGGGAGTAGGGGTCGAGGCAAAAGTCCTTGGCCAGGCGCCAGACCCGCTCCTTGCTCGTCGAGAACTCGTAGAAGTTGTTGTAGCGGAGCGCGTGCTCGGCGCCCGTCAGGGGACGGCCCGCGTCGGCGTAGGCAGGATTCCGCGGCGCCTTCAAGGGCGGGGTCTTGGCCGCCTCTTCGGCCACGGCGACCTCGACCAGGCGGCGCCCACCCCAGGCGAGGCCGCCCGCCGCCAGCCCGCCGAGGCCGAGCGCCTTTACGAAGCGCCGCCGGCTGAAGTAGACCTCGGCGTCGGTCAAGGGCCCTGCCCCCCGGTCCCACGGTCTGCGACGATTCGCCATGCGCGCCTCCTCTTGGGAAATGCTACTCCGAGCGCCTCCCCCGCCCAAGCCCGTCGGGCGGCAGGAAGGGCCGTCGGACGCTTGCCTCGCTGCGGCGCGCGCGGAGAATGGCCCGCCCGTGGACCCCTCGCCGGACAAGTCGCTCGCCCTACGCTCCCTGCGCCCCGAGGATCACCCCGCCGTCCTGCGCCTGTGGGAGGAAGCAGGCCTCGACGTGCGACCGAGGGGCCGCGACGGGCCCAAGGCCTTCGCGGCGCAGCTCCGCGCGCCGAACAGCCACTACCTCGGCGCATTCCGCGGCGAGGAGCTGGTGGGGGCGGTCCTCGCCAACCACACCGGACGCAAGGGCTGGATCAACCGCCTGGCCGTCGCTCCCCAAGAGCGGCGGCGCGGCGTGGCCCGGCGGCTGGTCCGGACGGCCGAAGAGGCCCTGCGCGCCGACGGGATCGAAGTCGTCGCCGCGCTGGCCCAGCGGGACAACGCGGCCTCCCTCGCCCTCTTCGAGTCCCTGGGCTACGTCGTGCACCCCGAAGTCGTCTACCTCTCCCGCCGCGAGCGGCCCGAAGCCTAGCGGTCCCACGAAGGGCGTCGCGGCTTCCCCCGCCGCCCGGCGACCCGCGGGCCCCGGGGCCCCGGCCTCTCGGCCGCCCCCGCCCGAACGAGAGGAGTAGAGTGGAAACGACCGTGAACGCCCCCGACGTCTTCGCCCCCTACGAGCTCCGCCGCGAACTCGGCCGCGGCGCCATGGGGGTGGTCTACGAGGCGCAGCACCGCGCCACCGGCGCCCTGCGGGCCCTGAAGATCTTGCCCGAGCCGGACGACCCCTCGGCGCGCGAGCGCTTCGCGCGGGAGGCCGAGGCACTTGCGCGCCTGAACCACCCCCAGGTCGTGCGGCTCCACGAGGCCCGCCTGGCCGGCCCGCACCCTTGGATCGCCGAGGACCTGCTCGAGGGAGGCAACCTGGCCGAGCGCCTGGAGCAGGGACCGCTCCCCCCCGCCGAGGCGAGCGCGCTGGTGGCCAAGCTCGCTCGCGGAGTCGCCGCCGCCCACGCCGCGGGCGTTCTGCACCGCGACCTCAAGCCCGAGAACGTCCTCTTCGACGAGCGGGACGAGCCCGTGCTCACCGACTTCGGTCTCGCCCGACTGACGGGCGGAGCGCGGCTGACGCGCACCAACACCCTCCTCGGCACGCCGGCCTTCATGGCGCCCGAACAAGCCCGCGACCCGCGACTGGCGGACGAACGCGCCGACGTCTACGGCTTGGGCGCCCTCCTCTACGCCTGCCTTACCGCGCGCCCCCCCTTCGAAGGTCCGCTGCACGGCGTGCTCGACGCCGTGCAGCACCGCGCGCCGCCGCCGCCCTCGGGGATCGTCCCCACGGTCCCCGCCGCCTTGGAGGCGCTCTGCCTCGCGGCCCTGGCGAAGGACCCCGCGGCACGCCCCGAGAGCGCGCGGGCCCTGGCCGAGGCGCTGGAGTCCGCCGTCCGAAACGAAGGCGGACGCGCTCGTCGGCGGTGGCTCCCGCTCGCCGTCGCCGCCGCGCTCCTGCTCGTCGCCACCGCGGCCACCGCCCGCGTCGCCCTGCGGCGGCGAAGGGCCGCAGCCGCGGGACGACAGGCCGAGTTCGTTCGCCTTCGCCAGGGGATCGCCGCCGCAGAGCGCAAGCGGCTCTCGCCCTCGGAGCTCACCCGCCTCGAACAACGCCTCGACGCGCTCGTGGCCGCGAACCCGTCGCGCGAGACGAACGCCCTCCGCGAGCGACTCCTCCTGCTCCGCGCCCTCGACGACCTGCTCGCAGGCCGGCGGGACGCCGTCTCGGCGCTGCGACTCCGGCTTGGAAGCGCCGGGCAACGCCTGCTCGACCGCGTCGTTCGGGCGACCGCACCGAAGACCGCGCCGGAAGAAGCGCTGGACCTGCTCGACCTCACCGAGCGCAAGGCACCGGGGCCGCGCCTGCGCGTGCTCCGTGCGCGCGTGCGGGCCCGCGCCCTCGACCTCCGCACCGCCACCGCCTTCCTCGCCGAGTTCGCCCAACTGCCGCAAGCCTTCCGCTCGCCGGACCTGCGCGCCGCGCGGCTGCGCGCGCTGCTCCTCCTCGACCGCTTCGGGGAGGCCTTCGCCGCCCTCGCCGAAGAACCGGCGGGCGGCGTCCCGTCGGAGGGCGGAGCGCCCGTCCTCCGCGGCCGGATCGAAGCCCTCGAACTCCTCCCGTCCTTCGCGCGGGCGTGCGAAGCCGAGGCCGACCTCGCCGCTGCGGTGGCCGGCGCGCCCGACCGCGCGGGTGGCCCCTTCGCGCCCGCCGAGGACCCCGCCGCTCGGCAACGCGCTCGGGACCGCCTCGCGCGGCTGCACGCGCGCTTCGACTTGCTCGCGGACCGCCTGCTGCCGCCGCCCGGAGAGGAGCCGTCCACCGCGGGCGCCCGGGCGGACGCAGGCACGGCCTCCGCGTGCCGCGGGGTCGCCGAGGCGCTCGTCCGCAGCGCCCTGCGGCGCGCCACCGCGCCGCGACCCGTTGGTCGCCCTCTCTCCGCAGAGGCCCTCGCCTACGCCGTGCGCGCGCTGGAACTCGCGCACCGGACCGCCCCCAGTGCCTCCTGGCCCCTCGGCACCCTGCGACCGCTGCTCGGGGCCTGGGAAGACTCGGGGCACCACCACCCGCTGGAGAGCGCCCGCGGCTGGAACGCGACCGCGGCGCTGGTCTCGCCCTCCGACCGCCCCGCGCTCCTTTGCCGGCTGCCCGACATGGTCTGGCGCCTTGGCGAGCGGGAGGCGCGGTCTGCGCTCCTCCCGCTCGCCCGCGAAGCCCTCCGCGGCGCCGCCGACCCCGCCGTCCGCTCCCGCACCCAAATCGCCCTGCTCCGCTGCCTCCTCGCCTCGACCCGACCCCCAGACCACGCCGAGGGCGTCGCCTTGGCCTCGAAGTTCCTTCACGCCGCCGCGAGCGGTGCCCAGCGGGCGGAACTCCTCTACTTGCGCGGGCGCCTGCTCGCCGAGCAGGGCGCCCACGCCGACGCGATCGCCAGCTACGAAGCCGCGCTGCGCCGCCAGCCCGGCAATTCCACCACGCAGCAAGCCCTCCTCCGCGCGTGCCGGGCGTCCGGCCGAGGGGAAGCGGGGCTCCAGGTCGCGCGCAACCTGTGCCGCACCCTCGACCCCCGCCAGGACGACTTCGTCCTGGCCCTTGCCCACGCCTGGGACTTCACGGCGGACGAAGGGCGCGGCGAGCTCCTCCCCTTCGTGAACCGGCTCTGCGAGCAGTGCCCCGGCTGGGGGGGCTGGGGCCTGCGCGCCGCGCTCCTCGAACTCGAGCAAGGGCGGAGCGACGCCGCGCGGCGACGCGTGGCCACCGTCCTCCGCGACGACGCCGGCGACCTCGCCGACCAGCGGGAAGCCGTTCGCGAGGTCGCCCGTCGGCTCGCCGCAGGCGAAGTCCTGGCCGCGCGAAAGCGGCTCGCCGCCGTGGTGCGCAGGCTCGACGCGCGGCGCCAACGCGGTCGGCTCCGTCGTCCGTGACCCCCGGCCGCCGCAACGCCGGCTCCCCTACCCACCGCAGGCTGCTCCCGCTCGCCGGAGGCTGCTCCCCGGCCTATTTCGTCCCGCGGCCCGCGGTCTTCTTCCCGCCCGCGGTCTTCTTCCCGCCGCCCGTGGGGCCGACGCCCAGCCAGGCGGCGAAGGCCTCGGCGTCGAGGGTGTTCACCACGTCGGCGCGGGTGGCCCAGCCGCGCCGGGCCTCGACGAGGCCGTAGACGCGGGCGTCGTCGAGGCTGCCGGCCGAGTGGGCGTCGGGGTTGACGCACAGCTTGACGCCGCGAGCGCAGATCCTCCGCACGCGCACCCAGCTCGCGTCCAGGCGCCGCGGGTGCCCGTTGACTTCGACGGCCACGTCGTGCTCGGCGGCGGCGTCGAGGACCGCGTCCCAGTCGAATTCGCTCCCTTCGCGCTGCAGCAGCTTGCGGCCCTCGGGGTGCCCCAGGACCCGCACCTTGGGGTGGGCGAGGGCGCGCACCAGGCGGCGGGTCATGGCCTCGCGCTCCATGCTCAGGTGGCTGTGGACGCTCGCCACCGCAAAGTCGAGTTCGTCGAGGTGGTCGGCGAGATCGAGGGCGCCGTCGGCGAGGATGTCCAGCTCCAGACCGTGGAAGACGCGCACCCCCGGGAAGGCGGCGCGGGCGGCCTCGACTTCTTCGCGCTGGGCGCGGAAGCGCTCGATGCCCAGGCCGTTGGCGTAGCGGGCCGCTGCGCTGTGGTCGCTGATCCCCACGTACTCGTAGCCGAGCTCGGCGGCCTGCCGAACCATTTCCTCCACCGAGTCGGCGCCGTCGGACCAGGCGGTGTGGACGTGGAGGACGCCCCGCAGGTCCTCGGGCTCCACCAACTCGGGGAGCTGGCCCGCTCGGGCCGCGGCGAGGGCGTCGGGGGTCTCGCGCAGGTGCGGGTGCACGTAGGCCAGCCCAAGCGCCTCGAAGAGCGCCTCCTCGTCGGCGAGTTCGGGCGGGGGGCTCCCGTCGAGGGGGCGCAGGGCGTATTCGTTGAGCGAGTATCCCTGCTCGAGGGCGTAGCCCCGCAGGGCAACGTTGAACTCCTTGCTGCCGGTGAAGTAGACCAGGCCGCAGGCGTAGGAGGGCGGCTCGACCACCCGCACGTCGACCTGCAGGCCGTCGCGCAGGCGCACGCTCGTCTTGGTGGGCCCGCTGCCGATCACCTCGTCCACGGCCTCGTCCGCGCGCACGGCCTCCATGACCGCCTCGCCGCGGGTCGAGGCGGCAATGATGTCGACGTCTTTGACGGTCTCGCGTCCACGCCGCAGGCTGCCCGCGATGTCGGCGCGCTCGACGCCCTCGGCGGCGCGCACCAGGGCCAGGAGGCGCCGCGCCTGCGGGAGGCATTGCGAGCGCAGCCGACGGCGCGCGGTGAGGGCGAGGTGTTCGATCCCCGCGAGGATCTTGGACTGGGTCTTCGCTCCGAAGCCCTTGAGAGCGGCCACGCGCCCGTCGCGGCAGGCGGCTTCGAGGGAGGGCAGGTCGACGACGCCCAGCTCCTCCCAGAGGGCCTTGGTCTTCTTGGGGCCCACCCCGGGGATCGAGAGCACGTCGAAGAGCCCGGCGGGGATCCCCTCGCGCAGCTCCTCGAGGTAGGGGAGGCTGCCCGTGGTTACCAGCACGCGGACCTTCTCGCGCAGGCTCTTCCCCAGCCCCTTGACCTCGCCCAGGCGGTCCTCCGCCACCAGGGTGGCGACGTCCTCTTGCAGCGACTCGAGCGCGCGCGCGGCGTTCTCGTAGGCGCGGACCTTGAAGGGGTTCTCGCCGCGAAGCTCGAGGAGCTGGCCGATCTCGGCGAGCGCACGGGCGACTTCTCGGTTCTCCATGGCGCGGATTCTACCGGCCCGCCCCGCGCGCGCCCTCCACCCGCGGGCGGCGCGCAGGCTATAGTCGGCCCATGCGCGCGGCGCTCGCCCTCCTCTGTTCGCTGCTCCTCGCGGGCTGCCCCGGCCCTCCGCCCGGCGGGGGGACGAGCGGCGCGGGCTCCAGGTCGTCGACGAAGGCCACTCCGCCGCACGCCGGCACGTCCGGGGCGAACCAGGGCGAATCGCAGGAACCCGTGCCGGCCGAGAGGTCGAGGAGCACGGACGCGGCCAACGACGCGCCGGCTGGGGCGGACCCACTCGCGGGGAGCGTGTTCACCCGCGAGCAGCTCTTTGCCATCTACGCCGCCGAGGCCCGCGGCGGGGCCGAGGCAGAGCGCGTGCTCCGCGAGCAGCGGCTGGTCGACGCCAACGGCAACCCCATCCCCGCGCGCCAGGCGGCCTACGAGCGGGCGCTTCGCCGCTACGCCGAGGCGGACCCCGCGGGCTGGTCGGCCTTCTTGGAGACCCTCCCCCCGTGAAGCTCTGCCTGACGCTCTGCGACGGCGACCCCGCGGCGGTGCGCGCGGCCCTGCCCGAGGGATCCTTCCTCGCGCCGCGCCTGGTGCCCCCCGGCTTCGATCCCGCGGTCGCGCGCCTGGCGCTCTTGGGGCAGGACCCCCGGAGCACCTGGACCGGTCCGGCGGCCTGGGGCCTCTCCTGCGTGCGCACCGACCTCGCCGAGGACGAAAGCGCCTACCTGTTCACCCCGGTGCGCGTCGCGGACGGGGTCGTGGTGGAGGCGCCGGTGCGCCTCGCGTCGGGGCGCGTCCTGGATCTGCTCGAGTGGTTCGAAGAAGAGACGCCCTGCGATCCCGTGCAGGTCTTCGCCGCCAATCCCCCGCTCCTGGTGCTCGGCGAGCCGCACGTGGGGCCACCCGCCCTGCGCCCCGAGCCTCTGGTGGGTCGTTCCCTGAGCGACTTGCCCGCGGGCCCCCCCGAACTGCTGCGGCGCATGATCGACATGAGCGAGCTCGCCTGCCTCGAGGTGGGGGGGCGCGCCACCCACTTCTTCCCCAACTCCCCCGGCCCCCCCTCCCGGGTGCAGCCCCTGCGGGAGACGTGGCTGGGGCTGCGCCGCGCCCTGGTCGTGGGCGGGAGCCCCGTGGCCTACGGACTCGCCCACTCGCTGCGGATCGGACACGCTCCGGCCGCCGCCGGCGACGAGCTCGCGGCGGCCCGTGCTGCGGCCGAAGGGCAGGAGCTGGTCGTGATCGTGCGGGAGGAGCCGCCTGCCGAGCTGGCCGCGGCCTTCCCCGACGCCCTGGCCTTGGCCGTCGCCGGTCGCCCGGATGCCGAAGGGCGGGTGCCGCTCGCCTGGCTGAGCCGCGCCGAGCAGGCCCTCGACGAAGGGGTGGACCTGCTCAAGCCGCTGGCCCTCGGCCGCGGCCAATCGGGCAGGTACCGTCGGGCTCCATGACCCAAACGACCCCACCCGACCTCGACGAACTGCAAGCCTTCGCCATCGAGCTGGCCCTCGAGGCCGGCGCCCTGCAGCTCGAAGGACTCTCCACCCGCCCCCAGGTCGAGCACAAGAGCAAGAAAGAGCTGGTCACGCCCGTCGACCGCGCCTGCGAAGAGCGCATCGTCGCTCGCATTCGCGCCCGCTTCCCCGACCACGGGATCCTTGCCGAAGAAGGCCACCAGGCCCCCGGAGCCTGCCGCTGGATCATCGACCCCATCGACGGCACCTCGAACTTCGCCGCCCGCATTCCCCTCTTTTGCGTGAGCATTGGGATCGAAGTCGAAGGGGACCCCGCGGTGGGGGTCGTCTACGCCCCCTACCTCGACGAACTCTTCTACGGCCGCCGCGGCGGCGGCGCCTTCTTCCGCCGAGGCACCGCCGAGGCTCGCCCCCTCACGGTCAGCCGCACGGCGCGGCTCGAGGACGCGATCCTCGCCACGGGCTTCGCCTACGTCCAAGACGAGACTCCCAACCACAACCTGGACAACTGGGTCGCGGTCAAGCGCCGCGCCCGGGCGCTGCGGCGCATGGGCTCGGCGGCCCTCGACCTCGCCTACGTGGCCGACGGCCGCTTCGACGGCTTCTGGGAACTCCACCTCAAACCCTACGACGTCGCGGCGGGCGCCGTCCTCGTCCGCGAAGCCGGGGGGCGGGTCACCGACTTCCTGCTCGGAGGCGACTGGCTCCACGGACAACACATCCTCGCCACCAACGGGGCCATCCACCAAGAACTGCACGGCGCGCTCGCGCCCGTCCGCCCCGACCCCTGGGTTCGGCTGCCGCCGGCGTAGCCAATTGGCTACGAAGACGCTGCAAGCCGTGATCCCTCGGTCGAGGGCCCCCCTGAGCGATCCCGTGCCACTGGTTTCGAAGCGAAACTCCCCCGCGGTCCGGGACCCTTCGCCTCGCTAGCCTTCCAGGGCTTAGGAAGCAGGCGCCCAGTCTGGACGGGAATTGCGCGCAAGTCCCCGGCCCTCGGCGGACCCCGTGCGCGGGCGAAAACGCCCAGTTGCCGGCGGGAGACGCCCGCCGCAGGAGATCTTCCATTTTCGGAATCTGAGGCAAGGAGTGTCGCGGCGGCGCGCCGGGCCCTCCCCTGCAACCGACTGCACAAAAAGGAGTTCCGACCGAAGCCAATTGGTCCCTCGTTTGTCTGTAGCGCCCGGCGAACAGGGTTGGCGGAAAAGAGGTGTGCCTTGATCCTTCACCGAATCGGAACGTCGCTCGGGGTTCTCGCGGTCGTCTTCGGCGTCGGCTGCAGCAGCGGGAGCAAGTCCAAGAAGGGGGCGGCGGCGGGCGCCACGGCGGCGCCGACCTCCCTCGGCCAGGCGCGGGCCCAGCACACGGCGGTGCTCCTCCCCTCCGGGGACATCTTCATCGCCGGTGGCGTGGACGCGAGCGGCGCCCCCACCGCGACCACGGTCGTCGTCAGCCTCTCGGGCGTGACCCCGGGCCCGGACATGGCCGCCCCGCGCGTCGGCCACACCGCCACCCTCCTCTCCTCGGGCCAGGTCCTCGTTGCCGGCGGCCAGGCGGACCTCGCCGGCCAGACCGTCCACGGGGACACCGAACTCTACGACCCGACCACCGGCACCTTCTCGCCCGGGCCCGCGCTGGCCGAGCCCCGCAGCGGGCACGTCGCCATTGCCTTCCCGACCGCGGCCGGTGAGCAGGTGCTCTTCGCCGGCGGCAAGGGCGCAGCGCCTCCGGCCGGCGGCCCCCAGCCCTACCTCGCCAGCGCCGAGCAACTCGACGTGAACGCGGGGACTTCCTCCCTCCTGGCGGGCGGGCTGAGCCAGCCGCAGGCCGGGGCGGCCATCGCGCGCCTCGACACCGGCCGCTTCCTCGTGGTGGGTGGTGAGAACAACGGCGCCCCGGCGGCCGCCAACGTCTTCGACCCGCAGACCGGCGCCTTCACGCCCGTCCAAGGGGTCGTGGCTCGCAGCGGAGCGGCCGTTGCTTCCCGCGGCCGCGAGGTCCTCGTCGCCGGCGGCAGCTCGGCCAACGGCAAGGAGAGTTCGAGCGAGGTCTTCGACAGCAACACGCAAACCTTCGCTCAGGGCGTTGCCCTCGGCGTGGCGCGCAGCAACGCCACCGCCACCCTGGACGGCTCCGAGGTGATCCTTGTGGGCGGCCAGGAGGCCGGCGGGGCGAGCAACGCGGTCGAGCGCGTGGACGGCCAGAGCTTCGGCCAGGCCACGGTGAACGCGGCCCAGCCCCTCTCCATTGCCCGCTACGGCCACTCGGCCCACTTGATCGCTCCCGGCAAGGTCCTCGTGGTCGGCGGCTACGACGCGTCGGGCGTGGCCCTCGCCTCCATCGAGCTCGTCGACCTCACGGTGACCACCGGAACCACGGGCACGGCCAGCGGCAGCACGGCCAGCGGCAGCACGGCCAGCGGCAGCACGGCGGGCACGGGCACCGGCACCGGCACCGGCACCGGCACGGGCACCGGCACCGGCACGGGCACCGGCACCGGCACCGGCACCGGCACCGGCACCGGCACCGGCACCGGCACCGGCACCGGCTCGGGCGGCCTCGGAGGCCTCCTCGGCGGCCTCTTCGGCGGTGGCGGCTCCTCGGGCACGGGCTCCGGATCCTCGGGCGGCCTCGGAGGCCTCCTCGGCGGCCTCTTCGGCGGCGGCACGTCGGGCTCGGGCGGCTCGGGCAGCGTCCTCAACGTCCTCCTGCAGTCGGCCGTGCAGGCCCTGACCCAAGGCCTCGGCTCGGGAAGCTTCAGCTTCAGCAACTTCATGCAGAACTTCGTGCAGAACGTCTTCGCCAACCTGCTCGGCACCAGCAGCTCGGGCGGCATCGGCGGCGCGCTCAGCGGCCTCTTCGGCAGCCTGCTCGGCGGCGGCTCCTCGGGCACCGGCGGCGGCTCCTCGGGTGGCCTCGGCGGGCTCTTGGGCGGCCTCCTCGGCGGCCTCTTCGGCGGCGGCTCCTCGGGCACGAGCGGCGGCACGACCGGCGGCGGCACGGCCGGCGGCAGCACCGGCGGCGCCGGCGGCACCAGCAGCACTGCCCTCACGATTCAGTCCTTCTCTCCCACCTCGGGTCCCGTGGGCACCCAGGTGACCATCCAGGGAATCAACTTCGGCAGCAGCGTCGGCGTCTCCTTCAACGGCACGCCCGCCTCCATCAGTTCGGCCACCATCAACGGCCAAGGCGTCGTGACCGTGGTCTGCACGGTCCCCAACGGCGCGAGCACGGGCCCGGTGGTGGTCAGCTCGGGCGGCCAGACCGCGGTCGCCGGTGTCTTCACCGTCCAGTAGGGAAGACGGCGCACCGATTCGCCTCCGACCCACCCGAAGGACCGCGGCCAGGCCGCGGTCCTTCGGCGCGTACGAAGGATTGGCACCAAAGGGGTTGTGCCCAAGGACCGGATCCCGTGGGAATCTGGGAGCGCAGGAGGAGCGCATGTGCCATGGTGGCGCCCAGAGGCAGGAAGGGACGCGCTTCGGGGGGGAAGTGCCGGTGACGGAAGCCTTTCGCCGGGAACTCGAGTTGTTGCAGGCTCAGGGCCACCGGCACGCCGCCGCGGACCTGCTCCGAACCCAGCTCGAGACGGGGGCCCTGACCGCAGAGCGCCTGCGCCTCGCGTGCTACCTCGGCCACGAACTGAGCTGCGCAGTCCTCTCCGGAGGCGGCGACGACGGCGCGAAGGCTCCGGAGGCGAGCGACGCCTGGGTGGACGGCCTCGTGGACCGCTGCTCCGTCGTCGAGAGCGAAGGCTTCCCTCCCGGCAAAGAGGCGCTGCTCTGGGCCACCCACGCGGCGTGCCGCGTCGCCCTGCGCCACTTCGAGGCGCGGGCGCCGAGCGCGGTCGGACCCTGGCAGGAGGCCCTCGAAGGCTTCGCGCGCTGGCTCGCAAGCCCCGACCCGGGGCTCCACCTCGAGGCGACGGCGCGCGTGCCGCGGCCCCACGCCCACGCCGGCGCGACCCTCCCGCGCTCGCTGTTCGTCCTCCTTCAAGGCGTGCAGGCCCTCCTCGCCCCGCGAAGCTCGGGGGACTTCGAACGCCAAGCCCTCTACCAGGCCGTGCGCCTCGACGCGGAGGGTACCCGGAGCGCCGTCCGAGAGGTCCTGGTCCCCTGGTGCCTGAAGGGCAGCAGCGCGACGGTGTGAGCGCCGGAGCAGGACTCCTCCGAGGTTGCTCCCCCGGGGACGCGCCCCCGGAAGGCCGACGCGCGCGCCGTCGCCCCCCCGCGAGGCGCCCTGCGCTGCCGGCCGCGCCCGCCTCCATCGGTGCGCTCGGGGCCCCGCGCCCCGCGGGCCGGCGCCTTGCCAGCTGCGCGGCGCTCGTCCTCCTCTCGGCCATGGCCCCCGCGCGGGCGCAGGGCCCCGGCCCCGCCGACGCGGACCGTCTCCACCGTGAGGCGCTGCGGACTTGGACTGCGGGCCGTCCCGCGGAGGCCCTCCCCCTCTTTCGCAGGGCGCTGGGGGCCGCCCCGGGCGACGCGCTCCTTCGCCGCGACGCGTTCCGCTGCTTGCTGGCCGTAGGCGACGCGCGCCTGGGTACGGGAGACCTCGAGGCGGCTGCGCTCGCCTACGCCGAGGCCCGAGACCTCGAGCCGACGGCCTTCGCGGCTCGATACCGCCTGGGCGCGGTCCGCTACCGGCAACTCCGCGACCGCGAGGGCCTCGCCCTCGCGCGGGCCTTGGCCGAAGACTTCCCGCGTCGGGCCGAGGCCTTTGCCCTCCTAGGACGCTTCCACTACCGCGCCGGGGACAACGCCGCCGCCCTCGACTGCTTCCGCCGCTCGCTGGCCCTCGACCCCGCCCAAGAGGAGCTGCGCGCGCTCCTCGAGAAGGTTCGCCGCGAAGAGACCGTCGAAGGCGAGCTCGAGCTCGACCTCTCGGCCCCGCACTTCTCGATCAAGTACGACGGCGCGCGGGATCCCTCGCTGGGCCGCGTGGTCGGTACCTTGCTCGAGGCTGCCTACCGCGACGTGCTGGCCTTCTTCGGACGCGCGCCCGCCGAGCCACTCTCGGTGGTGGTCTACCCAGGAAAGACCTTCCGCGCCGTGACCGGGGCGGATCCCTGGGTGGCGGGCCTCTACGACGGGAAGATCCGCCTCCCGGCGAAGAACCTTGCGCGCGCCGCCCCCGGAGCGGTGCGGCGCCTCCTCGCCCACGAGGTCGCCCACGCCTTCGTCCGCTCGCTGGGCGGCCCGCGCGTTCCTGCCTGGCTGCACGAGGGCTTGGCCCAGGTCGCCGAAGGGCGCAGCGCCCACGAAGCCCGCCGCCGGCTCGGTCCCGCGCCGCTCCCCTCCCTGCGCGAGCTTCGTGGATCGCTCGCCGCGGGGAGCGCGGCGGCCGCGCGGCGCCGCTACGCGGCCGCGTGCGCCTGGACCCACTTCCTCCTCCAGGGAGGGCGGCCCACCCTGCTCCTCTCCGTCCTCGACGAGCTGTCCCGCGGCACCGATCCGGAGGAAGCCTTCCGCAGGGTCTTCGGCCTCGGCCTCGCCGAACTCCACGCCGCCTGGCGCGACGCCTCGAGGCGCTGAGGACTCCAGCGGGTGATCGGCCAACGCCTGGGCGACTTCGTGGTGGACCGCGAGCTCGGAGAGGGCGGCGTCGGGCGCGTTTACCTAGGCCATCGGGCAGGCAGCGAAGAGCGGGTGGCGATCAAGGTCCTGCACCCAGAACTCGCCGGCGAGGAGCTCTTCCTCAAGCGCTTCCGCCGCGAAGCCCAGGCCGCCCGCGCCCTCCCCCACCCCCACGTGGTCACCCTCCTCGGCAGCGGAACGAGCCGCGGCGTGCACTGGATCGCCTACGAGTACGTCGAGGGCGGAACCCTCGCCGAGCTCCTCGAGCGAGAAGGTCCCCTGGCCGAAGAAAGGGCGCTGTCCGTCGCACGCGACCTCGCCGACGCACTGCGCTGCGCCGCCGAGCGCGGCCTGATCCACCGCGACCTCAAGCCCGAGAACGTCCTCCTCGACGCGGAGGGCAGGCCCAAGCTCGCCGACCTCGGGCTCGTCAAGCTGAACGACCCCGCCCTGACCCGCTTGACCCGACCCGGAGCGGTGGTGGGGACCCCCCACTACATGGCGCCCGAGCAGGCGCGTGGCGAGGAGATCGACTGGCGAGCCGACCAGTACGCCCTCGGGCTCTGCCTGTGGACCATGCTCACTTGCGAACTGCCCTTCGACCCTTCGGGCTCGGCGCCGGTCGTCTCGGTGGTGCGCGCGCGCCTCGAGGGAGACCTCCCCGATGTGCGCCGGCGGCGGCCCGAGCTCCGCGCCGAAACGGCCACCGTGCTGGGGGTCCTCACGGCCCGCCGGCCCGAGGCCCGCTACCCCACGCCGGAGGCCGTGGTGGAGAACCTCGAGCGCGCCTGCCTTGGACGCCCCGTGCGCGGGGGCGGCGCCTCGCCCTCCTCCCCGCCCGGTGGAGAAACGACGGACGCAAGCACTCCGTCTCCCCCGCCCCGCTCCCGGCGAGGCGCATGGTTCCTCGCGGCGGCCGCGGCGGCCTTGCTCGCTCTCGCCCTGGCCGCGGCGACGCGCGTCCTCGGCGGCTAAGGCCGTCCTCGGCGCGCTCACGTTCCCTTCCCCGACAACCGAGGAGGCGCCTCCGTTCAGCGCCGACCGAGGCGGTTCAGGACGTAGTCCTTCCAGGCCGCCTCGATCTCCGCCAGCGGTCGGTTGAAGATCTCTTCGAAGAGGGCCACACCGTCGCGACCGCCCTCCTTGGTCTTCTCCCAGTACTCCACGAAGCGCTTCTTTCCCCCGCCGGCGCCGTTGACCAGGAAGTGGATCAGGCTCCAGGCGTGGGCGTAGTGCAGCGCGCCGAATTGGGCCTGCTCCATGCGAATCAAGGTCGCCAAGGGCACGTAGGTGCCCGAGCGTATGGCGCGACGCACGGCGGCCAGGCGTGCCGTAGGGATCTCGACCCGCAGGCGTCGCCCCTGCACCTTGCATGCCTCGAAGTAGACGGCGAGTCCCTCGATCAACCAGATCTTGGCCTGCCACATGTTGCGCCCGAGCACGAGCCCCTGGAACTGGTGGGTCCCCTCGTGAAAGAGGACCGAAGACGTGCTGAGGTTGCCCAGCTTCCCGTGGAAGCCGACGATCTTGCGCCCGTCGTAGAAGCCTCCCACCCCGGGTCCCTTCCCCGTACGGCGCATGAACTCGCGCTGATTGGCGTAGAGGTGCACGGGAAAGGGTCGGGTCAACTCGCGATCGAAATGGAAGATCCGCTTGTACTCCTCGCACATGACGTCCATGAGGCGCGCCAGGGACTCCACTTCCTTGGCGGGACCGTTGCTGAAAACGTCGTAGTACTTCGACGAGGTGGCGACGGCCCATCCCCCCTGGGCCTTGGCGCGCTCCCGTGCGGCCTCGCGCTCCTCGGGACTGAGCGGCTTCCCTCCGACTTGGCCGCCGAGCGGGCGGCCGCCGCCGAACCAGCGCGCGGGGCCACGGGCGCGCGCGCGCGGGGCCTTGGCCGCGCGCGCGTCCCGCGCCGCCTTCTTCCGCCGCGCAGGGTTCGCAGCGGATGCGGACAGGGACTCCCCGTCCTCGGCGGCCCGCCGGCGCGCGGCCTCGGCGGGCGTAAGCCAGCGGCCGTCGACCTTCTCCATGCCGGCGGCGTACTTGCTGTATTCGTCCGGGGGGACCCAGCGGTCCTCCCAGCGCCGGTAGCCCTTCTCCTGGAAGTAGGTGCTCTCGGTGACCCAGCGGCCGTTGACCGAGCTGCGCCGGTAGCCGAGCTCCCAGCGCGCCTCCTCGTGGTCGGGCTCGAGGCGCAGGACTTCGTGAAAGCAGTCGATGGCTTGTGGGTAGAGCTCTTGGCTCTGGGCCCACACCCCGAGGCGGTACCAGGCCCGCTCGTCGCTGGCGTCGAGGGCGCGCCTTCGCCGCTCGAACTCACGGAACACGTCGCCGTCGCGGCGGACCTCCGCGATGTCGTCGCGCGGGACGAAGATCGTGCCTCCGGCCGTCTTGATCCGCACGCCGCGGGAAGTCTCCTTGAGGATCGTCCCCCGCAGGCGACCGCCGTCGGTCTTGAAGACCACGTCCTGAGCCCAGGCGACGAGGGGCCAGGCGAGCCCCGCCGCGACGATCGCCCGGGCGAGCTTGCTCCGCTTGCTCGAGGCCACGGCCACCCTCCCTTCGCGGCCGATCCTAGCGAGCGCGCCGCGGGCGAACGTCAGGGGAATGTCTGCGGCGAAGGGTGGCTCCGCCGGCGGGCGGCCGTCCGCGGAAGCCTGCGACCGCGCAGCCCTCGATCGGCACCTGCGTCGCTGCGCAAAGCAAAACGCCCCACCGAAGGCGGGGCGTTGGGCGTAACAGGACTCGAACCTGTGACTCCATGGGTGTGATCCATGTGCTCTACCAACTGAGCTATACGCCCTGGAATCCGGGCGCATTCTACACCAACGAGAGGGAGGTCAAGCCCGAAGGAGGGCCTCGCGAACGAGCTCTTCGGCGCTCGCGTCGGCTCGGTCGCTGCGGATCTGCTCGAGGATCGCCCGGGCCCGGACCGGGTCGAACTCCAGCCCCTGCAGGGCGAGGTAGGCCTCCTCGACGGCGCGGTCGCTCGGCGTCGCGGCGGCAGCGACCGGAGGCGCCGCCGGCCCCGGCAAGGAGACGCTCAGCACGCCGCCCACCTTCTCCTTGAGCTCGGAAATGACCCGCTTGGCGATCTTCGGACCCACGCCCTTCACCTTGATCCCGCGCGCGTCCTCGCGCGCGATCGCCGCAGCAACCTCGGCGGGGGTCGCCTGGGCGCCCAAAATGCGCAAGGCCACCGAAGGCCCCACCCCCGAGACCCCACGCAGGAGGTGAAACAGGGCCCGGGCTTCGGGCGTGCGAAAGCCAAACAGGCGCGGAACCAGTTCCTGCCCGCTGAAGAGGAAGTGGGTGAGCAGGCGCACGGGGGAGCCCACCTGGTCGGCAAAGGAGGCCGCGCAGCCCGGGGTCACCTCCACCCACAGACCCAGGCCACCCACCTCGACGACGAGGGCAGCGGGTTCGACGGCGAGGAGGACCCCGGCAATGCGATCGATCACGGGCGAAGTGTAGCCCCACCCTCCGACGTGGGCTTCCGAGGCTCCCTCGCCGCGCTCCCCCCGGACCGGACTCTCGCTCCGATCCCTGCGCGAGGGCGGGGCCTCGACCCGACCGGAAACGGCGAAAGGCGAAGCCGGCACCTGCTCCTAGGCCCCGCGGTACGGGGCCCTCGCGGCCGCGAGGCCTCCGCGCCGCCGGCGCGCGCGCTCAGTAGGCGGCGTCCTTGAGGCGCAGACCGCGCTCCTCGAGCTTGCTCTTGATCTCGTTGAGCGAGGTCTGGCCGAAGTTCTTGGCCGAGAGGAGTTCGGACTCGGTCCGGCTGATGAGCTGGCCGAGGGTGGTGATCCCGAGCCGCTCCATGCACTTGCGGGAGCGAACCGACAGGTTGAGCGAGTCGATGTGCTGGTTGAGGACCTCCTCGGAAACCTCGACCTGCTTGGGGGGAAGCCGCAGCGCACCGCCCTCGATCTTGCCTTGGCCGAGGCGCAGTCCCTTCTGCGCGAGCATTTGCTTGACCTCCATGAGGGAGGTCTCGCCGAAGTTCTTGTGCGCGAGCAGGTCCTGCTCGGTCATTTGGATCAAATCGCCCAAGGTCTTGATGTTCATCTTGTTGAGGCAGTTGCGCGAACGCACGGTGAGCTCGAAGTCGGTCACCGGAATGCGCAAGATCGCGCTCTGGCGGTCGGCGCGGCGCTCGCCCTCCTCGTCGTAGAACATCGTCTTGCTGGCCTCGGCGTCGGCGAGGAACATCAGCGCGCGCGGGTGGCTGGGGATCGAGGAGAGGACTTCCTTGTAGCACTCGATGGCCTGGTCGTAGCGTTGGTAGTCCTCGTAGAGGTTGCCTAGGTTCAAGAGCGCGTTGGCGTAGACGGGCCGCAGGCCGCGCATGGTCTCGTAGAGGCGGATCGCCTCCTCCTCCTCGCCCCAAGTCTGGTGCCAGCACGCCAACCGGAACAGCGCCTGCGGGTGCACGGGGACTTGCTCGAGCACCGCCTCGTAGGCCTCCTTGGCCTTGTAGTACTCGCCGGTGAGCTCCGCGTGGTAGCCGCGAAGGAAGCGCGTCTCCACGTCGGGCCCGAAGTCCTTTTCGCAGCGGTCGAGCAGCTTCTCCGCCTCGTCGTATTCGCCGCGGCGCAGCTCGGTCATGATCAGCCCGTAGAGGATGGGCCGGGAATTCCTGTGCTTCTTCAGTCCTTCCTTGTAGATCTCGCGGGCGCCGTCCAGGTCGTTGCGGTCGAGGTGCGCCTTGCCCAAGAAAACCGTGGCCAGCTCCTCGTCGGGGTGCGCCTTGGAGAGCGCCCGCACGGCCTTCTCGGTGCGGCCCAGGATCCAGTAGGCGATGCCCTTCTTGACCTGCTGCGGGGCGCCGGCCCGGTCGCCGATGGCGTCGGCCATGGCCTCGAGTTGGCGGCTGTTGCCCTCGTTGAGCAGCGCGAGGTCGCGGAGCTGCGAGTAGTTCCCAAGGTGCAACTCCCCCGAATAGAGTTCTTGCAGCTCGGCAATGGCCTCGGTCATGGATACCTCTGTGGAGCGGGGACGCGCGAACGCCGCCGGCGCGCCGGGGCGCGGCGGTCGCGAAGGGGCGGATTCTCGCCAGGCGCCGCCCCCTTGTCAACCGAAAGGGAGAGGCCGCGCGCACCCTAGGTCCTTCGCTTCGAGGCGCTTACCCCCTCGGCCGGAGCCGCGGTGGCCCACCGCTCAACCGAAGAGCCGCAGCACGACGACGCGCGCCCCCGCCACGGCCGCGAGGCCAAGCGCCAGGTTGGCCCCCACGTTCGCGAGGGCCTGGGCTCCCTCGCCGGCTTCGGCGAGTTCGAAGGTCTGGTAGCCGAAGGTAGAGAAGGTGGTCAACGAACCGAGAAGCCCCACGCTGAGGAAGAGGCGCATGTTGGCCGAGAGCGCCTCCTGCCGTGCTTGCACCAGCGACATGAGGGCACCGATGACCAGGCAGCCGAGCACGTTGACCAGGAGCGTCCCCGCGGGGAAGTTCCCCTGGACGCGCCGCTGCGCCCATTCGGAGAGGGTGTAACGCAACACGGCCCCGGCGCTCCCGCCGAGGGCCACCGCCACGAGCTTGATCACGAGCAAGACCTCCCCCTGCGTCCGGCGAGGGCCGCAGGACCAAGGCAGGAGTCATCAGCCCGCAGGCGGTCGAGGGGAGACCCCATTCCCCGTGAAGTCGTTCCGGCCGCGCGGGCGCCTCGCACCACGCGCAGCGAGATTCTATCCGGGGCCTCCTCCGCCCCGAAGGATCACGCAAGGCCGCAGCGGGCGCGCCCCCTCCGGCTCAGCGGCGCCGTGTGCGCGGGTCCAGCTCGTCGCGCAGCCCATCGCCGAGGAGGTTGCAGCCGAGCACGGTGACGAAGATCGCCAGACCCGAGACGGCGATCTGCAGGTTGGCGCGCTGGGTCCACCCCTGCTTGAGGATCAGCCCCCACTCGGGGGGGTGGAAGGGGTCGCCGCCCAGGCCGAGGAAGTTCAGTCCGGCCACGTCGAGGACGGCGCTCCCCAAACCGAGGGTCCCCAGCACGACGACCGGTGCGAGGCAGTTGGGGAGCACGTGGCGACAAAGCACACGCGCAGGGGAGAGGCCGAGGGCGCGGGCGGCGGTGACGTATTCGAGGCCTCGCACGCGGATCACCTCGGCGCGCACCTGCCGGGCGAAGAGAGGGGCCCCCACCAAGCCCACGGCCAGGACCAAGTTGCGGAGTTCGAAGCCGAGGACGGCCACGGTGACCATGGCGAGGAGGAAGCTGGGAAAGCTCATGGCGAGCTCGACCCCGCGCATGAGGACGAGGTCGACGACGCCGCCCGCGAAGCCCGCCAGCGCACCGGCCAAGGTCCCCAGGCAGAGGGAGAGGGCGATGGACGCTCCGGCGATGGCCAGGGTCACCCACGCCCCGTAGACCATGCGCGCGAACAAGTCGTAGCCCTGGCTGTCCGTCCCCAGCGGATGCTCGAGGCTCGGCGGAAGGAAGCGCTCGCCCACCTCCTCGGCCCCGTGGCTGGCCAGGAAGGGGCCGAGCGCAGCGAAGAGGAACACCGCGGAGAGGAGCAGGAAGCCCGCGGCCGCCGGGCGGTGGTGGGCGAGAAAGCGCCACCACCAATGCCAGAGCGCGCGGAGGCGGCTGCGCGCACCGAACTCGGCTTCGGCGGGATCGCTCACGAAGTGGAGCCTCGCCGCACCCGCGGATCGAGCCACGCGTAGCTCAGGTCCACGAAGAGGTTGATTCCCAGAAAGGAAACGGCCACCAGCAGGACGCAGGCCTGCAGCGGACGCACGTCCAGGTCGCGAATGGCGGAGACCACGTAGGTCCCCATGCCGGGCCACTGGAACACGGTCTCGGTGAGGACTGCGCCGCCGAGCAGGTAGCCGAAGAGGGTTCCCAGGGAAGTCACGATGGGTATGGCCGCGTTGCGCAGGGCGTGGCGGAGGACGACGCGCAGCTCGCTGAGTCCCTTCGCCCGGGCGGTCCGGATGTAGTCCTGCAAGAGGACCTCGCCGAGGGCGGCACGCGTGATGCGCGCGACCACGGCCGTGGGAACCGTGGCGAGGACGATCGCCGGGAGGAGCAGGTGCTCGAGCACGTGCCGAAAGGCCGCGGGGCTGCGCGCGACGAACAGGGTGTCGTAGAGAAGGAGCCCCGTGCAACCGGGGGCCCCCGAGAGTTGATCGAGGGGGAACTCGGCGGGGTTGAAGCGGCGGCCCAGCGGAAGCCCCCCGAAGGCGCCCCCGCTCGCCTCCACCAGAAGACCGCCCTTTCCGAAGGCCTGCAGGGCGAGGAGGCCGAGCCAGAAGATGGGCATGGAAACGCCCGCCAGGCTCCCCGTGAGCCCCGCCAGGTCGAGGAGGGAACGAGGGCGCAGGGCGGTGACGACCCCCAGGCCCACGCCGAACACGGTCGCCAGCGCGAGGGCGCACACGCTGAGCTCGAGGGTGGCGGGCAGCACGCGGGCGAGGTCCTCCTCCACGGGGTGGTTGGAGACGTGGGAGGTCCCGAGGTCGCCGCGCAGCAGGTCGCCGACGTAGCGGGCGAACTGGACGGGGAGGGGGTCGTTCAGCCCCAAGCGTTCGCGCAGGGCGTGGGCGTCGGCGGCCGTGTAGTGCTTTCCGAGGACGGCCGCCGCCGGGTCCCCCGGCAGGGCATGGTGCAGCAGGAAGGTGGCCAGCACCACGCCCAGGAGCATGACGGCCGAGGCGACGAGGCGGCGGAGGAAGTGGCGCACGCCGCGTTCAGTCGACCAGGCGCGCCGCGTGGAAGCGGTACTGGCCCATGTCGTTGACCTCGATTCCCTGAATGCGTTTCGAGTGCGCCAGGGCCACCTGGGTGTTCACCAGCGGCACGTATCCGCGCACCCGGTCTTGCAAGAGGCGCTCGATCTCCCGATAGGCGGCGACGCGCTGCGCGTCGTCGACGAGCTGCCGCGCGGCCACGATCTTGGCGTGGACCTCGGGGTCGAAGACGCGGCTCACGTTGCCCTCGCTGGGTACGCCGTCCTCTCCGTCGCAGAGGGGCCCGTAGAAGTTGTCGGGATGCGCGTTGTCCGTCGTCCAGCCGATGAGCACCAACTCGTACTCTCCGGTGGCGATCCCCGGAAAGAGCACGTTCTTGTCCACGCCCTGGATCTTGGCCTCCAGCCCGACCTCCTTCAGCGAGTGGCGCACCGCGTCGGCGATCTCGGTGGGCTCGGGGAGGTAGGGGCGCGGCTGGTTGGGGTAGTAGATGGTGACTTCGCGACCGATGGCCTGCGCCGCTTCGAGCAGGGCGCGGGCGCGCTTCCGCCGGACCGCGAGGTTGTCGTCCCAGTCGCCGCAGCGCAGCTCGGGGTCGTACTCGGGCATGGGTTGGGCGACCAGGCTGTAGGTCGGGCGCGCGGTGCCCTTGTAGTGGGGGAGGATCGCCTGGCGGTCGATGGCGAGCTGAATCGCGCGCCGCACCTCGGGCTCCCGGGTCTTGGGGTGCACGCCGCTCACGCCGAGGTAGCACACGTTGAGGGACCACCAAGTCTTCAGGGCGAGCCGCGGGGACGACCGCAGCTCGTCCCAGCTCTCCCGCGGGACGTCGTCGACGACGATGGTCCCCTCCGCCTTGCGGAGGTATTCGTGCCGCACACGCTTGTCGAGGACCTGCTGGAAGACGAGGGTCTTGATCTGCGGGGCGCCACGCCAAGACTCCTCGTTCGCCACCAGCCGCACGACCTTGGCGGCGGGGTCGAAGGCGTCGACGCGGTAGGCTCCGGTGCCCGCGGCGTGGGCGGTCACGTAGGCCGAGGCCGCGTCGGCCCCCCCCTGGCGACGACTCTCCTCGAGCAGGCGCGGGCTGACGATGCTCGCGGCGAACATGGAGAGGTTGCGCAGGGTCACCCCGGCCACCGGCTGGGCGAGGCGGACGACCAAGCGCTGCCCGTCGGCCTCCACGGACTCGATGTCCGCGAACATGGAGCGGTAGGGCGCGGTGGGGAGCTCGAAATCCGCTCCCCGCGCGCGATCCAGGCTGAGCTTGCAGGCGGCGGCGTCGAGGGACGCGCCGTCGTGGAAGCGCACGCCGGTGCGGATCCGGAAGGAGATGCTCTTCCCGTCCTCGCCCACGGTCCACGACTCGGCCAGTTCGGGAAGGAGGCGGCCGCTGTCCTGGGGGTCGAGCTGGACGAGGGTCTCGTAGACCTGGTTGATGACCTTCACGTTGCCCCCGTCCGAGGTGACGTGCGGGTCGAGCACCTTGGCGTCGTCGGCGGTGATGACCCGCACCAGGGAGCGTTGGTCGATGCGCTCGATGCGCACTCCCTGGCCCGAATCGCCCGGGCAACCCGGCGCGAGGAGCAGGAGGGGGACAAGGGCCGAAAACGGGCGACGCATGGACACCTCCGAGGCGCGGATTCTACCCTCGCCGTCGCGACGCGCCGGTCTCCGGGACCGGCTCGCCGAAGCCCGGACCGCGCGCAGATCACACCGCCGCACGAGGAGCGACCGACCCGGCGAAGCCTGGCGCGGTGCCGACTCGGCGTGGGGCGCGCGCCGTCAGTCGCGCGCGTCGGGTGCGGTGAGGTAGAGGAGGCGGTCCTTCTTGGAACCGCCGTCGAAATCCTTCACGGCGCGCTCGTTCTCGGCCCGCCACGAGTCCTCCCAGGCGGCGACCTTCTGGGTCGTGTCCACCACCAGGACCTGCTCGCTCGCCTCCCACGTGGGCACCTCGGAGCGGCGCTCCTCGCTGCGGGTGATGGGCACCAGCGTCCGCGGGGCCCAACCGGTCCAGAAGTCGTAGGCGACGTCCACCACGAGGTCGTAGATGCGGTCCGCCTCGACGTCGGCGCGGACCACCGAAATGGCGCCGCCCGCGCCGCTGCGACCGATCAGGACGTGCTTGCCGGGGTCGCAGACGTACTGGAAGCGCTGTCCGCCCTTGTTGACCCCCGCCAGCGTGGTGCCGTCGAAGACCGAATACCAAACGCCCCCGGCGAAGCCGCTGGGCCGGTGGACGTTGAGCAGGGCCTTCCCTTCGGGCGGCGCCTCGAGAACCTCGCCGGGGTCCGCCGGCCGCATGCAGGGCGTCCCGCAGCCCGCGAGGGCGGCGACGGAGAAGAGGGCGAGGGGAAGGGCTGCGCGCGCTGCGGGCATGGAGAGATCCTCCTGCAGGGTCGCGATTCTCGCCTTCCGGGCGCTCGGCATCCACGGGGCCCCTGCCGGGCCGGTCCGCACCAGGGAGCAGCCTCGGCACGGGCACCGGCCTCTGCGCCCTCAGCTCGCGCGGTGCGCCGGGAGGAAGCCCCGGGAAGGGCGAGCGCGACGCTCCTCGACCGCAGACGCGCACTCGGCGCGGTGCGGCGCGCTGAGGCGCTCCTGAGTCAGCGCGACCAGATCTCGCAGGAGTTCAGCGGCGCCTCTTGCTGGCCGCCGGGCGGGACGCCGAGTCCGCCGATGACGAGGATCCGGTTCCCCGAGAGCTTCGCCAGGCG
The DNA here is from genome assembly GCA_003695705.1 of Planctomycetota bacterium. Classification (GTDB taxonomy): domain Bacteria; phylum Planctomycetota; class J058; order J058; family J058; genus J058. The sequence goes on from RFHU01000112.1 coordinate 24,206, forward strand.
GTGCCCGTGACGCGCCTGGGCCATTTGAATGGGCGGACCGATCATGAAGTTGTTCACGTAGTCCCAGAACTCGGCGAAGGGGACCGACTGGCCGTTGGGCGCCACACCGCCGACGAGGAGCACGTTGGAGGTGAAGCCCACCTCCTCGCACTCGACTTCGGTGACCGGGAAGGGGGGCGCGGGGGCGGTCTGGCCGCTCGGCAAGGTGACGGGCGGCTGGCTGGAGCCGATGTCCGGCCCCGGGTCGAAGGTGCGGCTCTGCAGGCGCAAGATCTCGGTGGTGAACAGGGCGCCGGCGTCCTTGGTGTTCCGCTGGGGCCCGAGGTTCTCGCCGCCGGCGAAGAAGATGTCGCCCGAGCTGAGGGCGGCGGAGCCCGAGAGGATGATCCCGCTCGGGGGGACCTCGCGCTGGGTGGTGGGCCCGGGGGCGAACTGGGGTTGCGCGGCGGTGGGGTTGAAGATTTCGCCGTTCTGGGCGGCGAATTGCCCGTTGGTGCTCCCGCCAGGCCACACCATGCCCGTCTGAATGCCCCGAACGGTGGCCCCCTGGACCTGCGCGCCCTGGGGCGCGACGGCGTCGATGAACACGCCGTTGCTGACCAGGGTGTCGTTGCCGAGCTGGTGGATGTTCCCCCAGGTGTGGCCGTCGTTCATGGGCGCGGTGACCGGGGTCCAACCGTTCACGGGGTCGAAGGTCTCCGCGGTGCGCAGCACGCTGGTCTGGTTCGCGGGGAGGGGGTTGCCGGCGATGGAGTTGACGCCCCCCACCACGATCGCCTTGCCGTTGGTCATGAGGCTCGCGAGGTGGAAGTAGCGCGCCTCGCCCATGTCCTGGGCCTTGACGAAGCCGTTGGTGGCGGGCTCGAAGAGGTAGGCCGACTTCAGCGCACCGAAGGCGCTCCCCGGAAGGGGCGCGGGGGCGTCCGTGCCGCAGCCGCCGGTAATGAGCACGGTGCCGGTCTGGAGCACGACCGCAGCGTGCTCCTGCCGGCGGGTCTGCACGGAATTCGTGGCGTCCCACATGTAGCCCGGGTTGGGGTTCTGCCCTTGGTTCGCGGCGAGCTGGCTGACCTGCGTCCAGGTGTCCGCGACGGGGTCGTAGAGCTCCGACTCGGGGGTGATGTTGTTCGGGTCGTTGAAGGGGTCGGCGGTGCGGCCGCCCACGACGAGCACGCGGCCGTCGGGGAGGACCGTGGCCGTATGGCCCACGCGGGGCTCCTGCATGGCCGCCGCGGCGGCGAACTGGCCGGGGCCGGCGGCGGCGGCGACGTTGCCCTGGTTGGGGGCGCTGCCGGGGCCGAACCACACCGCGCTCTTCGGCTGGGAGGTGCCGCTCTTGCAGGCGACCAACCCCAGGGCGCAGCCGGCGGCCAGGGCGAAGACGGCTAGGGAGGGAGGGGCTCTCATGGGGACGCTCCGCTCGCGGGGCTCCTGCGTGCGCGCTCGAGGAACGAGCCTACCTCAACTTAGGTTCGCGGCGAAGAACAATTCCCGCCGCCCCGCCGACGCTCCGATCATTTTGCGGTTTCGCGACGGGCCTCGGCCAGGCGGACCAGGGCGCGGGCAAGCCCTTCGCGGGCCGCCGGTTGCAGCGTGTCCGCGATCCCCTCCCAGGCCTCCTCGTCGAGGCAGCCGGGCGTGCGCAAGAAGCCGGCGAAGTAGAAGGGCCGCGAGGGAACCCCGCCCAGGCCGAAGGCCGCGAAGGAGTCGGCGGCGAGGAGCGTCCGCTCCTCGCCGCGCCCGAGGGTCTCGCCGCTGGCGACGTCGCGCAGGCGCCAGCGGAGGGTGGCCTCGGTGCCGTAGTCCTCCCCCGGGAGGAACCAGTTGGGAGGATCGATCCCGGGGAAGATCAACACGGCGCAGAGGACGAACAGGACCGCCTTGGGAACGTGCCAGCCGTTCTTGCGCAGCAAACGGGTGCGGGCGTCGGAGAGTTCCACCGAGAGGAGCCAGCGCGCACCCCCTTTGCGGGCCTGGGCGAGGAGTTCTTCGTCGGCGCCGGGGGCGAGGCGCAGGACGCGGGCGAAGGTGCCCCTCCGCGCGAGGAGTTCGACGAAGCGGCGCTGCGCCTCCTCGTCGAGGAGCGGAGGAGCGTAGGGGGGGACGAAGGGAGCGCGCAGCGCGTTGCGGCCGCACTCGGGGCAGGCGGCCGGGCGGGCCTTCGGCGCGGGGTCGAGTTCCTCCCCGCAGGCCCCGCACACCGCCCGCTCGCCCGCCGGGACCTCGGCGAAGACCGGCCGCGCTGCGGTGGGGACGTAGGCCTGCCGCAGGGGCGCCACGGCCAGGGCGGGACCCGGAGGACCGCTCGGCGGCTCGAGCGGGGGAGCCGTCGCCGCGCAGCCCGCCCCCCCCGCCACGAGGGCGAGGGCGAGCAGAGCGAAGCGACGGAGACGAGACGAAGGGTGGAGCGAACGCAACGCGGGCCTCCCGGGTGGGCGGCATACCGTACCATGACGGACGAGACCTCGACCCCGGAGGCACCCGTCCTTGGACGCACGCCGCCTGCTCTCCGACCTGACCCCCGCCCAGCGCGACGCCGTGACGCACGGCAGGGGGCCGCTGCTCGTCCTCGCCGGCGCCGGCTCGGGCAAGACGCGCGTCATCACGCGGCGGGTCGCCTACTTGATCTCCCAAGGCATCGACCCGCGCTCGATCCTGGCGATCACCTTCACCAACAAGGCCGCCGGCGAAATGGCCGAGCGCATCGAGGTGCTGACTTCCGGGGCCCGTGTGTGGGTCTCGACCTTCCACTCCTTCTGCGCGCGCACACTGCGGCGCTACGCACGCTGGGTAGGGATCGACCCCCGCTTCAGCATCCTCGACCAGAGCGACTCGCTCGTCGCCGTGCGCGAGGCGCTGCAGGAGACCGGAACCGATCCCAAGCTCTACGGAGCCCCCAAGGTGCTGGCGGCCATCGCCGCCGAGAAAGACCGCCTGCGCACCCCCGAGCAGACGCAAGCCGACGCCTGCTCGCAATTCGAAGCCTCCGTCGCCCGGGCCTACGCCTACTACCAGGACCTGCTCGCGCAGAGCGACGCGGTGGACTTCAGCGACCTGCTCGTGAAGACCGTCGAGTTGCTGCGGATCGAGGAGGTGGGCGCGGTTCTGCGCGATCGCTTCCGTTACCTCCTGATCGACGAGTACCAAGACACCAACCACGTCCAGTACGAACTGGTGCGCCTCCTCGGCCAGGAGCACCGCAACGTGTGCGCCACCGGCGATCCGGATCAGTCGATCTACGGCTGGCGAGGAGCCGACATCGCGAACATCCTCCGCTTCGAGCAGGACTACCCCGAGGCCCGCGTGGTCAAGCTCGAAGAGAACTTCCGCTCCACCGGGCACATCCTGGCGGCCGCCAACGGGCTGATCCGCCACAACACCGAACGGCGCGAGAAGGAACTCCGCACCGCAGGGCCCGAGGGGGAACCGCTTCGCTACCGGATCCACCACGACGACCACGACGAGGCCCGCTACGTGGCGCGAGCGGTGGTCGAGCGCGTGGTCGGCGACGGCGTTCCGCGCAGCGAAGTGGCCGTCTTCTACCGCACCGGCGCCTGCTCGCGCGCGCTGGAGACCGCCTTCCAGGAGCGCGGGATCCCCTACCGCGTGGTCGGCTCCTTGGCCTTCTACCAGCGGCGCGAGATCAAGGACGTGCTCTGCTACCTGCGTGTGATCCACAACCCCCGCGACGACGTCGCCCTGCAGCGGGTGATCAACGTCCCCCCGCGCGGGATCGGCAAACAGACCCTCGGCCGCTTGCGCGCGCGCGCCCGCCGCGAGAGCTGCTCGCTCTACGAGGCCTGCCGTCTCCTCGCCGCGGAAGGCGCGCTGAAAGGGAGGAGCCGCGAGGGAATGCGGAGCCTCCTCGACCTCGTCGAAGGACTGCAGGCCCTCGCGGCGCAGGAGACCGCGGTCGAGGAGTTGATCCGCCGGCTGCTCGAGGAGACGCGCTACCGGGAATACCTCGTGCGCACCTTCCCCCGCGACGAGGAGGACCGCCTCCTCAACCTCGCCAGCCTGCTCGCCGGCGCGCGCGACTTCGACCGCCGCTTCGCGCTCCGCGGCCCGGACGCTCGAACGACCTCACCGGCACCCCCTCCCCCCCGGACGAACGGCGAGGACACCC
>RFHU01000113.1 GCA_003695705.1 Planctomycetota bacterium
CAGCCCGTTGAAGAAGCCCTGACTTCGTTGCTCGTCGGTCACAACCCGAAGGTTGCTGAACCTCCTCGCGCCTCGTTAGGACTCCTTCAACGGGCTGCTAGGACTTGCGTTCGCGCTTGAGTTGGGCGGCCCGAGCGAAGATCTCGTCCAAGGCGCTCTTCGCCACCTGGCCCGACCGCGGCGGACGCGGCTCCTCCTTCGCACTCGGCTCCGGCGTCTCGGCGACGGCGTCCTCGCCGTAGCCAGGGTCCTCGCCGTAGCCAGGGTCCTCGCCGTATCCAGGGTCCTCGCCGTAGCCAGGGTCCTCGCCGGACCCAGGGTCCTCGCCGGACCCAGGGTCCTCGCCGGACCCAGGGTCCTTGCCGGACCCAGGGTCCTCGCCGGACCCGACTTCTTCGACGAGTCCTTCCAAGGCCGCCGCGTCCTCAGGCGGCTGGTTGACCGCCGCGTCGCCGTAGCCCACGTCGCCCTCGAAGTCCCTGGGGTCGGCCGCTTCTTCCGCGTAGACCGCCTCCCCGTAGTCGCCCGTGTCCTGGAAGGCGTATTCGTCGTCGCCCTCGGCGACGCCCGAGTCCTCTCCGAGTCCGTCCGTGTCGCCGCTGTCGAAGTGGGCCTCGGTGGCCTCGAAGCCGTAGCTCGCCCCCTCCCCAGCGTCCTCGGCGAGGTCGTCGGCAATGGCGTCGGGGTTTCCGGGCGCGTCGAAGTCGGCCTCGTAGAGGTCGTCGTCGGTGTGCGCCTCCCCGTCGAAGTCGACGTGCGACTGCAGGTTGGGGTCGGCGACCTCGCCCCCCGCGAAGCCCTCGTCCTCTGGGGCCTCGTCGGAGAACTCGGGAGCTTCGTCGACGAAGCCCTCGTCGTCCACGGGTGCAACCACGCAGGAACCTCTTCGAGCCGAACTATAGTTGAGGCCTTCGCGATGCGCAAACCACCGCGGCCCTGAGAAGTCCTCCCAAGGCATCCGGACGCCCCGCCGGGTTCCCGAACCCGGGCGAAGCGCGGAAGGCCAGCCCGCCCCGGGTCGCGACCGCCCACGGGCGCACCCCGGGTCCCCTTCAACCATCAACGGGACCGGTAGAATGCCCTCCATGCAGGCGGAGCTCTACGTCCTGAGCGGTCGCGACGCGGGCAAGCTCATCGACGCCGTGGGGCCGACCCTCTTCCTCGGTCGAGCGGCCACCAACCACTACCGGATCCGAGATCCGCAAGCCTCGCGCGTCCACTGCCGCATCGACGTCACCCGCACCGGACTGCGCCTCGAAGACGTCGGCAGCGGCAACGGCACCTACGTCAACGAGACCCGACTCACGGGCCCGGTGGACCTCCGCGACGGAGACGAAATCCGCGTGGGGGCGACCCGGCTCAAGGTGCTCATCGAGACCGAAGCCGACCGCGCCTGGGAGAGCGAGCGCGAATCCCCTTCGGGCGTCGCGGAGGCCTCCGGCGTCGCGGAGGCCTCCGGCGTCGCGGAGGCCTCCGGCGCGCGGGAGCGCCGTCCCGCAGGGGGAGGCGACGCCTCCCCCAAGCAGCGTCGCGCCCTCCGAGAGGTGCTTCCGGGCTATCGCCTCGAACGTCGGCTGGGGGGACACAGCCATCAAGGGGTCGCGGTCTACCTCGCCCGACAGACCTGCCTCGACCGCCCGGTCGCCCTCAAGGTCTTCTTGCCCAAGGGGCCCACCCCCAAGGAGGCCGTGGCCCGCTTCCTCCACGAAGCCAAGGCCATCGCCCGCCTCCCCCACCCGAACATCGTGACCATCCACGACGCCCTCGTCCGCGGGAGGATGCGGGTCATCGTGATGGAATACCTGGCCGGAGGGAGCCTCGCCGACCGCCTCGACGACGGCCCGCTCCCCTTGGGCGAGGCGCTCGAGTTCGGCGAAGCGGCAGCCCGCGCCCTCGCCTACCTGCACGCACAAGAGGTCGTGCATCGCAACGTCAAGCCGAGCAACCTGCTCCTCGGAGGTCCGGCGCAAGGGACCTGCAAGCTCGGCGGCTTCGGCTTCGCCACCGGTCCCGCAGCCCTCGAGCGGCGCGGAGACACATGCTTCGTCGCCTCCGCTCCCACCCACGGGTTCGCCTTCCTCGCCCCCGAACAACTCGGCGACGACCTCTCGCGCGTCGGGCCGGCCGCCGACGTCTACGCCCTCGGCGCCTGCATCGCGGCCAGCCTGCGCGGCGCCCCCCTCTTCGACGGCTCCTCCGCCGCGGCCCTGGGGGCCGCAATCCTGCGCGACCCTCCCCCTCCGCTCGACGAAGCACCCCAACCCCTGCGGGGCGTGTTGGAGCGCTGCCTGCGCAAGGATCCCGCCGAGCGCTACGCCGACGCGACCGCCCTCCTGCACGAATTGCGCGTCGCGAGAGGCGCCCTCGAGCGAGGCTGAGGATGCCCTCCCCCGACGAAGCCACCCGTCGGCTCCCCGTGGCCCGCGCAACCCGCTTCGCTTGCCGCCGCTGCGGAGACTGCTGCCGCTGGCGCCCGGTCGAGCTGACGCCCGCCGAGGCCGAACGCCTGGAGCGGGACGGCCCCGCCGCCCTGGGGAGGCTCGGCCCGGTCTCCGCGACGGTACGACGCCGGGGGCGCCTCCTCCGTTTCCTGCGCCGCCGCGCCGACGGCGCTTGCATCTTCCTCGCCGATCCCGCCGAGTGCCGGCTTCAGACCGCCCTGGGAGCGGAGGCCAAGCCCCTCGCCTGCCGAACCTACCCCTGGGAGTTCGTCCCGAGGAGCGCGGCGGAAGCTCCCCCGCTCCTGGCTGCCTCCTTCACCTGCAGCTCCGTCGCGCGAGCGGAAGGCGAAGGGCTCACCTCCCAGCGCGAGGAAGCCGCGGGCCTGCTGGAGGAACTCGAGGCGGCGAGCCGCCTCCCCCCCGCCCCGACGCCCGCCTTCGCGCGCGCGCTCCGCTACCCGCGCGAGGACCTCGAGCGCCTCTGCGAGCTGCTCCTCGCGGAGTTCGAGGACGCCCGCCGCCCTTTCCCGGCCCGCGCCCTCGTGGCGGCGAAGTTCCTCGACCTCGTGGCCGCTTCGCGCTTCCCCTCCCTTCGCACCCCCACCACGCGCCGACAGCTCGACGCCTTCCACGAGGGGATCCGTGCCCAGACCGAGCGGGGCCTGCTGCGCGCTCCCACGGCGCCGCCTTCGCGCGCGCAGCGGCTCCTCCTGGGCTCGCTCCTCGCTCGCGCCTGCCGGCCCGAACCTCCTGCCCTCGCTACGGCGAGCGGGCTGCGGCGTGCAGCGCACAGGCTCGGCGACGGCCTCGCCCTCCTCGCCTTCTGGGCGGGCAGCGGCCTGGTGCAGCCCTGGGACCGCGCTCGCCGCGTCGTCCTCGGCACGGTCCGGCGCACCGCACCCCGGGCCGACCCGGCGGCCCCCTGCGCCGACGCCGCCCTCACCCGCTACTTCGTAGCGAAGCTCAGCCAGCCCTTCCTCTACGCGCCGCACCACGCCCTCCGCACCGCGCAAGCAAGCCTCGGCCTCCTCTTGCGCGTCTACCCCATGGCGCTGCTCCTGGCCCGCGCCGCCTGCCTCGCCCGCTCGGGAACGGAGGTCGACGCGAGCGACTACGCTTCGGCCCTGCGAACCATCGACCGGGCCTTCGCGCGGACGGCCTGGGATCGAGGGGCCCTCGGACGGCTCCGCGCTCGCCTCCTCGGCGACTTCGATGCCGCCCTCGCCCTGGTCCCCTCCTGCGCGGCCCCGCCACCGACTCCGAGCGCGGCGTGAGGCGAAGCGACGGCGAAGAACGCTCCTGCGTGGCCTGCGGCGACGCCTTCCTCCTCGCCCCAGGGGAACGACGCTTCTTTCGCGAGCGCGACCTTGCCCTTCCTCGGCGCTGCCCGGCCTGCCGCGCCGCCCGCCGGCCCCCGCCCGGAC
>RFHU01000114.1 GCA_003695705.1 Planctomycetota bacterium
CCAGGTCGAAGGACTCGACGTTCATCCTCAGACCTCCAGCAGCATGCGCGAGGGCTGCTCGATGCAGTGCTTGATCCGCTTGAGGAAGGTCACCGACTCGCGGCCGTCGACGATCCGGTGGTCGTAGGTCAGGGCCACGAACATCACCGGACGGACCTCCACCTTCCCGTCGACCGCCACCGGGCGCTCGACGATGTTGTGCATCCCCAGGATCCCGCTCTGCGGCGGGTTGAGGATGGGGGTGGAGAGCATGGAGCCGTAGACGCCGCCGTTGCTGATGGTGAAGGTCCCGCCTTCGAGCTCGTCGGGGCGCAGCTTGTTCTTCTTGGCGCGCACGGCGAAGTCGCGGATGGTCAGCTCGATCTCGGCGAAGCTCAGCCGGTCGGCGTCGCGGATCACGGGGACGACCAGACCGCGCCCTCCGCCGACGGCGACGCCGATGTCGTAGTAGTGGTTGTAAACGAGGTCCTCGCCGTCGATGAACGCGTTGAGGGCCGGCTGCTCCTTGAGGGCCTCGATGACGGCCTTCACGAAGAAGGACATGAAGCCGAGGCGCACGCCGTGCCGCTCGAGGAAGGCCTCCTTGAATTCCTTGCGCAGGGCGACGACCGCCGACATGTCGACCTCGTTGAAGGTCGTGAGCGACGCCGTGGTGCGCTGCGACTCCACGAGGCGCTCGGCGATCCGCCGCCGCAGGGGCGTCATGCGCACCACTTCGCGCCGGCGGGCGCGGCCGGAGGGACGCGGCGTGGCGGCGCCGTCGCCGGGGACCCCGGCGGGCGAAGCCGCCTCGGCCACCGGCGCGAAGGGGCCTTGGGTCACGGCGCGCGTGGGCGAGGCCGGCGGCGGGGCGGTGACCGCGCCGCCCGACACCTCCGCGAGGTCGACGTGGCGGAGGACGTCTTCCTTGAGGAGGCGCCCGCCGGGGCCCGTGGGGGTGATGTCCTGCGGCCGCAGGCCGTGCTTCTCGAGCAGGTTGCGGGCCGCCGGCATGAGGCGGGGGGCGTCGACGGCGCCCGGAGGCACGTCGGTGTCCGAGCGCGAGGAGGAGGAGGCCGCGGAGGCGGTGGCGGTGGCCGACGCCGCGCTGGCGCGAACGCCGGCGGCCGCGGCGGCCGCAGACGGCGCCGCTGCGGCGGCCGCAGGCGTCGCCGCCACGGCTCCCTCCTCGATGGTCGCAAGGGCCTCGCCCACGGCCGCGGAGTCGCCGGGCTGTTTGAGGATCCGCACCAAGACGCCGTCGGTCGGCGAGGGCACGTCGAGGCTGGCCTTGTCGGTCTCCAGGCTCACCAGCGGCTCGTCTCGGCGCACGGCCTCCCCTTCGGCCTTGAACCACTCGGCGACGGTCACCTCGTAGACCGACTCGCCCACGTGCGGCACCTTGAGTTCGACGGGCATTGGCTCACCTCTCGACTGCCAGGGCGAGGAGTGTAGCGAACCTGCCGGGGGTGGGGCACGTCGGGGGGGCTTTGCGCGCGCCCCGCGGAGGGAGATACTCCGGCATGTCCGAGGCCCTGGACCGCGCGCTGAATTCCCACCTCGGCGTCGCCGCCGAGCGCCAGAGCGTCCTCGAGCGGCGGGTGGGCGAGCGCGAACTCCGCTACGACCCGGACGAGGGGGTGCTGGAGGGCGAGGACCTGCGCCTCGCGGCCTGGCCGCTGGCGGTGCGCAGCGAAGGAGGGCTGCGGTGGGCCTGGGGCGCCGACTCGGGCTGGCCCGCCGCGAGCCTCCGCGCAGCCGAATCCCTGCGCAGGTTGGCGGTCGAGCACGGGCTCGACGAGCTCCTCGAGCCCGTGGTGCCCACCGAGCGACTCTCCGAGCGGGCGGCCTCGCTCCTCGCCGTCGGGCTCTCCGACGCGGACGGAGTCCTCTGCGTCCCGCACGGGGGCCAAGAGACGCTGTTCCTCGTCCGCGACCGCGAGGGGCCCGAGCGGTCGAAGTTCGCCGACCCGGCCCTTCTGCAGCGGTCCTTCGAGAACCTGGCGCGCGAGGTCCCCTTGCCCGACCCCCGCGCGGCCTTCGCGCAGACCTTGGCGGCTCGGGGCTTCTCCGTACGCGAGGAGGAGGGCGCAGTGGTCGGTCTGGCCGTCGACGGCCAGCGGCTGGTCGGGCGCTTCGACGGGGCCGGGCGTTTGTTGTCGCTCGAACGCGAGACGACGCCTCCCGCCGAGGGCGCCCGCTTGGACGGCCTCTCCTGGGAGCAGAACCCCGAGGGGGGCTGGCGGCTCCGTCTCGGGGCCTTGGGGGTTGGGCTCTTCGGGCGGCTGCTCGCGCGGCGCGCCCTGGCCGGCGAGTCCTTTCGGGTTCGCGGGGAGCGCGGCCTCGAACTGTGCGTCGAGCCGGGCCCCCCCGCCGTCGCGGTCGAAGGCAAAGGCATGCTGCTCCGGCTGGACGAGGAGACGGCGCGCGAAATGCTCTCGCTCCTGCGTCCGCGCTGCGGCGAGGTGAGGGTCCCCGGTCTGAGCGACCTCGTCCTGGAGGTCGTCCCCAGCGAGCAGACGGACGCCGACGGGAAAGCGCTGCGGACCCTGGGGTGGGAACCCTTGCCGACGCCGGACTGGGCAATCGAACCCGAGGCGCTCGCGGCCGAGCGCGAGGCGCGAGCCCACGCGCGCGCGCGCAGACGGCGCCGCCTGCGGTGGGCCTGCGTCGCGGCGCTGCTCCTCTCGCCCTTCTGCGTCGTTGCCTTTGCGGTCTTTGCCCTACGCCACCGGCCCTACCGGATCCCGGCCGCCTTCGCGGCGCCTCCCCCCGGGGTCGGCCTGGCCCTGGGCCGGGGCCTCCGCCTCCGCTACCTGGGCGTGAGCGGCTACGAGCTCACCGACGGGAAGACGGTCCTCCTCCTCGACCCGGTCCTCACGCGGCCGACGCTCCTCGAGCTCCTCTCGGGCCCCATCGACAGCGACCCGCAGCTCGTCCAGCGGATTCGCCGCGCGGACTACATCCTCATCAACCACGCCCACCACGACCACGCCATCGACGCGCCCGCCATCGCTCGGCGCACCGGCGCCACCGTGGTCGGCTCCCCCTCGGTCCTCAACCTGTGCCGCTCCCGCGGCGTCCCCGAGAGCCAGTTGCTCCTCGCCTCGCCCGGCAGGCGCCTGCGCCTCGGCACCTTCGTCTGCGACGTGCGGGCGACCAAGCACTCGGCCATCCTCGGCATCGAGAACCCCATGGCGGGGACCGTTCCGCCCGACGCAGGGCCGCTGTGGTTCTTCCAGTACACCAACGACGGCGGGCGCGCCTACCGCTTGACCGGCGGAGGAACCACCCTCTGGTGGCACGTCAGCAGCCACTACGAGCCCGGCGGCATGGACCTACCGGCCACGAACCTGATCTTCGGCTTCGCCGGCGAGCCCATGACCGCCGACAAGGCGCGGGCGCTCGTCGCGGACGTCGGCCCGCGCCGCGTGTTCCCCACCCACTACGACAACTTCTTCCAGCCGCGGGAGCGGGGTCTGGGCCTGCTGCCCACGGTCGACGTGGAGGAGGGAATTGCGCTCTTGCGCGCGGCCGACCCCAGCCTGGACGTCTGGCTCCTCGACTACGACCAGGCGGTGGAGCTGCCCCCGGACGACTGACCGCCGGGGGCTACGGGCCAGCCCCCGCGAGGTCCCGGCCTTCGCGCCGGCCCGGCGTGCCCACGCCCGCGCCCGGCGGCCCGGCGTGCGGAACGGGCGCCCCGCGGTCGGCCGCCGCCGCGCGGAGCGAGACGGCGCGCGGTCAGGCGGCGACGAGGCCCGAATGCCGGAGGAGGGCGTCGGGGGTGGGCTCGCGCCCGCGGAACTCCTTGTAGAGCTCCATGAGGTCGCGGGAGCCGCCGCGCTCGAGGATGAATTCGCGGAAGCTCTTCCCCGCCTCCGGGGAGAAGAGGCCCTCCTCCTCGAAGCGGGAGAAGGCGTCCGCGGCGAGCACCTCGGCCCACTTGTAGCTGTAGTAGCCCGCGGCGTAGCCGCCCGCGAAGATGTGCGAGAAGGCGCACTCGAAGCGGTCCTCCGGAGGCTTGGGGAACAGGCCCACCCGCGCGCGCACTTCCTCGAGGACCTCGTGCACGCTGCGCGCCCCTCCGGGGCGGTAGCCGGTGTGCAGCTCCATGTCGAAGATCGCGAACTCGAGCTGACGGAGCATGTCCGCGCCGGCCATGAAGGTCTTGGCGGCCAGCATCTTCTCCAGCAGCGCATCCGGAAGGGGTTCGCCGGTCTCGTGGTGCCCCGCGAGGTAGGCGAGCGACTCCTTCTGCCAGGTCCAGTTCTCGTGGAACTGGCTGGGGAGCTCCACGCCGTCCCAGGGGACGCGGTTGATCCCGGCGACCTGGCGACGGTCGACGCGGGTCAGCACGTGGTGCAGGGCGTGCCCGCACTCGTGGAACAAGGTCTGCACCTCGCGGTGCCGCAGCAGCGAAGGCTTGCCGTCGGCGGGCGGAGCGAAGTTGCAGCACAGGTAGGCCACCGGGAGCTGCAGCTCGCCCCGGCGCCGGCGCCGGGAGAGGCACTCGCCCATCCACGCGCCTCCCCGCTTGTCGTCGCGCGCGAACAGGTCGAGGAGCATCAGCCCGCGCTCCCCTTCGGCGTCGCGGACCTCCACGACCCGGACCGAGGGGTGCCAGAGCTCGAGGTCCCGCTCCTCGGTGACGTCGCGCAGCTCGAGGCCGTAGAGCCGCCGCAAGGTCTCGAAGAGCCCCGCGAGGACGCGGTCGTGGGGGAAGTACTGGCGCACCTCCTCGTCGGAGAAGCTGTAGCGCTCTTGGCGGAGCTTCTCGCGGTAGAAGGCCACGTCCCAGGCCTCGAGCCGCTCCAGCCCGTCGGCGCGGGCGAGGGCCTCGAGGGCGTCGCGGTCCCGCTCGCCGAAGGGCTTGCTGCGCTCGGCCAGGTCGTTGAGGAAGGACATCACCTGCTCGGGGGTGTCGGCCATCTTCTTGGCCAGGGACACCTGCGCGTAGTTTTCGAAGCCGAGGAGCTCCGCGAGCTCCGCGCGCAGGGTGAGGATCCGATCGATCAGCGGGGCGTTGTCGCGCTCGCCCTCGCTGGCCCGGGTGACGTAGCCCAGGTAGAGGCTCTTGCGCAGCTCGCGGTTGCGCTGGTATTGGAGGAAGGGCTGCACGCAGGGGGCGTGGAGCGTGAAGGTCCAGCGGTGTTCGGGGGCCTCCGGGTCGTCCTCGAGCGCCTTGGCGCGGGCCATGGCGACCAGGCTCTCGGGGAGCCCCTCGAGGTCCGCCGGGTCGTCGACCACGAGGCGCCACTCCTTGGTCACGTCGAGGACGTTGTTCGCGAAGCGCGTCGAGAGCTCGGCCAGCTCGACTTGGATCTCCCGGTAGCGCTCCTTCTTCTCCGCCGGCAAATCGACGCCGGCCAGGCGGAAGTCGCGCAGGTCCAGCTCGAGCACGCGCCGCTGCACCGGGTCGAGGCCGGCGGCGTCGGCACGGTCGTAGAGCTCCTGCGTGGCGCGGTAAAGGCGCTCGTCCTGGCTCACCCGCGCGCTCCACTCGGCGAGCACCGGCTGGGTCGCCTCGATGGCCGCGCGCAGCTCCTCGTTGTTGCGCACCGCGTTGAGGTGCTGCACGGGCCCCCAGGCGCGTTCGATCCGCTCCGCGGCCTCGTCGAGGGGTTCCACGAAGTCCTCCCACGTGTAGGGGCCGCCGCGGGCGAGGAGCTCGTCGACCAGCGCGTCGTACTCGGCGATCCGCTGGCGTACGGCTGGCTCCACGTGTTCGGCGCGGATCGACTGGAAGCGGGGAAGGCCTTGGGTCTCGAGGAGGGGGTTTTCGCTCATGTGCGCTCTCTTCCGCTGAGGCGGCGAGGTTCGCATGGAGCGGCCGCGCCGACCAGCCACAGGGGGGGCCTTCTCCGCTGCGCGCCACCCCCAGCCCGCGTATCCTGGGAGGCGGAGCGCGGAGACGCGGGCCCGCCGCGGGGCGGCTCGCGACCGCGGAGGGAGGTGGACTCCTGGTGGCTCGTTGCCGGTCTTCCTTGCGAGGGCGCGCTGGGCGGGGGGGTCCTCGGCTCTGGCGCCTTGGCCGTGGCGTGGAGCGCCGCGCGTGAACAGGGCCCCTCGACGCGAGCCGCGCAGGCCGCCGGGGCTGCGTGGCGACGAGGTCTCGCGCCTTTACCGGCACCGCTTCTCCCCGGACGAGCGGAGCCGCCGCAGGGAGATCTGGAGGGAGCTCTGCGCCTGGTTCCAGGGGCGCTACGTCCACGAAGAGGACGTGCTCTTGGACCTAGGCGCGGGGCTGTGCGACTTCGTCAATCAGATCCGCTGTGCCCGGCGCTTCGCACTGGACCTCGACCCGGAGGTGGTCCGCTACGCCGCCGCAGGCGTGGAGGCCATCGTGGGGGACGCGGGCTCCCTCGATGCCCTCGACCTGCCGCCGCTGAGCGTCGTCTTCGCCAGCAACGTGTTCGAGCACGTGCGGACCAAGGAACTCCTCCTGCAGACCTTGGCGGCGGTGCGGCGCGCCCTCGCGCCGGGAGGTCGTCTCATCATCATGCAGCCGAACCTCCGCTTCCTCGGCGGCGAATACTGGGACTTCCTGGACCACCACATCCCGCTCACCCACGTGAGCATGACCGAACTCCTGAGCGTGACGGGCTACGCGGTCCGCGAGGTGCGGCCACGCTTCCTCCCCTACACGACGAAGAGCGCGCTCCCCCAGCATCCCCTCCTCGTCCGCGCCTACCTGAGGTTCAGGCCGGCCCACAGGCTCCTCGGCCGGCAAATGCTCCTGGTGGCCGAACGCCCCGAAGCCGGCGGCCCCGGTTCTTGAGCGGGGGAGCGGCCAGCCCGCAGGCGCCCAAGCGCCGCCTCCGCGCGGCGCGGAGGACGGTCACGGAGGCCTGGTCCGGCCTCGGACAGGGGCTCCGGCCCGCGGGAATTCCGCCAGGGATTCCGCCAGCGAAACCCTGCCGCCCGCGGGGAGGGACGATTGCGGGCGCAAGGGCCCGTCCGTGCCGGGCGCACGCAAGACTTACGCGCAAGGAACGGAAGGTGCGCCCCGACTGCCGACCCCAGCCGGGAGCACGCTGCCATGACCCGCCTCGTCCGCCCTTCGCCCGTTCCGACCGCCTTCGTCCTTGCCCTCGGGCTCTGCGCGGCCTCCCATGCGGCCGAGCCCGTCCCCTTCGAGACCGTGGCGCGGGGCTGGGAGCGCGGTCCAGCGCACGCGACGGCGCAGGCGCTGGACGCCGATGCCCTGGCCTGCTGGGCGCCGGAGGCGCGCGAGGACCTCTCCCGCTGGCTCGTCGTGGGCGTTGCCAGCCCCCCGCAGCGCGCCGGCGAGGAAGAGGTCGAGGTCGCCTCGGTCGTGCGCGAGGGGCCGGAGTTGCGGGTGACGGTCTACCTGCGGGGCCGCCGCGGGGACGGCGGGGCCCGTTCCTTCCACGTGATCCGCCTTCCCCGCGAGCTGGCCGCAGGCTGCACGCTCCGCGTTCGCTGCGTGCGCAAGGCCGCGCTGCGCAAGGCGCCGTCCGCCCGCCGCCTCGACGCAGTGGCCGAGCTCATCGAACAGGTGCGCGACCCACGGCGGCGGAGGAAGTTCCGTTCCCGCCTCGCGGGCTTGCGCGACCGCTGCGCGGCCTTCTTCGCCGCGGGGTGGACGCAGGACGCGGGGCCGAGCCGCCGGGGGGCGGCCGGTGCCCTGCGCGACCCGGCGACGGAAGCGCGGCTCGGAGCGCTGCGGAAGCGCAGCCACTCGGAGCTCACGAAGCTCGAGCAAAGGCGCGTCGAGCTCAAGGCAGCCGAGTTGCACTACCTGTGCCGCCTCCTCCGCATCGACGTCGAGCATGCCCTGCATATGCAGGAACTCGACGACCGCTTCGAGCGCCTCACCCCTGAGGAGTCGATCGAGGCCCTGCGGCGCGCCCTCGGCGAGCGCTGACGCGTACTGCGGCGCCGAGGGCCTGCGCTTCCCGAGGCTCCGGGTCCGTTCGCGGCCGCTGGCCGAGGCGCTCGACTCGGAGGCTGGTCAGCGGAGGACTTCGCGGCGCCAGTCCACGCCGAAGTGCGCGGGGTCGGCCTCGCCCTTGACCTCGGAGAGCTCGAGCAGGCGCAGGCTGCGCTGCGGATCGGGGCGACCGTTGGCGAAGCGGAGGCGCCGCACGATGGGACGGTGGCCGAACACGGCGCCGCCCTCGAGGACGATGACCAATTCCTCGCTGAGCAGGCGGAGCACGGTGCCGCGCGGGGTCTTGCCGAGCACGTCCTGCAGCAGATCGACCGCGGCGTTGTCGTGGCGGCGGGGCTCGCGGCGCAGCGAGCGCAGGGCCTGGGCAGGGTTCTGGGGAGGCGAGCCTGGCGTCCCGTTCTGCAGGCGGTCGAAGGCGTCGGCGACCGCGACGAGGCGGCTGAACGGGTGCGGGCGGGGAGGGGCCCCGGGGATGCGCGGGACGCCGTCGCGCAGCAGGTGGTGCTCGGCCACGACGACGGACCGCACCGTGGCGGCCTCCGAGAGGGTCGACCCCTCCAGGCAGAGGCGCAGCCCTTCGAGGATGTGCGGGAGCAGCTCGTCGGGGCCTTCGGGCTCGGCGGGCTGCTCGGGCCGGAGGGCGCGTCCCACGTCGTGGTAGAGCGCCGCGAAGCCGAGGGCCGAGAGGTCCCCGCGACCGAGTCCGAGGAGGCGGCCCATGCAGAGCGAGAGGACGCACACGTTGGCGGCGTGGGTGGCGAGGGGGTCCGGCCCTGGGGGGCTGGCCGTGTGGGCCAGGAGGCGCAGCACGAACACGCGCGCCTCGAGGCACTCGATGGCCTTCATGACCGTCTGGCGCAGATGGCGGGCGTAGCGGTCGGCGCTTTCGCCTTCGCGGACGGCCGCGTGGGTTTGTTCGAGGAGCGAGACCAGGCGGGCGTAGAAGAACGCGGCGCGCGCCGCGTCGCTGACGATGACGTCGTCTCCCCCTCGGATCTCGGCCTCGGCCTCCTCCGCGCCGAGGACCTGGACGATTGCTGGGGAGGAGACGAAGGCGAGGCGCTCGCGGACGTTGCGCAGGCGGGCTTCGGGATCGGCGACGCCCGGCTGGTTGGCGAAGGCGGCCACGAAGGATTCCACCGCGGCGTGGTCCCATTCGCCCCTCAGCAGGAGCCCTCCCACGCCGAGGCGTCCCACGAACTCCATGAACTCGCGCACGAAGGACTGCCCGCGCGCCACACGGACAGGGGCCTCGTTCACGTAGACCCGCTCGCGCGCGACGAGGATGCTGAGATGCCC
>RFHU01000115.1 GCA_003695705.1 Planctomycetota bacterium
CGGCGGCCTCCTTCGCGGCGGCGGCCGCCGCCTCCTTCGCCTCCGCCGCCCGGCGGGCCTGGCGGGCGGCCCGCCGGTCCGCCGCGCGGAGGAGCTTGCGCGCGTCGCGGTCGCCGGCCGCGGCGCGCCGCTCGAGGTCGGCTTCGTCGGCGGCCGCCCGCAGCTCTCCCACCAGCCCTCCGAGGTCCTCGACGGCCGCCGCCCGGGTGCGCTCGGGGTCGGGGCGGAAGTCGGGGACGAGGGTCCCTCCCTCGTACTCGGCCCAGATCTGCCAGGCGAGCCGGCCGAGCCGACGGATTTCGGGATCGATCAGCCCGAGGTGCCGGGCGACGGCGGCCAGGTCCCGCTCCAAGAGCCGCGCCGCCTGGCGGTTGTGGGCGGCGGAAACCGCCTGCGGCAGGTCGATGATCACCGGCCCGTCTTCGCGCACGAGGATGTTGTAGGGCGAGAGGTCTCCGTGGACGAGGTCGTTGCAGAGCATGAGCACGACCTGCCCGAGGATCGCCTCGTACATTTCCCGGGCGCCCTCCTTGCTGAGCGGCACCTGCGCGAGCTGCGGCGCAGGCCGACCGGTGCGGTCGGCGATCAGCTCCATGACGAGCACACGCCCTTCGTGGGCGAGGACCCGCGGCACCCGCGCGCCCGCGCGCTCGAGGGCGAGGAGGGCCTCGACCTCGGCGGCGTGCCAGTGCTCTTCGGCCAGCCGCCGCCCGTAGCGGGTGTTCTTGGCCAAGGCCCGCTGGTCCCGCCCGCTGCGCACCCCGCGGCCCTCCCGATACCCCGCGTCGTTCTTGAAGCTTCGCTGGGCGCGGTCCTTGTAGACCTTGGCCACGTAGTGGTAGGGAGCGCGCTCGACCACGAACAGGTCGGCTTCCTTGCCGCTCTTGAGCGGACAGACCACCGAGTCGATGACGCCGTCGTCGATCAGCGCCTGGAGGTGCGCGAGGGTGCTGCGGGCGATGGGAACTCTCCTGGGAGCTTGGCAGCATAGCAGCCCCTCCCCCGGCGGGCGGCGGCCACCGAAGTCCCGGGCCTCTCGGAGCTTCGAGGTCCGATCCGACCGCCCCGTGCGCACGCCGTGCCCACGGAAACGCGGGGCGCAACCCAAGCGGTCGCGACCGTCGAAGGTGCCTCCACCCCGGACGCCCGATTCTCCAGCCCAACGACTTCCGCCGCTGCGGCCCCTGGTCCGCTTCGTGCCGTCTCCCCGCGTGGGTGGAGCGCCGGCGGCGGCCGACGGAAAGGTGCGTGCAGGGCGCAGCGCGGAGACTCCGGGCCAGGCTTCGACTACGAGCTCGCCTTCGCCCGCGACCTCGGCTGGGTCACCGACAGGAGCGGTGCGCAGGACGTCCGCCCCGACCTTGACGCGCTGCTTCGAAGAGGGCGTTCACGAAGGCAACGGGGACGCCTTCCTCCGAGCGTGCGCAGGATTCGCCGCCTCCTCGCCCCCCTCTCCCTCGCCTTGGCCAAGGCCCTCTTCCTTGGCCTCTCCGGTTGGCTCTGGCCGCGGAGCGCCTCGAGGAGATCCGCAAAGGCCGCGCCGCTCCCTCCCCTACTTCAAGTGGCGCACCACGTCGCCGAGGAAGTAGCCTCCGGACGTGCAACGGTTGGGGAGCTACCAACTCGAGGGCTTCCTCGCCAAAGGAGGCCAGGGGGCCGTCTACCGAGCCCGCCACGTGGAGCTGGGGACGCCGGCGGCGGTCAAGGTCTTCGAGGGCCGCGACGCCAAGCAGCTCGCCCGCTTCGAGCGGGAAGCTCGAATCCTCGTCCGCCTGCCCCCGCACCCCTCCCTGCTGCGGGTCTTCGATTTCGGACGCGACGGGCCGCGCGCCTGGCTGGCCATGGAGCTGGTTCAAGGCGAGGACCTCGGCTCGCTGCTCAAGCGCGCTGGACGAACCCCCGACGTCGCCTGGACCTGCCGGACCCTGGCCGCCGCCGCCGACGCGGTCGCGTTCTGCCACCGCCACGGCGTCCTGCACCGCGATCTCAAGCCCGCGAACATCCTCCTCGAGCCCAAGTCCGGTCGCGTCGTCCTCGCCGACTTCGGCCTCCTCCTGCTCAGCTCCGACAGCGACGTGGGGAGCCTCGACGCGCAGAGGCTGTCGCTCACGGGCGAAGTCCGAGGCACCCCCGCCTTCATGCCCCCCGAGCAGGCCGAAGGAGACCGAGACGCCCTGGGCCCACCGGCCGACGTCTACAGCCTCGGCGCGACCCTCTACTACCTGCTCACGGGGCGGCCTCCCTTCGAAGGCTCAAGCACCGTGAACGTCCTCTACAAGGTGCTGAGCGAGCCCCCGCCCGATCCGCGCCACGTCGCCCCCGAGGTCCCCGCCGAACTCGCGACGCTGTGCCGCAGCGCCATGGCCAAGGACCCAGCGCAGCGCCCGCAGAGCGCCCGCGCCTTCGCCGCCGAACTCCGTCGGATCGGGGCCTCCCTGCAAGGGGACCGCAAGGAGACGCCTGGCGAGCCGCCCGCGTCGATCCCCTCCACGGCCGACGCTCCCCCCAGCCCCGGGCGCGCGCGCCGCCGCGGGGTCCTCGCCGCGGCCCTCGGAGTCCCCCTCGTCCTCGGGCTCCTCGCCGCCCTTGCCGCTTCCTGGCTCGCCGGCCACCGGCCGAGCAATTCCCCACCGCTACCGGACCCGCCGCGCCGCGACTCCGCGCCCGAACCTGCCGAAGACCTCGAGCGACAGGAACGCGACCTGCGCCTCCCCGCGGACATCGCCATCCACGCGCTGGTCGAATTCCAGGGCGCGCTCGTTGCGGGAACCTACGGCGCCGGTGTCTTCCGCTCGGACGACGACGGACGCCGTTGGACCTACCAAAACGCCGGCCTCAGCTGCCCGGAGGTCCTCTGCCTGCGCGTCGACCGCAAAGAGCCGGACGTGATCTACGCGGGCACGAGCTTCCGTGGCGGCCTCTACGCGAGCCGCGACGGTCTGCGCAGCTGGCAGCTCGTCCTCCACGACCGGAGCGACGTGCGGGCCATTGCGCAGACCGCGGAGGGAACGCTCTACGTGGCCACGAGCGCCGGCGCAGTGTTCGCCCTGGACGGAGACGGAGCGTCCGCCCGCAGGGTCGACGCAGACCTCCCCGGAGCGCCCTGCCGCGCGCTCGTCGCCGACCCCGAACGCCCTCGGACCCTCTACTTGGCCCTGGAGGAGCGGGGGATCTTCCGCACCGCCGACGGGGGCAAGAGCTGGCAGCCGGCCGCGCGCCGGCAGCCTCACGGGAAGGCCTGGGCCCTCGGCTTTGGCCCGGACGGCGCCCTCTACGCCGGGCTGGCGGAGCGCGGCGTCTACCGAGCGGACCGCGACGGCTGGACCCGCGTCGGCCCCGAGAACTATCCGCGCGAGCGGACGAAGGCGATCGTCAACGACCTCGTCGCTTGGGGCGGCGCGCTGTTCGCTGCGACCAGCGGAGGCGTGCTCCGCTACGCCGGCGGCGCCTGGCGCGTCCTCGACGAGGAGGCCGCGCTCTCCTTCCTCGTCCGGAAGCACCGCCTCTACGTCGGCGGCGAGAGCCTCCGGACGTTCGCTCTCCGAGCGACGGACCGGAGCGCCGCCGGCGCGGGGTCCCGCCCCCTTCGCCGGCGCTGATGCCCGGATCGGGGCACAGCGCCCGCCCAGCGCGCCCTCCCGCGACCGATCGTTGGCGCGCCACGCCCCCGAGGAAGTAGCCTCCGGGCATGCAACGGCTGGGGAACTACGCGCTCGAAGGCTTCCTCGCCAAGGGAGGCCAGGGCGCCGTCTACCGCGCCCACCACGTAGAACTGGGGACCCCGGCGGCGGTCAAGGTCTTCGAGGGGGACGACCCGCGCCAGCTCGCCCGCTTCGAGCAGGAGGCGCGGGTGCTCGCCCGCCTCCACCACCCCTCCCTCCCCCGCGTCCTCGACTTCGGCCGCGACGGTCGCCGCGCGTGGTTCGCCATGGAGCTCGTCGCCGGAGACAACCTCGCGGAGAAGGTCAAACGGGAGGGGATCCCCGCCCCCGAGCGGGTTTGCGAAGTTCTGGCCGCCGTCGCGGAGGCGCTCGAAGTCTGCCACCGGGAGGGGGTGATCCACCGCGACGTCAAGCCGCAGAACGTCTTGGTCGAGACCGCCACCGGGCGCGCCGTCCTCGCCGACTTCGGCCTCCTCAAGCTCGAGGCCGAAGGCGCCGCGCGCACCCAGGGCGGGCAGCGCCTCTCGCTCACCGGCGAGGTCCGCGGCACTCCGTCCTTCATGGCCCCCGAGCAGGCCGAGGGCTCGTCGGCCGGCGTCGGCCCCGCCGCCGACGTCTACGGGCTCGGAGCGGCCCTCTACTACCTGCTCGCGGGCCGCCCTCCCTTCGCGGGCACGACCGCCTACAACGTTTTCTTCAAGCTCCTCAACGAGGACCCCTCGGATCCTCGTCGGTTCAACCCCGCCGCCCCGCCCGAGCTGGTTCGGCTCGCCCTGCGCTCCCTGGCCAAGACCCCGTCCGAGCGACCTCCCAGCGCAGCGGCCTTCGCCGCCGCGCTGCGCCAAACCGCCTCCCGTCTGGCCGCACCGCGCCGCCGCGCCCAAGCGCCCTCCCTCCCGCGAGGCCTCGCCGCCGGACTCGCAGGCGCCTTCCTCGGCGCAGCGGCCCTGGCGCTCGCCCTCGTCCTCGCCCCCGGACACGGCGGCGCCTCCCCTCCCACCGCCTCCATCGTCGTCGACGTCGCC
>RFHU01000116.1 GCA_003695705.1 Planctomycetota bacterium
GGGAAGAATTGGACCCGGCACCCGGTTGCGGCTAGTGTGCCCAGAGCGGCTCACTGGTCGGGAATGATGGAGCCTGCACGCAACGGGGTCGACGAGCGCGAGCTCTTCAGCAGCGGCCCGGTGGTGGTCTTCAAGTGGAAGAACGCGCCGGGGTGGCCCGTGGAGTACGCCTCGCGCAACGTCGAGGACGTCTTCGGCTACTCCGCCGAGGACTTCCTCGCCGGCAAGGTGCGCTACGCCGAACGGATCCACCCCGACGACCTCGAGCGCGTCGCGGGCGAGGTCGCCGCGGCGAGCGCTTCGTCCGCCGACGAATTCACCCACAAGCCCTACCGCGTGCGCCGCGCCGACGGCGAGACCATTTGGCTCTACGACCACACGCACATCCTGCGCGACCCGGTGAGCGGCGAGCCGACCCACTACCACGGCTACGTGATCGACATCACGGCCCGGGTGCAGGCCGAGGAGACCAACCGGTCCCTTCGGGAGCAGCTCCTGCGCACGCAGAAGCTGGAGAGCCTGGGCCTCCTCGCCGGCGGGCTGGCCCACGATTTCAACAACATCCTCATGGGCATCCTCGGCCACGCCAACGTGGCGCGCCACGCCCTCGAGAAGCAAGAGGCGCCCGACCCCACCCTGCTCGAAGCCTGCGAGCAGATCGAGGCCCTCTCCCGCCAGGCCGGCGACTTCTGCAAACAGCTCCTCGCCTATTCGGGGCAGGGGCGCCTGGAGCGTCGCCCCCTCGACCTCGGCGAGCTGGTGCGCGAGACCGCGGCCATGCTCGGGGTGGCGCTCCCCAAGGCGGCGCGCTTGGAGCTGGAACTCGCGGACTCGGTCCCTCCCGTGGAGGGGGATCGAGTCCAGCTCCAGCAGGTGCTCATGAACCTGGTCACCAACGCCGCCGAGGCCCTGCGTCGCGGCAAGGGGACCGTGCGGATCGCCGTCGACCGCGTCGAGCTCTCGCTCGCCGACACGGAAGGGCTGGTCCTGGGATCGGCGGGCCTCGAGCCAGGCCCGGCGGTCCGCCTCTGCGTCGAGGACGACGGGGTGGGCATGAACGCCGAGACCCGGGCGAGGCTCTTCGACCCCTTCTTCAGCACCAAGTTCACGGGGCGCGGCCTCGGCCTGGCGGCCGTGCTGGGCATCGTGCGCTCCCACGGCGGAGGGCTTCGCGTCGACAGCCGACCGGGCGCGGGGACCCGCTTTTCCCTCTACTTTCCCCCCGCGGGGGCGACCCCTGCGCCGGTGGCCGTGCCGCGTCCGCCCGAGCTGCGCGCCGACGGGGGGCGCGTCCTGGTCGTCGACGACGAGCCGGTGGTCCGCCGGGTCGCCCGCAGCATGCTGGAGATCCTCGGCTTCGAGGTCCTCGAGGCCGTGGACGGCGAGGAGGCGCTGGGCTTCCTCGCCGGCGCCTGCGACGACCTACGCTTGGTCGTCCTCGACGCGACCATGCCGGGGCTGAGCGGGCTCGAGGTGCTGGAGCGCCTGCGCGAGCGCTGTCCGGAGCTTCCGGTGGTTCTCAACAGCGGCTTCAACGAGGCCGGCTTCGAAGTCCTCGCCGGCTGCGAAGGCCCCGTGCACTTCCTGCAGAAGCCCTACACCCTCGAAGAGCTCTCTGCCGTCCTCGACGAACTCCTCGGCCCGGCGCCCTCGGCCTCGGCGGAGGAAGAATAGGGGCGGTTGGTCCGCGGACCTCAGCGCAGGTCGAGGACCACCTCTTGCGGGGCGTCTCGGTCGTGCACGGCCAGGGTCCGGTCGGGTCCCGCCTCCCAGCGCGCGTCCCCGGAGCCCTCCACCCACACCAGCTTGAAGCGCAGCGTGCGGCGTCCGGGGACGGGGACGGCGGCGCGGAAGGCTCCGGGCGCGGCGGGGTCCTCGCGCAGCGGCCAGCCGCGGGCCGGGTCCCAGTTCCCCAGGGCCGGGTCGTCGCCCACCAGCCGCAGCTCGGCGCCGGGGCGAGGCCGCGCGCGCACGCGGAAGCGGAGCTCCACCAGCTCGCGGAAGGCGCCCAGGACCGCGGTTCCGGTCCCGGCCGAGTCCACCTCCACCGCGCGGTCCGCGCCCAGCTCCCAACGCAGGGAGCCGTCCGCGCGGCGAACCACCAGCTTGCACGCGATCCGCGCGCCCGCGGGGAGGCGCACCCGGCCCGCCCAGGTGGGGAAGACGCTGGGGGAGGTCTCCAGGGCGAGCCCGCGGGCTGGGTCCCAGGAGCCCAGCGCCGGGTGGTCGCCCACCAAGAGCACCGCGTCGCCGGGGCGGGTGAAGGGCACTTCGAAGGCGAAGTGGGTGGGGGCTTCGGGGAGGCTCGGTCCGTAGTCCGCGGGGTCGAAGGCCTGCGGGGCGTAGCGGCGGACGAGGGCGCCGAAGGCCGCGGTGAAGCGGGCCGCGAGGTCCGGCGCGCGGAGGAGCAGCAGGTCCTCGTTGGAGGCCGAAAACGCGGTCCACGTCCAGTTGGAGGCGCCGGCGATCACCAGCTCGTCGTCGACGACCGCGAACTTGTGGTGCATGGCCGAGTAGGTGGAAGAGCGGTTCGCGGCCACGATGACCCGGCCGCCGCCCGCGGCGACGAGCTCGTCGGCGTCGGTGCCGTCGGCCTGCTTGCGCTCGGTGATGAGGGTGACCTCGACCCCGCGGCGCGCGGCGTCGCGGAGCGCGCGGGCCACGCGCCGGTCCTTGAAGGCGAAGACCGCCGCCCGCACGCGCCGCTGCGCCCCGCGGATCGCGGCCAGCAGCGCGTCGCGCGGCGCGTCTTCGGGCGCGAAGCGGACCTCGCCCAAGGCGCCCTGGCCCGGGTCGGAGACCTCGGGGGCGCCTCGGAGTTCGGCGAACTCGCGTTCGTAGGCGGAGACCAGCCCGGGGTCGCGCAAGACGAGGAGGGCTTCGTCGTTGACGAGCTGCGCGGTGCCGTTCCAGTTGTAGGAGCCGGTGAGCACCGTCTGCCCGTCGATCACCGCGAACTTGTGGTGCATGATCGCGTAGGCGGAGCGCGTGTTCTCGTAGCGGACGAGGTCGAAGCCCTCGGCCTCGAGGACGTCGTCGAGGGTGTTCCAGGGCCTGCGGGCGCTCTTGGCGTCGACCACGATCCGCACGCGCACTCCCCGCGCTCGCAGGGCGAGGAGCGCCTGGTGGAAGGCCTCGCTGCGCAGGTTGTACTGGGCCACGTCCACGCGCTGCCGGGCGCTCGCGAGGAGCGCCAGCGCCCGTGCGCCGCAGTCTTCGTAGGGGGCGAAGCGCGCCTCGGGCTGGGCGCGCAGGGGCCCCCCGCCGAAGAGGGCCACGAGGAGGAGCAGCGCGGGGGCAGAGGGCCTCACGGCGGGCCGACCGCAACTTCCATACCGGGCTATGGTCTGTTCAGGCAAGAAGTTGTGCCTCTGTGGCCTTCTCCTTTCGGAATTCGGGACGGGTCCTCGCTCCAGGCTTCGTGTCCCTGGCTGGGCGCCGTCGGGGTGTCCTCGGCCGGGCGCCCTCGGGACGGCTCCGCCGGAGGCGTTGGCCCCGGAGGCTCCGCGTAGACTGCCCGGCCAATGAAGGCCGTGCGCCCCCGCTTCGAGCGCGAGCTTCCTTGCGACCGCGACGCCTTCTTCGCGCGGGCGCGCGAGCGGGCCGAGGCTCCGGACTCCCCGTTCCGCTTCGTCGCGCTGGGGGCCCACGCCGAGGTGCGCGTGCGCGAGGAGATGGCCCACTTCTGGTCGCCGCGGCTCACCCTCGAGGTGCTCGACGGTCCCGAGGGCCGGCCGGTCCTCGGCGGGCTCTACGGACCGTCGCCCGAGGTGTGGACCCTGTTCCTCGCCGTCTACGCCTTCCTCTTCTTCTCGGCCCTCTTCGGCGGCCTGCTCGGGATCTCTCAACTCTTCGTCGGCCAGTCGCCCTGGGGGCTCCTCTGCGTCCCCGCCGCCGTCTTCCTCGCCGCCGTCCCCTACGCCGCGTCGCTGGTCGGCCAGCGCCTGGCCGCAGAGCAAATGGACCTCCTGCGCACCTTCCTCGACGAGGCGCTGGCCGCGGCCGCGCGCAATTGAGGGCCCGCAGCCAGGGCGGGGCAGGGGCCGCGCTCAGCGAGGGAAGGTCGGCGCCCGCGGAGCGGGGAGCCGGTCCACGAGCCGCCGCAGGCGGGGCAGGGCGGCGGCGCCTTCGCGCGCCACGGCCTCGGCCAAGGCGGCGACCTCCGCGGGGCGGGCGGTGGCGAGGTCGGCGCCTTGCTGCGTGGCGGCGCGGTGCGCTGCCCGCAGGGCTTCGGCGGCCGCTGCGGCCTCGCCGAGCTCGAGGAGGACGAGGGCCTCCCGCAGGCGCCAGTGCGCGCGGGCCGGACGAAGCGCGACGAAGGGGCGCAGCGCCGAGAGGAGGAGGCGCGGGCG
Organism: Planctomycetota bacterium; assembly: GCA_003695705.1. Taxonomy (GTDB): domain Bacteria; phylum Planctomycetota; class J058; order J058; family J058; genus J058. Next base: position 4,353 of record RFHU01000116.1, read on the forward strand.
GTCGAGTTCGCGGCCCAGGCTCCAGGCGAGGTTCATGACGTGGTCGTTGATCCCCACCGACTCCAGGGCCACCTGCAGGTAGGCGGCCGCGTCCTCGAGGGCCCCTGCGCGGTCGCCGGCGGCGAGGCGCGCGTAGCAGCGCAGGCGCAAGAAGGTCGGCTCGTCGGGGTCGAGGGCCTGCGCGGCGGCGACGGCGTCCAGCGCTGCGCGCGCGTCGCCGAGGAGGAGCCGGGCGCTTGCCACGGCCCCGAGGACGCGCGCCCGGTCGAAGGGGTCGTCGAGGGCTCCTTGCAGCGAGTCGGCGAGGGCCAGGCATTCCCGTGCCTCTTCGGGGCGAGGATCGGCGTCGGTCCGAGCGCAGAGACCGCCGAGTTCCTGGCAAAGGACGAGCCGCAGCCGGCGGGACTCCGCCGGCGTGGGCGCAAGCGCGACGGCTCTCCGGAGGCCGACGATCCAGCGGCGCTTGGAGCCGACGCCGTAGGTGACGCAGGCTTCGAGCCCGATGGTGCGCTGCGCGACGAAGTCGTCGGGGGCCAGTTCCAGCAGGGCCTCGCGGAGGGGGAGGTTGTCGTGGCGCACCGAGGAGACCGCGCGCTCGAGGAGCGCCCGCGTCAAGCCCTCGGGGAGGGGCTCCTCCGGTTGCGCCCTCCGCGCCACCTGGCAGAGCGCGACGACCCGCCGCGTCTCCTCGTCGCTCAGGCGGCGGCCCAGGGCGCCGCTCAGCAGGTGTTCGCCCTGCGCGACGGCGTCCCCCGCTAGGCGTTGGCGGGCGGCGGCCCCGTCGGTTGGCGGCGGCAAGCCCGCCAGGCAGCGCGCGGCCCGCTCGGGGTCGTGCGCGAGGTGGCGGCGGGCGAGTTGCAGGGCGAGGGCCCAGCGGAGGGCGCCCGGGGGCTCGGGCAGGCGAGCGAGGGCGGCGGCGGCTTCTTCGGTCGCGCCGAGGGCGAGGAGCGCGCGCACGAGGGTCCGCTCTTCTTTCGGGGTGAGCTGCAGGCCCGCGGTCCGGAGCGCGTTCGCGTCCGCGCGGGCTGCTCGCGCGTGGCCAGCGTCCAGGGGAAGCCGCGCCAGGGCGTCGAGGCGCCAGCGACGAAGTTCGGGGCGGCGGGCGCCGGCGGCCAGCGCCGCGCCCAGGTCCCGCGCCGCGGCCTCGGGTTCGTTGGCGCGGCGCAAGGCCCCGCGCAGGCCTAGGGCAAAAGGGCCCACGGGCGGGCGCAGGCCCGCGTCGGCCCGTGCTCGGCCGCGGCGTGCGAGGCGCGTCAGCTCGGCCAAGGCGTGCGCCGTCTCCGCTCGCGCGGACGCCTCGGGCGCCTCGGCGACGAGGCCGCGCCAGCGGCGGAGGAACTCGTCCAGGGCGGGGTCCGCTCCCTCGAGGGGTCGGGAGAGGCGGAGGAGCCGCCGGGCTTCGGCGTCGAGGGCGGCGGCTTCCGCCGCCCGTTCTGCGGAGCCGCGAGCCCCGCTCGAGGAGGCGATCCCCGCGCTGGCGAGCAGAGCGAGCACCCCGGCGCCAACGAAGAGGGCGAGGGGGCGGCCCCGTCGCCCTCGTCGGCGGCGGGAGACGGGCCCACCGGGGTTTTCCAGGGCCGCGCGCAGTTCCCGCGCGAAGGTCGCCGCGTCGGGGGTGCGCTCCCCGGGGGCCTTGGCCGTGGCCCGCGCGAGCACGGCGTCCAGGGCGTCGAGGGACTCCCCCAGCGCGCGGCGGACTTCGCGCGGTGCGCTCGTCGCCAGCGAGGGGACGGGCCGGTGGACGATGTGCGCCATGATCTCCACGGCGGTCTCGCCGGTGTGGGGGTAGTCGCCGCAGAGGAGGAGGGAGAGGAGGACGCCCAGGGCGTAGACGTCGGTCCAGGGGCCGACGGCCGCGTATTGGCCCTGGACCTGCTCGGGGGCGAGGGTGAAGACCGTTCCGACCACGGCGCCGCTCTGGGTGAGGCGCTCCTCCTCGAGGTGTCGGGCCACGCCGAAGTCGAGGACCTTCGCGCGGCCCGAGGGGGTCACCAGCACGTTGGAGGGCTTCAGGTCGCGGTGGACGAGGCCGGCGGCGTGCGCCGCGGCCACGGCGTCGGCGACCTGGGCGAGGAGCTCCACCCGCTCGCGCGGTGGTACGCGTCGTTCCTCGACGTGCTCGTCGAGGGGCAGGGCGTCTTCGACGAGCTCCATGAGCAGGTAGGGGAGCCCCTCCTCCTCGCCGTGGGCGAGCACCCGCACGAGCCCTGGGTGGCGGAGGCGCTCCCCGGCGCGGGCCTCGCGGAGGAAGCGTTCCCGCCGCACGCGGTGTCGCGCGTCGCCCAGAAGGACCTTTAGGGCGCAGGCGCTCCCGTCCGGCCGGCGCGCGGCGAAGACGACCCCGCCGCCGCCGCGGGCGATCTCGCCCTCGATGCGGCAGCCAGCGAAGGAGGAGCCTCGCCGGGGGACGCCCACGAACGCCAGCCTAGCCGCGCGGGCGCGGCGCTCGCCACCCCGCGGGCCGAAGCGGGCAGGGGGGCGAGCCCGCAGGCGAGCAGGAGGATCCCCGCGCTCGGGGCCCAGCGACGCATGTCCGCTGTGTTCCTCCTTCGGCTCCCGCCCGCCGCCGCGAGGCGGCGCACCTTCGTCGTTCAGCCGAGCCAGCGGAGCCGGGCGCAGCGAAGGGCCGCCGGGGGCCGGTTCGCGCGAGGGCGCGCGGGAGCCCGCGACCGGCCGCGGCGGGCCCGCCGGCGGTTGCGTCTCCGCGGCGGCGCCTCGACCATGGGATTCCATGAAGCGCGCCCTCCCCCTCGCACTCTCGCTCTCCGCCTTGGTGCTGCTCTCGGCCTGTCCGCGTTCGAGGACCGGTGCTCCGCCCGCGGCGAGTCGATCCGTCGGCGACGCGCCGACGCAGCCGGCGGGAGGGGGAGGGGCCGAGGGCGGCCGAGGCTCCCTGGCAGGCGGTGGGGCGGCTCCGTCCGGCGACTGGCGGGAGCGGGCGCGCGCGGTCGCGCGCGCCCTCGGGGGTCGGCTCAAGGCGCGCTTGAAGCAGGCCATCGACGCGGGCGGCTTCGCGCGCGGGATCGAGGAGTGCAAGCTGGCGGCCCCCGAGGTCGCCGCGGCGGTGGGCCGCGAGGAGGGGGCGCGGGTGGGGCGGACCTCCTTTCGCCTGCGCAACCCGCAGAACGCACCCCCCGAATGGGCCGCCGACGCCGTGCGGCGGCAGGTGAGCGAGCCGCTCTTCCTCGACGCTCCCGGGGCCCCGCGGCGAGCCCTCCTTCCCATTCGCCTCGAGCCTTTGTGCGTCGCCTGCCACGGCCCCGCCGACGGCCTCGCGCCCGAGGTGCGCGCCGCCTTGGACGAGCGCTACCCCGAGGACCAGGCCACGGGCTTCTCGCCCGGCGACCTGCGCGGCTACTTTTGGGTCGAACTTCCCCGGGTCGACTGACGCTGCGGCCGGCGCGACGAGCGCCGGCGTCGGGCTCCCTTAGCGGAGGCCCAGCTCGGTGCGCAGCGCCGCGGGGAGGGCGCGCACCTCGGCGCGCAAGGCCTCGAGGCGCTCTCGGCTGAGGCCGGCGCCAAGGGCGTGGCGTGGGGAGAGCTGGGTGCGCACGAAGAGCGAGGCGCCGGCGCGCACGCGGGCGCCGGGCGCGGCCGAGAGCACTTCGGCCAAGAGGCGCACGGGCTCTTCGAAGGTGTAGACCAGCTTTCCGGTGAACATCCAGCACACCGGGCAGTCGCCGTCGGCGTGGCCCAACCAGGCGAGCACCGCGCTCAGGCGGGCGCGGGGCGCGGGGATGCCTTCGCGCAGGGCGTCCCGCACGGGGTCGAAAGCCACGTTCGGGGCGTGGAGCACCGTCTGCCAAAGGGGGTCGAGGAACTCGGGCATGGCCGAGCGGCAGGCGGCGACGGTTTGCTTTTGGCGCTGGGCGGGGTCCACGCGAGCATTCTACGGGCCGAAGCGGGCGGGCGCCTCGCCGGCGTCGTCGCCCGGCTTCGGTTCGGTGCGCTCGAGGGCGTGCAGGGAGCGGCGCAGCTCCGCGGCCGTGGGCCGCGCGGCGGGGTCTTCGGCCAGGCAGCGAGCGAGGAGCGCCCGTAGGGGTTCGGGGAGGCGAGCCGAAGGGGCGCCGGCGGAGGGAAGGCGGCGGGTCAGCAGGCGGTGGAGGGTGACCGCGAAGGCGTAGATGTCCGCGGGGGTGCCCACGGGGGCGTGGGGGTCGGACTGTTCGGGCGCCCGGTAGCTCGCCGAGCCCGCAATGCGCAGGGGGTCAAGCCCGGCCCGCTCCTGGAGTGCGTCGGTGCGGGTGCGCGCCAGACCGAAGTCGAAGAGCGTGCAGCGTCGCCGCGGCCCGAGGAGGAGGTTGTCGGGCTTCACGTCCTGATGGACCACGCCGCGGCGGTGGAGGTATTCGAGGGCTTCGAGGAGCTGGAAGCCGCAGTCGAGGGCCAGGTCGGGGCGGAGGCGACCGCGTTCGAGGAGCGCGCTCAGGGCGCGGCCTTCGAGCCACTCGAGGGCGAGGAAGGTCCAAGGGCCGGCGCGGCCTGCGTCCAGGCAGCGGACGATCCGCGGGTGGCGGAGGCTCTGCAACAGGCTCCCCTCGCGCAGGAGCTGGAGCTCGCGGTGGCGCTGACCGCGGTGCTTCGCGCGCAGCACCTTGAGGGCGACCGGGGCGCCGTCGGCGAGGCGGGTGGCGCGAAGTACGTCGCAGAAGCCGCCGCTGCCGGCGGTCCCTTCGAGGCGGTAGCCCGCAAGGACTTGGCCCGCGTGCAGGCGCTCGTCGGGAGGACGGGATCGGCTCACCCGCGCGAGTTTACTTGGTCCAATGGGCGGGTCATGAAGCGCTGGGAGGTCGTCTACGACGGAGCGCCCGGGGGCCACGTCTACGCGGAGAGCGTCGACGAGGCCCGCGCCGCCGCGCAGGCTGCCTACGGCCGGGTGCATCCGGACCGCGACCCCCGCGGTCGCGTCCGCGTGCGGGGCGAGGGCGAAGCCGTGCGCTCGGAGGCCGGCGAGGCGCAGCGGATCGTCGCCGAAGTCTACGAGGGCCTGCGCCTCCTGCCGGGCATGGAGCTGCCGGCAGAGAAACTGCGCTCCGCGCTCGTGCTCCTGGAGTCCGCCGTCGCGCGGGAATCCCTGGGGGGCAGCGTTGGCCCGGCCACGCGCCGCGCAGGAGGCAGCGACAGCGAGCTGCAGCGGGCCCTGCGCCCCGTGTTCGAGTCTGCCTGCGTCCCCACACCGGTCAAGGAGCGCTTGCGGGGTCTGCTCGACTGGGTGGGCCTCAAGACCGAGGGCAAGGAGCTGCGGAAGATCGAGCTCAAGGCCTTCGAGACCCTCTGGAACGCGGGCCTCGTCGACTACCGCTTCGAGGAGCGTCCCTCCTGCCGCCTGCACCAGCCGGCGGCCTTCCTCGTCCGCCGGTTGACGCGGGCGAAGGTGCTGCGCGTGGAGCGCTTCGAGGGCTGCAGGACCGTCGACGACTTCCGCGCGGCCCTCGCTCCCCACGGCGCCGAGGCCGCCGCCTCGGCTTGGTCCTTCGTGCCCGAGGGGGGCGGCGCCGCCGAGGCTTCGGTGCTCCGGCCCCTGGTCCTCTGGGGGCCGGGAAAGGTGCTCCAGCGGGCGCGGATCCTCCGCGGCGTCCCCGTCGCCGACGACGAGGTGGTGGCCTTCGATCGGGCGCTCTGCGATGCCTGGGAGCGCCTCAAGGACTGGACCGACGGGCTGGGCCTCCTCGCCGAGCCGCATCTGAAGGAGAAGCAGCTTTCCCTGTTCGAGCGCGCAGAGAAGCGGATCCGCACCGCGCGGGACGCCATGGCCGCCGCGGCTCGAGAAGGGCGGGAAGTCCTCCCGCCCGACACGGCCCGCCGCGACCTGGTCAAGTTCTTGATCGACCAGGTGCACCGGATCGAGGACGCCCTGGCCTTCCTGCCCGACCGCAGCCTCCGCGACGCCTTCGGCGAGCTGGTGTTCAAGGACGTCGTCTTCCGGGGCGCCGGGAGCTACCTGAGCATGCGCTTCGGGATCCACATCGACACCGCGGTGGTGGAGGGAGCTGACGCGCAGGCGCTGGTGGGTCGCTACCGCAAGGAGCCGGGGGGGCCGCGGCCGAAGGCGAAGAGCAGCAAGATCCACACGGTGGTCGTGCCCTGCTACACCCAGGACGGAACCACCGTGCGTCCGGCCTCGGTGCGTCTGGGCGTTTACTGACACGGATCGCGGTCGTGGCCAACGCGAAGGCGGCGTCGACGGACGGGGCCTGGGAGTACGCAGCGCGGGCCGCGGCCTCGCAGCCGCGGCCCGCGCCGCTCGCTCAGGAATGCGAACTCCGCGCGCTCAGGGCGTTCCGGTGACGCTGATGTCGTCGATGCAGACGTCGCTGTTGAAGCTGTCCGTCACGACGCGGAAGCGCAACCGCACGGTCTGTCCGGCGTAGCTGGAGAGGTCGACCACCGCCTCGTTCCAGGTCGAGCCTTGCGCCCCGCTCCGGCTCCATGCGCTCGTCCAGGTCTGGCCGCCGTCGGTGGAGACTTCGAGGTCGAGCGAGCCCATGGGGAAGGTGGGGTCGTCGTTGCGCATGTGGTACCAGAAGCGCAGCTCCAGGCTGCTGAAGTTGTTGAAGCTGGGCCCGTTGAGGATGGCCGTCTTCTGCGGGTTGTTGGGGTAGCTCGCCTCGGTGTAGAGGTAGTTCCCCGAGCCCGTGGTGTGGTCGCCGGTGGGGCCGGTGTCGACGGAGGGCGTTCCGCCGCTGTTGCGGGTCCAGTCGAAGTCGTCGCCGGCGTCTTGCAGCCAGGCGCCCATGCCCGACTCGAAGTCCTCGCGGTAGGGGAAGGGGACGACGGCGCCGGGCTGGGGCGGCTGGGGCGGCGGCGGGCCGAGCTGGTCGTCGACCTGGATGTCGTCGATGGCCATGTCGCTGCGGTAGCTGGCGGTGGTGCCGCGGAAGCGGAGGGTGACCGCCTGGCCGGCGTAGGAGGAGAGATCGACCACGGCCAGGTTCCAGCTGCTTCCCTGGGTGCCGCTCTTGGTCCACACGTCGTTGGTCCAGGTCTGTCCGCCGTCGGTGGAGACGTCGACGCTGAGGGTGCCCATGGTCAGGCCGCTGCTGTCGCCGAGCATGTGGTACCAGAAGCGCAGCTCGAGGACCTGGAAGCTGGCGAAGGTCGGCCCCTCGAGGATGGCCACCTGCCCGCTGTCGTTCGGGTAGGAGGACTCGGTGTAGAGGTAGCTGCCGTTGCCGCTGGTGTGGTCGGCGTCGGGTCCGGTGCCGATGGACTGGGTGGGTCCGACCTGCGCGGTCCAGTCGAAGTCGTCGCCGGCGGTGGCGTTGGTCCACGCGCCGAGGCCGGCGTCGAAGTCCTCGGTGTAGGGGTAGGTGGTGATGGCGCCGGGGGGCGGCGGAGCCTGCGGCAAGGCCGGGGCGGCGCCGACCACGGCGCTCAGGTCGACTTCCTCGATGCTCGCCGTGGGGACGCCCGTGTGGTCGTAGCCGCCCACGACGACGATGACGTCGCTGCCCGCGCGGGCGGTGACGCTGTGCCCGACGCGGGCCACGCCGAGGTCGGGCGCGGCCACGAAGGCGGCGGGGGCGCCGGTGAAGACTTCCACCGCCATGCTGGCGCCGCTCGCGTCCTTGCCGCCGACCACGGCCACCGAGCCGTTGGAGAGGCGGGCGGCCACCGCGTCGCGCCGGGCCGCGGCGAGGTCGGCGCCGGTGGCCAGCGCGCTGCCGCCGCTGTTGACCGCCGTGCTCGAGGCCAGGAGCCCGGAGGCGTCTTCGCCGCCGGCGACCAGGAGCAGGTTGGGGGCCACGGCCGCGAGGGCCGCGCCTTCGACCGCGGGGACGGCGCTCAGCGCGGAGAAGGTGTTGGCGTTCGGGTCGAAGCGCTGGGCGGCGGCGGCACCGTTCGCGCCGACGCCGCCGAGGAGGAGGATGTCTCCCGTGTCGACGAAGAAGGCCTGGGCGCGCGATTGGGCCTCGCTGAGGGTCGAGGAGAGGGCCGCGCTCTGGCCGCTGGCGAGGTCGAGGACCTCGGCGCTGGCGAGCGGGGCACCGCTGGCGTCGACGCCGCCGGCGAAGAGGACCTTCACGCCGCCGCCGCTCGGGTAGGCAATGGCCGCGTGGTGGGCGCGGCCCTTGGCCAGTTGCGGTCCCGGGCTGATGGTTCCCGTGGCGGGGTCGAAGACTTCGGTGGTGTCGAGGACGGCGCCCGTGGCGGGGTCGCTGATGCCGCCGGCGATGAGCACGGTCCCGGAGGTCGCGTCGTAGGTGAGGCTGTGGCCGACTCGGGGGCTCGCCATGTCGGGTCCGGGGACCACGCCCGAAGCGGTGATGAGCACCGTCGACGCCAGCGGCATGCCCATGACGTCCACGCCGCCGGCAATGAAGATGTCCCCCGAGGGGAGTTCGATGGCGGCGTGCTCGGCCCGCGGGGCGGGGAGCTGCTTCGTCGCGGTGCTGGCGCCGCTCGTCGTGCCGCTGCTGGGCTTGGATCGCTGGTGGCCTCCGCAACCGACCGCGAGGGCGATCACCAAGGGTCCGGCGATGCGCTGGTGGACAATTCTCATGAGCACTCGTCTTGCCTGATCTGCGAGCGCTGGGCGGCGCTCTCGGTTCTCGGACCAACCCCCCAGGGGCCCGTTCGCATGGCTCATGAAGAAAATTGCGGAGCAGTTTCCCCAGACCTGGTCGCGTCCTTCTAAGCGCTTTGTTATCAGCTCGTTCCGTGGATTGTTTCCGCGTGGAAACGCGCCTGGCTCCTCCGGATTTCCCGAATTCGGCGCCGGCGGGCGAGACGGACGGAAGTCCCGCAGCGGCGCGGTTTGGGGACGGAGCGTCCGGTCCGGGTCGGCGCCCGCGGGGGCGGGGCGCGCGGCGGGGGGGGCGTCAGTCGCTGCGCAGGCGGAGGCGGTTGATCTGGGCGGCGGCGTAGCCGGCGCCGAAGCCGTTGTCTACGTTGACGACGGTCAAGCCCGGCGAGCACGAGTTGAGCATGCCGAGCAGGGCGGTCAGGCCGCCCAGGGAGGCGCCGTAGCCGACGCTGGTGGGGACGGCAATGCAAGGGACGTCCACCAGGCCCGAGACCACGCTGGGCAGCGCGCCCTCCATGCCGGCGACCACGACCACCACCCCGGCGGCCCGCAGGCGCTCGCTCTTGCCGAGGAGGCGGTGGATCCCTGCCACGCCCACGTCGGCGAGCAACTCGGTTCGGCTGCCAAGGGCCTCCGCGGTGACGGCCGCCTCGCGGGCCACGGGCAGGTCGGAGGTCCCCGCGCACACCACGAGCACGGGGCGGGGAGGGGCGGGCGGCGGATCGCCGCGCCGAGCCACGACGGTGCGCGCGAGGGGGTCGTGCTCTGCGTCCGGGACCGCAGCGAGCACGGCCTGGGCGCGCTCGGCGTCGACGCGGGTGACCAAGAGGGTGGTGCCGCGTTCGACGATGGCGCGCGCGATCTCGGCGAGCTGGGCCGGGGTCTTCCCTTCGCCGTAGACGACTTCGGGCGCGCCGCAGCGGAGCTCGCGGTGGTGGTCCACGGTGGCGAAGCCCAGCTCGGCGTAGGGGAGTTCCCGCAGCCGTTCGAGGGCTTCGTTCACCGAGGTCTCCCCGGCGCGAACGGAGGCGAGCAACTTCTCGAGGCGCTCTGGGGTCACGAGGCCTCCGATCGTGAGCTGGCGGGGAGGGAAAGGTCCGCGGGGCGCGGAGCCAGGCCGGCCCGCACGCGCGCCTCCGCGAGCGCGGCCACCATGGCGGCGTTGTCGGTGCAGTAGGCGGGATGGCAGAGGAGGACCTCGAGGCCGGCTTCCCCGCCGCGTTCGCTTGCCATCTCGCGCAGGCGGGCGTTGCGCGCGACCCCGCCGCAGAGGGCGAGGGTCGCTACGCCTTCTTCGAGCGCAGCGCGCACGGCGTTGCCGACGAGGACGTCGCACACGGCCTCTTGGAAGGAGGCGGCCACGTCGGCGACGGAGATGCCCTCCTTCAGCGGTGCGTCCCGGCGGGCGTTCTGTCCGCGGGTCGTGTAGAGCACGTTGGTCTTGAGTCCGCTGAAGCTGAAGTCGAGCGGGCGGCCCTTGGGGCGCGCGCGAGGAAAGGCGAAGGCCGTGGGGTCGCCCGCGGCGGCGGCGTTCTCGATCTCCGGGCCGCCGGGGTAGGGGAGGCCGAGGAGGGCGGCGACCTTGTCGAAGGCTTCGCCGGCGGCGTCGTCGACGGTGCGCGCGAGGCGGCGCATGCGCCCGGGGCCTCCGTAGGCGTAGACGCCCGTGTGCCCGCCGCTGACGAGGAGCGCGACCAGGGGGAGTTCGACGGCGTCGGGGTCGGGGGGGGATCCGGGGGCCGCGAGGAGGCAAGCGTGCACGTGGGCCTCGAGGTGGTCCACGGCGACGAAGGGGAGGCCCCGCGCCACGGCAAAGGCGCGCGCCCAGGAGAGGCCGACCACCAGGCAGTTGACCAGACCGGGGCTGCGTGTGGCCGCCACGAGTTCGACTTCCTCGGGGCGCCGAGCGGCTCGGGCGAAGGCCTCGGCGGCCACGGCGCCGATGGCTTCGGCGTGCATGCGGGCGGCGAGGTCGGGCACCACGCCGCCGAAGGGGCGGTGGCGCTCGACCTGCGAGCGGATCGCGTTGGCGAGGACCACGCCGTCTTCGACGAGGGCCACGGCGGTCTCGTCGCAGGAACTCTCCACGCCGAGGACGAGCACGCTCAGCGCCCCTGGTCGTCCGTGGCGGCGACTCCTCCCGCGGCGCGCCGGCTGTCGACGGGGGCCACCCCGCCCGAGGCGCCTGGCGTCTCCTTGCCGAGCTGCGCGAGCAGGGCCTCGTACGCGGCGCGGACCTGCGGGTCGTCGCGATGCAGGCGTTCCTCTCGTTGGTAAGGGGTCCCGTTGGCGCGGGCCTTGAGGCGCTCCATGTCGTCCTCGGCCTGGGCTTCGAGCAACTGCCGGCGGGTGGCCGGATCGACGGTCACCTCGATGTCGGGCAGGAGCCCCCAGGAGAGGTCTTCGGGCGGCTTGTCGCCGCGGTGGATGCGTCGCCCGCTGGGGGTGAAGTAGTACTGGGTGGTCAGCTTGAGCTCGGCCTCGCCTCCAAGGATGGGGAGGATGGTCTGCACGGACCCTTTGCCGAAGGAGCGGGTCCCGACGAGCAAGGCCCGCCGGTGGTCCTTGAGGGCGCCGGCGAGGATCTCGCTTGCGCTGGCGCTTCCGCGGTCGATGAGCAGGGCCACGGGCACGCGGATCCAGGCCTCCTCCTCGGCTCGGGTCTCTTTGGTGTCTCCTTCGCGCCCGCGGGTGGTGACGATGACCCGTCCCTCCTCGAGGAAGGCGTCCGCCACCTCGACGGCTGCGTCGAGGAGGCCGCCGGGGTTGCCGCGCAGGTCGACGATGAGCGCGCGCAGGCCCTCGTCGAGGAGGCCTGCGAGCGCCGCCTCGAATTCGTCCACCGTGCCCGAATTGAAGGTGGTCAGGCGCAGGTAGCCGATGCGGCGCTGGGGGTCGAGGAGGCGCGCGCCCTTGACCGAGCGGATCTGCACGATCGCGCGCTCGATCTCGATCCGCTCGGGGCGCTCGGCGCCCTCGTGCAGGACGGTGAGCGCGACCGTGGTGCCGGCGAGTCCCTTGAGGGCGCGCACCGCGGCGCCTGCGTTGGGGAATTCGCAGGGGACGCCGTCGACTTCGAGGATGGTGTCGCCGGGGAGGATGCCGGCCCGCCAGGCCGGGGTGTCTTCGATGGGCGCGATGACGTGGACCAGCCCGTCTTCGACGCTGATGTAGATGCCCAGCCCGCCGTACTGGCCGGTGGTGCTCTCTTCGAACTCAGCCTTCTCTTCGGGCGAAATGTAGTCGCTGTAGCGGTCGAGGGTGGCGACCATGCCGCGGAGCGCGCCGTCGAGGAGCTGGCCTTCTTCGGGGCGTTCGACCCAGCGCTCTTCGATGAGGTTGCGGACCTCGCTCATGCCACCGAGGTCCCGGGCCTGGTCCGGGGCGAAGTCCTCCTCGATCCGGGCGAGCGTCCCCTCGTGGACCCAGACCAAGGCGAAGGCGGTTGCGGCCGCGAGGCCCCAGGAAACGGCGGGCTTCACGCCTCGATCTTCGGCGCAGGCCGGGGGTCCTTCAAGTTCGGCCGGGGCGACGGGGAAACTCCCGCTGCTCCTTTCGGAAGGAGGAGGTGGAGGAGGGGATCGTCATGATCGCTGCGAAACTTCGTGGTCTGGCACTGCTTGCGCCGCTCGCGAGCCTGGTCGTGGCGGGGCCTGCGTCGGCCGGGCCCGCGGCGGCGCAGCCCGCAGGGCAAGGCGGTGGGTCCGGGGCACCGGAGCAGCCCGAGGCCCGTGCGGCGGAGCCCCCGGTCCCGGGGGGCGAACTCTCGGGGACCTTCCTCTTGCGCGACGGCGGGGGCGGGACGGCCCTGGTCACGGTGCGACCGAAGGGAGAGGGGCGCTACGCGGTCGTCCGTCGTGCCCGCCGTGGGGAGCGGACGGTGCGCCGGCGGGGTGCGGGCCACCTGCGGCGAGGGCTCCTGCTCGTCGAATGGGGCCCCTCCGAAGTCCTCGGCCCGGAGCCCGCCGGCCCGGAGCCCGCCGGCCCGGAGCCCGCCGGCCCGGAGCCCGCCGGCCCGGAGTCCGCCGGCCCGGAGCCCGCCGGCCCGGAGCCCGCCGGCCCGGAGTCCGCCGGCACGGAGGAGGAGGGTCTGGTGGGCGGCGTGGACGAAGTCGCTCGCCGGCTGGCCGGCGGGGATCCCGCAGGGAGCGTCGACGGCCGGCGGGAGGCGGCGGCCGGAGAGGAACTGTGGATCGGCGCCTCGGTGGGCCGCGGCGGGGCGAACCGGCCCGAGGACGTCGCCAAGGTGCAGGAGGCGCTGGCGCGCGAGGGCTTCTTGGCCCAGGGCTACCGGGTCGGCGTCGCCGACGCCGCCCTCGAGGAGGCCTTGCGGCGCTTTCAGATTCGCTGGGTGGGCTACCGCGAACCGGCGCTGACCGCGCGCGTCGACCCCGAGGGACGCACCCTGGAGGCCTTCCGCGGCAAGCGCCTGGGCGAGCGGGCCTTCGTTGTCTACTCCTCGGTGGGCGAGGGTGGGACCAACGCTCCCCGCGACGTGCGGGTGATCCAAGAGGCGCTCTTGCTCGGCGGCTACCTCCGCCCCGAGGAAGTCGTCTACGGACAGAATTCGCGCAGCCTCGAACTCGCCATTCGCCGCTACCAGGTGGCCCGGGCCGGCTTCCGTGTGGGCGACGGGCGGGTGGACATCAACCACCGCACGCTGGCCGCCCTCAACGGCGAGGTCTTCGCCGCCGTGCCCGGGGCCCTTCCGCCGGCGGGGGACCTGCCCCTCGGCGCTTCCCCGCCGGCGGAGCCCGAAGCGGGCGCGACCGATGCGGCGTCCGGCGCCGGCCGGAGCCAGGGAGAGGCCGCCGTGCCGGGGGGCGTCGTGCCGCGAGCCCCGGAAGGAGTCCTCCTGCCCCCCGAGCTGCGCGCGGCCCTCCCCCCGCTGCCCGAGGGCCACGCGGTGGGGGCCTACCTCGTACGGGCGCACGCGGTGCAGGGCCTGGTGAACGACCCCGAGGTGCGCGCAGGCTGGTTCTCCGAGCACGGCGTGCGCCTCTGCGCGGAGCGCTGAAGCGCTGCGGAGCGGCGAAGCGCTGCAGCGGGAGGGCGGCAACGCTCGGGGTAGCGCGCCGGACCGGCCCTGGGGCCCTTCCTACTCGCTCTGCGAGCCGGAGCTGCCCGAGCCGGAGCTGCCCGAGCCGGAGCTGTCCGAGCCGGAGCTGTCCGAGCCCACGGCGCTCGGGTCGCCGA
>RFHU01000117.1 GCA_003695705.1 Planctomycetota bacterium
GGCCCGGGGAGTCAGGGGCGAGGGAGGGGCACCCGATCGAGGTCGCGCACCGCGCGCACCCGGGGGTAGACCTCGCGGGCTTGGGCGGCGAAGGGCTTGGTGCTCGGGTAGCGCTGGGAGAAGTGGGTGAGCACCAGCGTCCCCAGGGCGCCGCCGTCGCGGGCGATGGTCGCGGCTTCGCGGGCGGTCAGGTGCTGGTGCTCGCGGGCGAGCTGTGCGTGCTCGTCGAGGTAGGTGGCTTCGATGACCGCCATGTCCGTCTCGCGGACCAAGCGCAAGGCACCAGGGCAAGGCCGGGTGTCCATGACGAAGGCGAAGGCCGCCCCCCGCTTGGGGCGCGTGACCTCCTCGAGGGTGACGGTGCGTCCGTCGACTTCCACCTGCCCCGCGCGCTGGAGTTCGCCCACGCGCGGGCCGCGCACCCCGGCGGCCTCGAGGCGCTCGCGGTCGAAGCGGTAGGAGTCGCGCTCCTTGATCCGGTAGCCGTAGGTGTCGACCGAGTGCTCGAGGGGCCAGGCCTCGATGACGAAGGTCTCGTCCTCGGCCACCACCCCGCCCTTGCCGCCCACGGGCCGGGGGACGAGCTCGACGGCGCGGTGGTAGATGGTGCTCCGCACGAGCCGCTTGTAGAAGGCCTCCCCGCTGCGGGGGTAGTAGACCTCGACGGGATGCGGAACGCGGTCGAGGGAGAGGCGCTGCACGATCCCCGCGAGGCCCAGGGCGTGGTCGCCGTGGAAGTGGGTCACGAAGATCCGCCGCACCTCCGAGACCGCCACCTCGGCGAGGATGAACTGCCGCTGCGTTCCCTCGCCCGGGTCGAAGAGGAAGCCCTCCCCGTCCCAGCGGAGCAGGTAGCCGTTGTGGTTGCGGTAGCGGGTCGGCACCTGGCTGGAAGTCCCCAGGGCCACGAATTCGCGCAGGCTCACGTCGTCTCGTCGCCCGTTCTAACAGCGCCGCTCGGGCCGCGCGACCGCGACCGCGGGGAGGAGCCGGAACGTCCTGCTATACTGCCGCTCTCACCCCTGCGGAGCCGGAGACCCATGCGCAGCCTCTCGCGCCCACGGACGCTCCTGCGGGGCGGCGCCAAGCTCGCCCGCCTCGCCCTGGGCATCCCGGCGCGCCTCCCCCGCGAGGTCCAGATCGAGGTCACCAACCGCTGCAACCTCGACTGCGACATGTGCCCCCGGCTCTCGCCCCTGGGCGTGCCCGAAGTGGACATGGCGCCCGAGACCTTTGCGGCCATCCTCGAGCGCCTGCGGGCACCCCATACGGTGACCCTCACCGGTTGGGGCGAGCCGCTCCTGCATCCGCGTCTGTTCGAGCTCCTCGACCTGCTCTTGGCGCGCTTCCCCGGCGTCGCGGCCGGCTTCACCACCAACGGGCACCTGCTCACCGAACGGGTGGTCGAGCGCATCCTCGCGCGGCCGCTCGCCCGCGTCACCGTGAGCCTCGAGGAGGTCCCCTTCGCGGATGCCGCCTCCCCAGGCGGTCACGACCCGCGCAAGGGCCACGCCAACGCGGTGGCCCGCGCCGGGCACCCCTCCCCCGCAGACCTCGCCGCCAAGCTGCGGCACTTCCTCGCCCGACGCCACGAGCACGCCGTCCGCAGCGGCCGCGCCCCGGAGGTCCGCCTGCAGGCTGTGCTCTTCCCGGGCGGGCTCGAGACGACCGTGCGCTTGGTCGACTTCGCCGCCGACCTAGGCTGCGCGGCCCTGAACCTCGTCCGCCTCGACCCCCGCGGCCGCCCCGACCTCGTCCGCCCGAGCTACGCCGAGGAGCGGCGCATCCTCGCCGCCGCCCGCGCCCGCGCCGAAGCGCGCGGCCTACGCCTGGAGTCGGTCAACGATCACGGCCCCCTCCTGCGCATGGCCTCCCGCAGCGACCGGGTGTGCGTCCGCCTCGACGACTACATCTACGTGGACGTCCACGGCAACGTCGCTCCCTGCTGCCTGTTGCGCGACGAGCGCCTGGGCAACCTGCTCGAAGAGCCCCTCGAAGCCATTTGGTCCTCGCCCGCGTGCCGCCGCTTCCAGGAGCCCCGCCGGCATCCGGCCTGCGAAGGTTGCGACGCCTTCCTGAACGGATACGCGGCGCCCGCCCGCGCCGCCGAGGAGGCACCGTGCGCCTGAAGCGGGTCGTGTTCCTCGAGCCCCCCCCGGTCACCCCCCGGGCGCCCGAACGCTTCGCCGGCTGCACCTACGAGGTCTACCACTTCCCCGACCTGGGAAACCTCTACCCCTTCACCATGCTCCACCAGCGCGGGGTGGAAGTGGACTACCTAGACGCTGGCCTCCTCGGCGACGACGAAGAGGCCTTCGTCCGTCGGCTGCGGGAGCGCCCCGCGGACGCCTACGTCCTGCACGCGGTCGTCCTCGCCAAGCCCACCGACCTCCACTGGATCGCGCGCCTGCGCGCGCTCTTCCCCGCAGCCTGGATCCTTCTCCACGGACCGGAGGCCACCCGGGTCCCCGCCGAATACATCGGTCGGGACGAGCGCATCGTCGTCTTCCGCGGCGAAGTCGAGCGGACCCTGGTGGACTTCGCCCTCGGCGAACAGGAGGTCCCCTACGGGCAGGCCCGCTACGATCCTGCCCAGCGCAAGGTGGTGGTTCACCCCCCCGACCCCCGCGGCTTCCTCCCCTTCGACGAGCTGCCCATCCC
>RFHU01000118.1 GCA_003695705.1 Planctomycetota bacterium
CCCCTCGAGCTCCTCGAGGCGGCCGCGCGCGGAGGCGAGGAGCTCGCTCGGCGAGGAGGAGGACTCGGCCTGGGCGCCGGCGACGCGGCGCAGCTCGTCGAGGGCCGCGCGAACGGCCGCGTCCCGGACCTCGGAGAGGGCCTCGCCCACCGCGGCCAGGGAACCGAGGCGGAAGGCCTCGCAGGCGGCGAGCTCGCGCCGGTCGGCGTCGAGGCGCTCGGCGAGGCGCGCGGCCTCCTCGGCCGAGGACCGGCGCCGAGCCGCCGCGCGCCGCCGGCGAACGAGGAGCACCGCGCCGAGGAGGGCGAAGAGGGCGCCCGCGCCGCCGGCCAAGGCCGCGGCGCCCCGGGCGCCCAGACCGGTGAGCTGCAGCCGCCCGCCGAACAGACGCAGCGTCTCGGGGGGCGGGGAGAGCCAGGGCGCTTCGCGGGGCAGGTGCAGGCCGAGGGCGTAGCCTGCGCCCACGGCGGCCAGCGCGAGCGAAGCGACGCCCAGCCAGGTCGCCCAAGCCGCGCGCCGCCGCTCGCTCTGCGCCCGTTCGCGCTCGCGCTCGGCGCGGGCCGGGAGGGAGTCGGGGTCTTCTCCGGCGGTGGCTCGGCGCAACTCCTCGGCGCGGTGCTGCACGAGCGCCTCCAGCCGCTGGGCCGCGGCGAGGATGGCCTCGGCCCGTTCGACGGCCGCGCGGGCCTGCTCGCGGGGCCGCGCCTCGATGGCGAGGGCCTTCTCCGCCTCCGCACTCGCCGCCTCGGCGGCGGCCTGCAGGGCGGCGAGGCGGTCGCGAACGGCGAGGAGCGAGCTGCGTAGAGCAGCGGCCGCCGCGACCCGCTCGAGCCCGTCGAGGGCTGCGGCGCGGCGCCGCTCCGCGGCGCGCGCGCGCTCCCAGCGCTGGTAGGCCTCGGCGGCGCGGGCCTCCTCGTTCTGCGCGGAAGCCTGCGCCTCGCGCGCGGCCTGGAGGCGCTGCTCGTAGCCGGCGAGGTCCTCGCGCAGCGGCAAGGCCTCGGTGTGGAGGGCGTTGGCCACGATGAGGTCGCGGTCGAGCACTTCTGCGCGCTCGCGCAGCTCGGCCCGCTCTCCCTCGAGCCGCTGCCGCGCGCGCTCTAGGGTCGAGATCCCGACCATGTCGCGCACCACGCGGCTGGCGTTGTCGCGCCCCTCGCGCTGGATCAAGTCGAGTTCGCCCTGCGCGACGTAGAAGGAGTAGCGGAAGGCGGAGAAGTCGTAGCCGAGGATGCGCTGGAGGGCCTCGGACACGGGCCGCGGCCCCTGCGCGACTTCTTGGCCGCGGGGACCGAACAGGCGGGCGTCGAACTCCCCGGTGCGCGCCACCCGGCGCTCGACGCGGAAGACCCCCTGGCCGGCGAGCTCGACGTCGATGGAAGTGTGCGCCTCGTCGGCGTCCCAGTGAATGGCGTGGGTCGGGTCGGTCTCCTCGGTGCGAATGGTCCGCCCGAAGAGGGCGAAGGCGATGGCCTCGCCGACGGTGGACTTGCCCGACTCGTTCTCGCCCACCAGGGCGATGACCCCGCGGGGGAGGTCCTCGAGGTCGAGGGCCTCGTAGCGCATGAAGCCGCGGGCGCGAAGGGCGCGGACGATCACGGTTGCTCCCTGGGGCGCGTCACCGCCCCCATGACCTCGCGCAGCGCCTGCAGCCCGACCTCGAGGGCCGTGGCGGTGCGCTCGGCGCGCTCGGCGTCGCCGAGGCGGACCAGGGCCTCGATGCGCGCCGAGGCGAAGGCGCGCAGCTCCTCGAGGGGCGTGCGAATTTCCAGGCAGTCGTAGGCGCCTTGGAGCTCCGACCGTTCGCCCTCGGGAGCGCCCTCGCCCTCGGGGGTGCCCTCGCCCTCCGACGGCCGGAGCTTCGCAGAGTCTGCGGGATCGCCGCCGCCTCGGCCGTCCTCCGCGGCCTCGGCCGACGCCGCAGGCCCGACGCCGGCAGCGTCCGCGCCCTCCTCGAAGGACACCGGGTCGAGGCGGGCGGTCACGTCGGAGGCCGTCTCCGCGCGATCCGGCGCCGGGTCGACGGGCCCGGCGTCGGAGTCCACGGGCACCACGTCGGGCGCCTCTTCGGGCTCGGCAGAGGGGCTCGGGTCGTCGCTCATGGCGGTCTCCGCTGGTTCGTCGCTCCTGCGCGGAAGGCGCGGCCGCACGCGCTCGCCGGTCGGCGGAGGCGCGCGCGGCGCCGCGTGCGTCGGCTCAGAAGGCGTAGACCTCGCCGGTGCCCTTCTTGACCGCGTAGCCGTGGACGAAGGGCTCGCCCTTCTGCTTGGCGGGGGAGAAGACCAGCCAGCCGCCGGTCTCGGTGCAGAGGGAGAACTCGACCGTGCGGGGCCCCTTGACCCGGCGCAGGAGGGCGAGGGCGGAGGCGAAGTCCTTCGCCGCCGAGCCGGGGAGGCCGGCAATGCGCTTGGCGCCCTCGAGGCGGGCCGCCAGGGCCGCGTTCTTCTCGGGGGTGCCGGCGGCTTGGGGCGGGACCTCGCGGCGGCCGAGGATCTCCACGCCGGTGGCCAGGAAGGCGAGGGTCTTTTGCGGGCCGTGGATCTTCTTGGCCGCTTCGGGGTCGCCGCCCTCTTCCGCGTAGTGGCGCGCGACTTCTTCGCTGATGGTCTTCACGCTGAGGGTGCCCTGCACGATGGCCTCGCGGCCCTTGGCGTCGCGGGGGACGAAGAAGGAGTAGTCCTGGAAGCGGACGCGCACCTCCACGCCGTCCTCGGCGAGGACCATCCAGCAGCCCTTCTTCTGGCACACGTCCTTGATGCGGCCCTCGAGGCGCACGGTCTTGCCCGCGAGGGCGTCGACCTTCTTCTTGGCCGCGGCCACCCCGAGGCCCTTTTCCAGCGCGACGCCCGCGCCGAAGACGCCCGCGGGAGCGCCCAGGGGCGGGAAGGGCGAGCCGCCCGGCCGCGAGGAGGGGCGGGTGCCCTGCGCGAAGGCCGCGCCGGCCGCGAGCAGGAGGGGGAGGGCAAGGGTGGTGCGGAAGGACCGGTGGGCGATCATGGCGGGGCTCCTCTGGGCGCTCGGGAGAAGGCGCGGAGTCTACCACGCGTCCGCCGGAGGACGGCGCACCGGCGAAGGCGCGGCGACGGCCCTCGCGGTAGGATCCGGCCCCATGACCCACCCCAGCGAACGGCTCGTGGAGCGCCTCGGCATCCGCTTTCCCGTGATCCAAGGCGGCATGACCTTCGGCTCCGACGCGCGGCTCGTGGCGGCCGTCTCCGCCGCGGGGGGACTGGGGACCCTGGGCAGCTTCCACTACCGCACCGCCGCGCGCGTGCTCGAGGAAGTGGCGGCCATTCGAGCGCGCACCAACCGCCCCTTTGCCGTGAACGTCCCCTTCTTCGCCGACAACGAAGACCTCGTCGAGGCACTCGCCCGCGAGGGGGGCGTGCGGGTGTTCGCCCTCGGCGGGTGGTTCGGCGAGCGGGTGGCGGCCCTCAAGGAGGAGCTGGGGCTCACCGTGCTCGTGTCGGTGAACAGCCCTACGGTGGCGCGCACCATCGAGGGGCGCCCCTACGACGTGCTCATCGTGCAGGGAAACGAGTCGGGCGGCGCCAACAACCGCTTCACCACCCAGCAACTCTTCGACCTGCTCGCGCCCGAGG
>RFHU01000119.1 GCA_003695705.1 Planctomycetota bacterium
CCCGCCAACGCGCCGCCCCCGGCCGAGGAGCCTGTCTTCGATCGCACCCAGCCCCTCCTCCCCGGGGACCAGGAATGGCTGCAGGCCTTCCGGCACGCCCACCTCGAGGGCGAGCTGCGCGTGAAGCTGGCGCCGAACTCCTCGGTGCGGGTCATGCGCGTCGTCGACGACCCTCGCAGCACCGCCAGCCAGCTCGCCGAGGCCATCCAGACGGAGCCGGCCTTGGCTGCCGAGGTCCTCCGGGCGGCGAACTCCGCGCTGTTCCGGGGCCGCGGCGCGGAGGCCATGGACCTGCAGCAGGCGGTGGTCCGCGTCGGACAGCGCCAGCTCAAACTCCTCCTGCTCACGGTCATGCTCAACTCCCAGCTCAAGCGAGGACCGCTGGTGGACGAGATGACCCGCAAGGTGTGGCGCCACTCCCTGGTGACGTCGAAGCTCGCCGCCGGCCTGGCCCCTCGCGCAGGCCTGCAGCCCGAGGCCGCCTTCATGGCCGGCCTGTTCCACGACGTTGGCTGCCTGGCCATTCTCTCCGCCGCGCAGGTCTTCCAGAACAAGTCGGCGCTCCCCCCGCCGACGCCCCGCGCCCTGCTCGAAGCCGTCGTCGAGTTCGGCTACGAGACCAACGCGACGGTGATGGCGGATTGGAACTTCCCCGAGGACGTGGTCGAGGCCGTCACCCACTTCCGGGGCTACGTCGGCGCTCAGCACCGCCCCCTGGCCGCCCTGGTCGCCCTCAGCAACGACCTGTGCAGCGCGTGGGGGCTCCCGGTGGACCTGCGCCGCATCCGAGACCTCGAGCGCCACCCCGCGCTCAAGGTCCTGGAACTCGACCCCGAGGTCTTGCCCTCGCGCGAGTTCGTGGAACGACTCGTGGAGCTTGCCGCCCAGCTCTGACGCCGCCCCGCCGGCCGGCGCCTCGGCTTCCCCCGACGACCGCCCCGCGGCTTGGCTACAACCGGCCCACGAAGTCGAGGATCGAGACCTTGAGGACACCGGCAACGACTTGCAGACCTCGCTCGTAGGCGGTCTGCTGCGCCTTGAGGTCGACGATCGCCTCGCTGAGGTCCACGTCGCGCAGCTCCCCCAGGAGTCCCTGGATGCGCACCTTCTCGCTCGCAAAGCCGTCGGCGGCGGCGTCGAGCTCGCTCATGCGCGCGCCCACCGTCCCCAGGGCGAGGGTCGTTCGGTCAAGGGCCGTGTCGAGAGCCTCGACTCCAGCGCCGACCGCCGCCGTGTCGTCGGCCCGCAACGCGTCGCGCAGCGCGACCAGAGCGTCGAGGGCGCCGCCGCCACCGGCGAAGGGCTCCGGCCCCGCTGCGTGCTCTATGCTCTGGCCGGGACCCAGGAGCACCTCGCGGGACACGTCGCTGCCCTGGTAGGTCGGAGTGGTGACGCCCCCCACGTCCTCGAGTGCGAAGGGCTTGGTCTCGGTGGTCGTGCCCGCGAACAGATAGCGCCCATCCACTCGGGTGTTCCCCAAGTCGAGCGCCTGCCCGAGGAGAGAGTCGACTTCGCTCGCGAGGGCCGCGCGGTCGGTGGCCGAGAGCGCCTCGCTCGCCCCCTGCACGCCGAGCTCCCGCGCTCGGGCAAGGAGGCTGGAGAGTTGCTGCAAGGCAGCGTCCTCGGCCTCGAGGTCGGAGCGGACGCCGGCCGCGACCCGCTCCGCGGTGTCCACACGGCGCAGCATGGTCTCCAGTCGCGCGACCCGCGCGGCGCCTCCCGGATCGTCCGAAGGACGCACGATCCGCTGCCCGGTGGAGACTTGCTCTTCGAGCCTCGCCAGGCTTCGCTCGACGTTGCGCAGGTCCGAGAGCCCGCTGCCGACGCGGACTTGTTCGCTGACACGCACGATCGCCTCCCCGGCCCTGCGCTCAGCCGACCATCTGCATCAGTTCGCCCGCCAGATCGTGCAGGACCTGCAGGTAGCGAGCGGCTGCCTGAAACGAACGCTGGTACTGGATCATCGCGCCCACCTCCTCCTCCACGGAGACCCCGGACACTTCCTCTCGCGCGCGCTCGAGGGAGCCACGAGCGAGTTCGCTCCCCTCCGAGAGCGCGCGCGCCCGGCGAGCCGCGGCCCCGACCCGGCCCAACATGCGAGCGACCGACTCCTGCGGGCTCCGTCCCTGCAGCGCCTCCAGGGGTTGCCCCTGGAGTTCGGCCAGCCGCGCCGCGTTGCGCCCGTCGCCCGCGCCCGCGGACAGCCCGGCGGCGAGGGCCGAAGGGTCGGCCGCCACTGCGTCGGCCACGCGCACGTCCGCTGCGCCCGTCCCGGCGAAGAGCGCTCCGACCCCCAGGCCGGCAAGAACCCCGCCCGCGTCCGCGCTCCCCCCCGCCCGAGGAGCGAAGTCGAAGCCCATGCCCGGATCGGCGTCCAGCCGGAGGATCCCGTCGGCGCCGGCCGAGGCGCGAAGGCCCGCCACGCCGTCGAGGGCGGCGGCCAAGTCTCCGAGGCCCTGCCGGCTGGGGTCGAAGCCGACCCGGGTCGTCGTGATGCTCCCCGTCGCGAAGTCCGTCACGTTGACGACGATCTCGCTCGCCCCTGGAGGGAAAGGGAGCCCCGCTGCGACCAAGGGGTCGTCCAAGGGCGACCCCGAGCCGTTCACGTCCTGCACGGGGACGGTGCTCTGCAGGCTGGTGTAGGGGCCCCCGAGGGGAACCCCCGTCGCGTGCACGCCGTTGGCGGCGAGCATCAGACCGCGCGCGAACTCGTCGAGGTCCGCGCGCAGCCCGCCGGCCTCCTCCTGGGCTGCGCTGAGGCCGCCCAGGCGCCCTCCGGGAGAGAGGGGCTCGCCCGCTACGGCAATCCGAGAGCTCCCGTCGGCGGCCTGCTCGACGCCGAGCGGCCGTGCGCGCCCGCTGGAGAGGAGGAGCTTGCCGCCCGCCGTGACCGTCAGGCTGCCGTCGGTCTGTTCGCTGGCCTGGGCCCCGATCCGCTCGGCGAGGTCGCTCACCAAGCGATCGCGCTCGTCCAAGAGGTCGTTGGGCTGCTGCCCCGCAACGCGAGCCTCCTTGATCGCCGCGTCCACCGCGGCAACCCGCTCCAAGAGGCCGCGGACTTCCTCGACTCCGGCCTCGACCTCGGCGTGGACGTCGGCGACGAAGCCATCGAGGCCACCGGCCACGGCCCGCAGGCGCTCGGTGAGGAGATCGGCCTCCGCTGCGAACACCAAGCGCGTGCTGCTGTCGTCGGGGCGCGCGGCGAGCTCGGCGGCGGCAGCGAAGAAACGGCCCGCGCTGGCGGTCAGCCCTGCCTCGCTCGGGTCGGCCACGAGGCGCTCCAGTTCTCCCAAGCGACTCGCGAGGGCGGCGTCGTACCCCGCGCTCGCCGTCGCGTCGCGCAGGCGCTCGACGGCGAAGCGGTCCACCACCCGACGCACGGAGAGCACGCGCACTCCGGTGCCCACCTGGCCGCCGACCTGCCGGCTCTCCGGCCGCGCCTCGGCGAGCTCGACCCGCTGCCGAGCGTAGCCGGGCGTGGCGGCGTTGGCCATGTTGTGGCCCACCACCTCCAGGCCCCGCTGGGCAGCTGCCAGCGCGCTGAGGCCAATGGAGGGGTTGAGCCCGGTCACCGTTCAGACCCTCCGGTCCACGGCAGGCGCCTCGCGCAAGGCCTCCAAGAGCCTCTTCGTCCGATCGCGGGCGCGGACCAGGAGCTGCGCGTTCCCCCGCGCCAGCTCGCGGAGTTCCCTCGCCAGCGCTGCCGCACCGCCCTCCGGCGCGCGCACTTCGGCGGCCCGCCAGCGCGCGGCCTGTTGCGTCAGCTCCCCCAGTTCCTGAAGGCTCGCGCTCAGCGCCTCCGCGTCGTCCCGCAGGAGCGCATCGCGCTGACGCCGCAGCGCCTCGCACAAGTTCCTCAGCATCTCCGTAGCGCTCACTTGCCCCCCAAGGCCGCAACCAGGCGGTCGTGCAGGCCCAGCCCGCCGGACTGCACCAGGTGGTCGGCGAGGTAGGTCTCGAAGAGTCCCCCGTAGACGTGCGCGCCGCCTCCCTGGAACAGTCCACCCTCCTCCGAATCGAGCGCCTGCTTCAGGAGCTGCGAGACGAGGAGGGACTCGAACCCCGTGGCGGCCTGGTCGATGGCCGCCGCGCGGTCGGGGGGGACGGCTCCGAGCGAGTCCAGCAATCCGGGGACGTTCATCAGATCACCACGATGCGGGCTTGCAGGGCGCCCGCCGCCTTGAGGGCCTGGAAGATCGCCACGAGATCGCGCGGCGCCACTCCGAGTGCGTTCATGGCCTCGGCCAAGTCCGCCACCGTGACGCTCGCGGGAAGAATGCGCAGGGGACCGCGCGCCTCCCGCACCTCGACCTCGGTGCGGGGAACGACCTTCGTCTGACCGCGCGGCGAGAACGGAGCGGGCTGCGAGACCTCCGGCGACTCGCTGACGGTGATGGTCAGGTTGCCGTGCGAGATGGCTACTCGGGAAATGCGGACGTGCTCGCCGGCCACGATGGTCCCCGTGCGCTCGTTGATGACGACGCGCGCCTCCACGTCCTGCTCGATCTCGAGTTCCCCCAGGCGCGCAATGAGGGAGACCAGCGCGCCGTCGTGGCGCATGGACTCGGGGACGACGACGCGAACCGTGCCGCCGTCCTCTGCGACCGCCGCGACCGGGAGCTTTTCGCTGATGGCCCGCGCGAGCGCCTCGGACACGGCAAAGCTCCGCTCGTGGAGGGTGAGGGTGATCTGGTTCCCCGGCCCCAGAAGGCGCGCCGGCACCTCGCGTTCGACCAGCGCACCGCCCGGGATCCTGCCCACGGTGGGGTGGTTGCGCTGCGCGCTCGCGGCGTCCCCAGAGAACTGGAAGCCGCCCACGGTGAGCGGGCCCTGGGCGACGGCGTAGACCTTCCCGTCGGGACCTTCGAGGGCCGCCCGCAGGAGCGTGCCGCCCAGGAGGCTCTTGGCGTCGCCCACCGAGCTGACCGTGACGTCGATCCGCGAGCCTGCGCGGACGAAGGGGGGGAGGGTGGCGGTGACGTAGACCAGGGCCGCGTTCTTCGCCCGAGCGGCGGCCGGATCGACACGCATGCCAAGTCGCTGGAGGGCGTTGGAGAGAGCCTGCGCGAGGAAGGGCGCGGAGTCTCCGGACCCGTTCAGCCCGACGACGAGGCCCAAGCCCATGAGCTGGTTCTCGCGCACACCGACCACGTCGGCGATGTCCTTGACCCGCGCCGCGTGCGTGGGGCCGGCCGCGAGCAAGACGCCCGCCAGGATCGCGATGCGAATCGAAGGCATGTCCGCTCCTCCTAGAAGGGCCACAGGTGGTGCCAAAGGAAGTCGACGATGGTGCCGAGGATCCCGCGGCTGCTGCTCCGCGTGAGCGGGCCGTCGCCCTCGTAGCTAATTCGCGCCTCGGCGAGCTGCTCCGAGAGGACCGTGTTGCTCGCGGTCAGATCTGCGGGTCGGACGATCCCCCGCACTTCGAGCAAGCGGGTTTCGTCGTCGACGCGGACCTCGCGGGCTCCTTCCACGACCAGGTAGCCGTTGGGCAGCACGTCGACGACGACGGCGGTCACCCGTGCCCGCAGGCTCCCACTGCGCCGATAGCTTCCTTCCCCGTCGAAGGCGCGCGACGACTCCACGCTCCCCGACGGCGGCCCTCCCATGCTGCGGAAGGCATGCGGAAAGCCCTCGACCTCGAGGCCGGCCTTGCTCTCGGTGGTCTGCTCGATGCTCGTCTCGGCCGAGCTGGTCGCCGACTGCGACTCGTCGACCAGGACCGTGACGATGTCGCCGCGCTCGCGCGCGGTCGGGTCGCTGACCAGGGTCGCGCGCCGCTGGGCGGAGCGTTCCCGCGGCCAGAGCGACGGCGAAAGGGCCGGCGCCACCTCGCCGGGCGGGAACTCCGAGTCGAAGCGCACGGGCCGCAGGCCGGGGGCGGCCTGGCAGCCCAGCAGCGCGCACGCCGCGCTCGCGAGCAAGGCCCTGCGCGAGAGGATCATGGCGCCCTCCCCAGCACGATGTCGACCGCCCCCGGGCCGGTCACGCGGGCGAGCTTGGCCGGCGAGTCCTCGCTGAGGCGCAGGGTAATGGCCTGCCCGAGGGCGCCGTCTTCGAGTGCGCGCCCCCGCGCCACCACCACCAGGGGTCCCTTGCGCAGGGTGATGCGCACCAGCTCGCCTTCGCGCACCAGCGCGCCGCCCTGGCTCCCGGCCGCGCGGGCGTCGCTCTCGGAGCGGGACTGCTTGGGCGCCGCGGCGTCCGCCCCCTTTGCCCGACCCGACGGCGTCGCGCGGGCCGTGGATCCCTGCGCCTGCCCGTTCGCTTCCGCCAGGGACTCGCCCAAGCGGAAGCGAAGGATTCTGCGAGCGGCGATGACCCCGTCGATGCGGAGCAGCAACTCCACGCGAACGGTGTCGCTGACGGGCGTGGGAGGCGTCTCCCAGCGGACCTCGAGGGCAGAAGTCTTTCGTCCCACCAAGACTTCCCAGGGGCCCAGCCCGTCGCCGGCGAACTCCACGTCCCGTCCGAGCTCGCGGCGCACGAAGCGCTGGGCGGTGGCGACCAGGCTGGACTCCGCGAGGCGGGTCGTGCGGGGACGGACGAGGACTCGCTTCGCGCCCTCCAGGGCGAAGCCGTCGGGGGGGAGCCCCGCTCGCCGCAACGCCGCGGCGACCGCTGCGCGCTCGATCACGCGCAGCGTCCCGGGTCGCGGGGTAGGAGCGAGGCGCAGCCCGCGCAGAGCGGCGAGGGCGCGCGGCACACGAGCAACGTCCATCAGGAGCACGTCCCGCCCCGCGACCCGCGCCTGGCGGTCCAGAACGACGCTCGGCGGCGCCGCCTCGGCGTGGGCCAGTTCCGCCAGCAGGAGTCCGAGCAGACACGGAATGCGCAAGTTCATGAGGTCACCGGGTCAGTTGGTTCACGAGGCTGAGCATGTCGTCGCTGGTGCGGATCGCGCGCGAGTTCACTTCGTAGGTGCGCTGGGCGACGATCAGGTTCACCAGCTCGCTCACCGTGTCGACGTTGGAACGCTCGATGAACCCTTGCCCGAGTTCGCCGAGGCCTTCTTCGCCCGGGTTCCCTACGCTGGCGGCACCCGAGCTGGGGCTGGCCTTGTAGATGTTCCCCCCCTCGCTGGTCAGACCGGCGGGGTTGGGAAAGCGCGCCAAGGTGATCCGACCCAACTGCACCGGGTCCTGCGGCGAGCCCGCCACGATTGCGCTCACCGTCCCGTCCTTGCCAATGCGCACGCTGGTGGCGTCGCCGGGAATGGCAATGGCTGGCTCGAGGGGGTAGCCGTCCACGTTCACCAGATTCCCGGCGGCGTCCATGCGGAAGGACCCGTCGCGGGTGTAGCCGGTGGAGCCGTCGGGCAGGCGGATCTGGAAGAAGCCTCGCCCTTGGATGGCCACGTCCAGGTCGCGGCGGGTCTCCTCCACGACGCCCTGGGAGAAGACCTTGGTGGTGGAGACGGCCTTGGCTCCCGAGCCGATCTGCAGCCCGGTAGGCGACGGCTTGCCGCTGGCGGTGTCCAGGCCGGCGCCTCCGATGGTCACGTAGAGTAGGTCCTGGAAGTCGATCTGCGAGCGCTTGAAGCCGGACGTGTTGGCGTTCGCCAGGTTGTTCGCGATGACGTCCACCTGCAGCTGCTGGACCTTCATGCCGGTCCCCGCGGTGTAGAGCGCCTTCACTCGATCCTCTCTCCCTAGACCAGATCCGAAGTGCGCTCCAGGGTGCGGAGCGCGGCTTGAACAGAACGCTGGGCGGCCTCGAAGGAGCGCTGCACCTCGATGAGCCCAAGGAGTTCGTCAATGGGGTTGGCGTTGGAGCGCTCCCGGTAGCCCTGCCGTACGGCGACCTCGGCGGGCTCGGGGCTGGCGCCTGCGCGGGGGCGGAAGAGGCCCTCGCCCGCCGGCAGCAGGGTGGCCGGTGGAAACTTGACCAAGCGCAGGCGAACGCTCCCTCCGGGGGCTGCCACCCGCCCGCTGGAGTCCACCCGCACCTCGTCCAAGGCACCGTCCCCGAGTCGGATGGGGCTGCCCCCCTCTCCGAGGACGGGATGTCCGCTCGGAGTCACCAGGAGGCCCTCGGCGTTGCGCTGGAAGTTCCCGGCTCGGGTGTATCGTTCGCCCGCCGGGGTCTCGACCGCGAAAAGCCCCTCTCCGTCGAGCGCCAGGTCGAGGGGAGCGCCGGTCCGGACCAGGTCCCCTTGGCGAAAGTCGACGCCCTCGCGCACCTGCACCACGGGGGGTGCTTCGGTGGCGCCGGGCCCGCCGTCGGGGCGGGAACTGCTCAGCGTCACCAGGATGCGCTTGAACCCCACCGTGTTCGCGTTGGCGAGGTTGTGCGCGATGGCTTCCTGCCGCCTCTGGTAGCCGTCGAGCGCCGAAGCGGCCGCCTGGATCCCGTTCATGCTCGCCGCGAATGCACGGAGCGGGCCGAAGCCACCTCCTTGCCAACCCTTTGCGGGCCCGTGTCTTGGCCCCCGGGCGCCGAGCCGCCTTCCGGAACTCCCTGCCGGCTGCCGGCAAGCCTTGCCGGGCTCCTGCGGCCGGCAAGCTGTGCCGGCCACCGCCGTGCGAAGGCCGCTGCGGGAAGGGGTGTTTCCGCCCCTCCCCCCGAGGGGCGTCGGGGGCACCCCGACGCCCTCGCCCAAGAGGTTGCGTTCGGAACACGCCTTGCCTCTGCGTCCCCCGTGAGCAAGCGCATTCTGGTGCTGGAAGAGGACGAGAAGGCCCGCAGCGCGCTGCGCGAGCAGTGCGAACGGCTGGGCCTCGAACCAGCGGAGGTCAGCCTGGCCGAAGGGGTCGACCCCGAATCCCTAGGCCCGGTGGACCTGCTGGTGGTCTCCGCAGCAGACCTCCCCCGCCTCTCCTCCCTCCGCGCCCAGGGGGTGACTGCGCCCGCCTTGGCCCTGACCTCCGGCCTCGCCGAGGAGATCGGGCGCTCGGCCCGCGCCGCGCACGGCCCGCTGGGGGTGGTCGACTACGTCCTCCGGCCTCCCGAGCCGGAGCGGCTCGGCGCTCGAGTCCTCCGCGCCCTGGACCTGCGCTCCGACCCGCTCCCCGAGGCCGAGTCCTCGCTCGGGTTGTTGCTGGTCGACCCCGAAGCGCACGTGGAAGAACGGTTGCGCGAGATGCTCGGGCCCAAGGCGGACCTCGAGCGGGTCCCCTCGCTCTCGGCCGCGCTGCCCCACGTCCGTGCAAAGAGCCCCCGGGCACTCCTCGTCGACGCCGAACTGGTCACCGCCGGCACCCGGCCCCTGCTCGAGCACCTGCGCGGCCTCCGCCCGAAGATGCACTGCCTGGGCGCGCCCCTCCGCGGCGCGCGCCCTCGCCGCGCCTGGCGCTGCTTCGACGCCCTCCTTCCCAAGCCCTTCGCCGCCGTGGACGTCCAGCGCGTGCTGCCTCCGCTCCTCGCGGCCGGCGGCCCCGAACTCCTCGACGAGGACGGAAACCTCGCCCGCCCGCAGCCCGGCGCCGCGGTCCACGACTTGGTTGCCGCCTTGGAGTCCTTCCTGGAGCGCTGCGCCCGGGCATGCCGTGCGCACGCGGTCGTGGACCTGTCTGCGGCGAAGCCGTCCGCCGAGGAGGCACAAGAATTGGTGCGCGCCCTCGCGCGACGCGCGCGGACCCTCGGACTCGAAGTTCGAGTCGTGAGCGCGACGCCCCTCGAGGGGAACGAGGCGGTGCGCGTTGTTTCGTCGCTCTCCGAGGCGCAGGCCTCGGCTCCCCAAAACGACACCCCGCAGGTCGGGTCGTGAGGTGCGGTGTGGGCTGGATTCCGCAGACAACCAAGCGCGCGCAGACCGCCCTGGACGAAGACGCCCTCGGTGCTCGAATCGAGGCCGCCCTCCTCGCGCGCCTGCGCTCGGGCGAAGCCGTCCTGCCCGCCATGCCTCGCGTCGCCACGGAGTGCCTGGCTCTGCTGCGACGTCCCGACTGTGCGCTGGCCGAGGTCGCCGACGTACTCGCACGCGATCCATTGCTCTGCGCGCAGGTCCTGCGCCTGGCCCAGTGCGCGAGCTTCGGTGGAGGGGGGACGGGCCTGAGCCTCCACCAGGCCGTCGCCCGGCTGGGCATGTCCCGATTGCGCACAGTGGTCGTTCAAGTGGCAGCGCGTCGCCTCTTCGTCTCCCACGACCCGACCATCGCCCGTGCATGCGCCAAGCTCTGGGAGCACTCCCTCGCGGTGGCCCTCCTCTCGCGCCAACTCGTCCGCCAACTCGGCGGCGATCTCGACGCCGAGCTGGCCTACCTCGGCGGCCTCCTGCACGACGTGGGCAAGCCCGTGGTGGCCGCCATCCTCCTGGAAGCGGAGCAGAAGCTCAGCGGAGAACACGGCCTGCGCCGCTGGCTGGACGGCGGCGCCTGGATTCGGGTCGTACAGCGCGTCCACACGTCCGTGGGCGCGGAGCTTTCGGCGGCCTGGCGGCTCCCCGAGCGCGTCGGTGCGATCATCCGTCGTGGCGACGACTACGCCTTCGGCGAACGGCGCAGCGAGCGCAACGTCGTCCACCTCGCCAACGCGGCCACCGTCGTCTGGGGCCTCTACCTGGGCGCGCAGAGCCGCCCGGAGGCCGAGGAAACCCTCCGCAGCGGCTGCATTCTGCTGGAGCTCGAGCGCGAAGAGCTTGACGAGTTGAGCGACGACCTCCGCGAAGAGGTCGCCGCTCAGCTCGACTGACCGGGCGGCGCCCGCCCGGTCGGTCCCCCCCCTTCCGGATCAGCGGATCAGGTTGGCGAGTTCCTGCAGGAGTTGGTCCGTGGTGGTGATGGTCCTCGAGTTGACCTGAAAGCCGCGCTGGGCGGTGATGAGGCGGGTGAACTCGAGGGCGATGTCCACGTTGGAGTTCTCGAGCACGCCGCTGACGATCTTCCCCGCGCGGCCCGACTGCGCCTTGCCCGGCAGGGGCGCGCCGCTGTTCGAGGAGACCGCGTAAAGGGAGTCGCCGACCTTCTCCAAGCCCGCCGGGTTCTTGAAGGTCGCCACCTGAATCTGCGCGAGTTCCTGTACGCGTCCGTTGGTGTAGATGCCCACGACGGCCCCGTCGCTGTTGACGCTGAGCGAGGAGAGGGAGCCCGCCTGGAAGCCGTCCTGATCGGTCGCGCCGGCGGTCGACGAGCCGCCGAACTGCGTGAGCCCGTCGAAGGCACCGCTGGTGCCCAAGTTCAGCTCGATGGTCTGCGAAGCGGTGAAGCCGTCGAAGGTGAGCTCGATGTTCTGGTCGTTCACGCCCACCCCAGCGACGTGGGAGAAGGAGCCGTCCTCCTTGAACACGATGCCGGTGATCTTCCCGTCGATGACCGTCCCGTCGCCGTCGGGTAGGTCCGCGGTCGCTTCCCACTCGTTGGCCCCGGTCTTGTGGAGGACGAAGCGCACGGTGTGCGTCCCGCCTTGGGCGTCCACGACGTCGATGCTCGTCTCGAGGGTCGCACCGGCACTGCCCTCGGTGGTCACCGCGAAGGGGAGGCTGGAGAAGGCCGTGAAGCCCAGGTTCGCGGGGTCGTCGTTGAGCGCGAGCTGCAACGGAGCCTCGCCGACGGCGTTGGCCTCCACCTGCAGGGTCCCGTCCGGGAGCAGCGTGAGGGTGGAGGCCGGGTAGAGGCCCTGCACGAAGGCCATCAGGTCGCCGAGGGTCGTCCCGTTCTGCCCCGGTCCGCTTCCGTAGACGAAGGTCGCGCTGACGGGCGTCCCGTCGGCGTCCGTCCCCGTGAAGTGGATCTTGTCTCCCGGAACGTAGGGGGATGAATTCTCCGGCAGGTCGTTGAGCTGGGTGCTCGCGTTCGCGGGTGCCTCGCTCCCGAAGACCAGGGCCGTGGAGAGTCCGAGCACGCCGGCGGGACTCCCCACCCCGTCGTCGATGTCGATGCTCGCCTCGTCGCCGCTGCCCACGGTGGTCAGCTCGACGGCGCCCCCCACGGCGCTGGCCTGGAGTCCGCTGATCTGGGTGTTGATCACGCTGGCAACCTCCGCCGCCGTGGCGTTCGCGATGTCGGCGAAGTCAGAGGCGTTGAAGACCACGGTCTGCGCGGCCCCGCCGTTGACCTTGACCAGGAGGGTCATGCCGTCCGCCAGGGCGAAGGGCTCACCGCTCGCGCCGGTGACGACCGGGCGAAAGCCTTGGTGGAAGGGCTGCAAGGAGGAGAGGATGGCTTGCGCGGGGGCATCGGCTCCGGCGTCCAGGTTGCCGGTGAGCTTGATCTCCTGAGTGGCCTGAGCCGGCAAGCTCGCGTCCACGTCGATCACAATGTCCCTTCCGTCCACGGACTGGACGCGGAAGCCGGTGCTGGTGGAGACCAGGTTGTTCTCGGCGTCGAGGTCGAAGGTTCCCACGCGGGTGTAGAGATCCTGCTTCCCGTTGCTGACCACGAAGAAGCCCTCGCCCTCGATCCCCAGGTCGAGGGTCCGGCCCGTGTTCTGGAAGCTCCCTTGCCGCAGGTCCTGGTCGATGGCCCCGATGCGGACCCCCAGACCGATCTGCGAGGGGTTCACGCCGCCGCTGCCGGCGGTGGATCCGTTGCCGGCCGCCAGGGTTTCGCTGATCAGGTCGGTGAAGGTGGCGCGCGCGGACTTGTAGCCGGGCGTGTTGATGTTGGCAAGGTTGTTGCCGACCACGTCGAGCAGTCCCTGGTGGGCGCGCAGGCCGGAGACCCCGGCGAGGAGTGAGCTGGCCACGTAGATTCCTTTCGCTGGTGCTTTCGCTAATGGATTCGCTCAGGCGGCGGCCTCGCGGACGCCGCGCAGGTCTTGCAGGCTGAGGGTGCTCCCGTCGACCACCAGGCGCGCCTCCCCGGAGACGACCTCGACTCCGGAGACACGGCCGCTGCGCTCGTCCCCCGAAGCAGGGTCGAGGTAGTCGACTTCTTTGCCGACCAGGGCCGCGCCCTGGCTGAGTTGCTGGAGCCCCACGAGGTCGCGGAGGTTGCGCCCCATGGCCTCGCTGTTCTCGAGCTGACTGAACTGAGCGAGCTGGGCGATGAAGTCTTCGTTCTTCACCGGATCCAGAGGGCTCTGGTTCTTGAGCTGGGTGACGAGGAGCTGCAGGAAGGCCTCTCGGTCGAGGGTCTCCTGCATGGCCTCGTTCCCGCTCAGCGCGCTGGTCAGTCCGTTGATCTGCACGAGCTCCTCCTAAGCCAGCCAGCCGCTGGCGCTGGACGTGGACGGGACCCCTGCGTCTTGACCCGAGGGCTGCGGCGCCGCGCGCCTCGCCCCCCGGTCCCTATCGCCTTCCCGCGCGCCGGGCTCGCCGGCGTTGCCCGACGCCGCGCCCGAGGCGCCCGCGTCCCCCGAGAAGAAGGCTTGCGGGGCAGGCGCCGGGGGCTCGGCGGAACGCAGGCCGAGCTCCACCCGCGCCACCGGGGTCCCGCGGGCCGCGAGGCTCCGCTCCAGCTCACCGCGCTGCAGCTCCAGCTCGCGCAGGACTTCCGGGCGCTCGACGTCGATCCGCGCACGCAGCTCGCCCTCGGCAAGAGAGACCCGCACGGAGACGCTTCCCAGGCCCGGCGGCTGAAGCTGAACCCGCGCCTCGCTGAGCCCGGGTCGCAGGACGAAGCGCACCTGATCGAGCACCGAACCAGGACCTTTGCTCTCCGACGAACCCACCGGCGACGGCGGGGGCCCGGCGGCCGCGCTCGCGTCGCCCCGCGCTGCGGCGCCGACCGGATCTTCCCTCCCGCCGGAACCGGGGACGCTGGTTCCCGAAACCGCGCCCGCGGTCGCCGCATCGACGCCGTGGCTGGGCACGCCC
Organism: Planctomycetota bacterium; assembly: GCA_003695705.1. Lineage (GTDB taxonomy): Bacteria > Planctomycetota > J058 > J058 > J058 > J058. The sequence goes on from RFHU01000119.1 coordinate 13,697, forward strand.
TGGGCCGGCCCTTCGGCGCTGGCCTCGCCGCGCTGGACCCGGCGAGGTGCCTGCTCGGCAACCGGCCCGCCCTCCCCGCCTCCGTCGGGACCCACCTCTTCCTCGCCCGCGACCGGATCGTTGCCGGTGCGGCCCGCGGGGTTCGCGTTGTCCCCTGCGTGCAATTCCTCGCCGGCGGAGCCCTCGCTCGCTCCGCCGGGATCTTCGGGACCACCTGCCGGGCTCGCCCCCCCCTGCGTGGCGGCAGCACCCGTCGCCTCCCCGAACCCCGCCCCGGACAAGCCAGCCGCGTCCGCTTCGAGCGCAGGACGGGTCGCCGCGTCCCGGGCCTCCGCCGGCTCGCCGGCGGGGCCGGAGGCTGCGGTCGCCTCTCCTCGCGGCCCCTCGGGCGGGGAGCCTTCCACGAACGCCGCTCCGGGGGTGGCGGCCTTGGGTGCTGGCCCGGCTTGGGCGGCCTCGTCCGTCGACTGGGCCGGAACCGGGCCGCCCGCACCGGCCGCCGCGCTCGCCCCCGCGAACGAGCCTGGCGCCGCGTCCGTTCCGGAGGACCGTGCGTCGTCGTCCACGGACTGCCTCCTCTCTGCCCCACCGCCTTCCTCAGGGACGGTTCCGGCCTGGGGCGTTCCACCCGCAGGGGTCGACGCGTTTCCCTGGGCGGACACAGAAGTCGCCCCGTCGACGTCCCCCCCCGCCGACGCATCCTCGGCGGAGCGTTCGTCGTCGCGGTCCTCGACCGCCGAGGCCGCTCCGCCGTCGGCAGCGCGCGACGAGCTTCCTGCCGGCTCGACCCGGTCCGACCGCGACTCCGCTCGAGCCGAAGGGCGCCCTGCGTCCCGGACCTCCGTCCGCCTCCGCGCGGCGCCGAGCAGCCCCGCAAAGGAGTCGCCTTCGCGCTCCCGAGGAGAGGAGGCTCGGGAACCCCGAGGACCGTCGACGAGACCGGAGGCGGAGGCGGAGGCGGAGGGGGGCAAGGGAAGAGCGGCGTGCATGGGGCGTTCCTCGTGCCGGCCCTCAGGGCAAGGCCCGGACCAAGAACCCGGCGCGATGAGCTCAGGACTTAGCGCCCCTCGAACGGGAACCTGCAGGCACACCGCGCCGGCAGGCAGAAAAAAATTCCGGAGAACTCCTCAAGCCACCCGCAGCCCGGTCGACCAAGGACGTGGAGGACGACCCATGGTGCATTCCGTCCCAGGCGGCGCCGCCCCTCGGCCCATCGGCCCGGCCAGCGAGAGCCGTTCGTCCAAGGGAACCGACTCGGTGCACCGCGGCGAGAGTTCCCCGCAAGCGGAGCGCACGGAGCGAAGGCAGCCCCCCGAACGGCTCGAGACCCCCGAGCGAGCTCGGATCCGAGACCTGGTCGCGCGCCTCGAAACCCTCGACACGGGCCAAGCGGCCCGCCTCCAAGCCGGCCGCGAGCGCCTGGAGAGCGGAGCCTTCCACCGTCCCGAGGGCATTCGGGCCTTGGCCGAGCGACTCGCCGGCCTCTGACGAACCCTCCCGCGCTCCTTCGCAGACCTCGGCCCTTCCAGACGCCGCGCAGCCGCCCCTGCGCGCTGGAGCAACCGCGCGGTCGCTCCGTCACCGCCTCATCGGCGCGGCGATCGCGGCCTCCCAGCGCGTCTGGCGGCGGCCCTTTCCCGCCCGACAGCCCGCCTCGCCGGAGGGGCGGCGGCGGAATTCCACGTCGTTCGAAGAGGCGGTCGGCGGCCTGCCCGAGGCGGCGTGGGACCCGCGCGCAGTTCGTCGCGCGGCGTACCTCTCGCTGCGGCCCCCCTCCCGCTCGCGCGCGACCGACGCCTCCAGGCCTAGGGTCCGCCTCGCGCTGGTGCGGGCAAGGGTGCGTCCCTGGGGGCTTGCAGGGCTGATCGTCGCCATGAGTCTTGGAGAGGCGCGAGGGGCGCCTGGATCGGGTGAAGCAGAGGCTCCTGGCGCACCGCAACGAAGCAGGGGAGTTGGACTGGGATCTATGGTGCGTGGACGGCACGTCGATTCGTGCGGCTCGCTGCGCGAGCGGCGGTCGCAAAAGGGGGGGCGTAGAGGAGCCGGACGACCACGCACTCGGGCGTTCGCGTGGCGGCTTGGGAACCCGGATCCACCCATTCGAGGGCGTCCTCGGCGGTTGAATTCCGGTACGTGCCGATCCGCGGCGCGACGGGCGATGGTCCACCTTGAGGCGGACCCTAGGCGCGCGGGCCCGAGCGCCCAGGCCTCAGCGCGCGGCCACGAGCAAGTCGGCGAGCGCCTCGCGCACGAAGCGGTCGCCCGCCAACACCTCAAGGGGACCCGAGAACAAGCCCCGCTCCTCGTGGGCGTCGTGGGCGGCCGCGAGGAGAAGCGCGCCGGTCTCCGTCGAGTGGACCTCGGCGCTGAGCGAGAGGGAAAAGGGGGGATAGGGATCGCAGGCGCGCACGGTCACCAGGACCAAGGCGTCGAGGGCACGCTCCCGAGCGAGCCGCGCCAGGGTTCCGGGCGGCGGTCCCCGCTCCCAGTCCGCCCAGCCCTCCTCGAGCGCCCGGATCTCTTCGCGAGGCAGGGGGGCAACCCGAAAGCGCCCCGTCTCCTCGAGCGCGTCTCGAGCCGCCCTCCGCACGCGCTCTACGAGGTCGACGCTCACGTCCTTCCCGCTCCGCACGCAGAGGGCGGCCCAGCGCGGCGGACCCTCGTCGAGGGAAGGCGACACGTAGACCGTCGGGCCTGCGCAGCCCACCGCCGAGGCCGCGATCCCCAAGGCCAAGGCGAGCAGGAAGCGCGCGCGCGCACCGCCCTGCGCAGGGCCACGGCACGATCCCTGCGGCGACTTCGCGCCCTCGGAGCGCAAACGGACACCGCGTCCGCTCCACGCCCTCCGGAGCGACCTCCGCCCCGTCGGCCTTCCCGGCTCAATGCTCCTCCGCACGGACTCCCCCGTGGACGGCCGCCTTCGGAGCGTGCTCGGCCTCCTCGTCCGCGGCGTGTGCGTCGCCCGCGCGTCCCGGCGGCGACTCGTCCGGCGGTCCCGCCTCCTCCGCCTCGTTGTCGGTGACCGCCAGCGCGACCGACTCGCTGGCCTCGTAGCCCTCGATGGCCTTGGCCAGCGCCTCGCGCTCGCGCTGCAGGAGGCGCAACTCGCGCGCCGCCACCTGTTCGAGAACTTCCCGCAGGCGCCGCTCGAGCTTGACGCGCTCTGCCCGGGCGACCTCGAGCTGCGCCGCCGTCGCGGCCTGGGTCTGCCGCGCCAGCAACAGCTCGCTCGCCTTCGCCTCGACCCGCTCGCGGAGTTCTTCGATGGACTTGCGCAAGCTCTCGTTGGCGCTCTTCCACTTCTCCACCTCGGCCTCCTTCTCGGCGATGCGAGTGAGCAGGGCCGCCCGCTCGGCGCGGTGGGGGGCCTCGAAGGGCTCGGGCGCGACCGCTGGTGCGGCGCACCCAAGGGTGCTCAGCGAGAGCAAAACCAAGGCGCGCCTCATGCGGCACCTCGCGCAGCGCGGGCCGGGTGCTCGCATGCGAGCACGGTCCTTCGGCCGCAGGCGCACGTCACATGGATCTCCGTCAGGTTGGGAGCCGCAGGCCGAACCTCTACGGCGGCCGGCGTTCCCTCGGGCTCGCCTTCTTCGCTGACCAGCCGGGTCTGCTCGCGCTTGATCACGGGCGAACGCCCGCTCGTCTTCCTCAGGTCCATCAGGCGGCCTCCTCTCGATGGCGGTGGGTGGAGAGCTGCTGGCGCAGCATGTAGAGGGCACGGGTATGGAGCTGGCAGACGCGGGACTCGCTGACCCCCAGCAGCTTGCCGATCTCGCGCAGCAAGAGCCCTTCCATGTAGTAGAGGCCGAGCACCTCGCGCTCGCGTGGGGGCAAGGCGGCCAGGGCCTCCGCCAAGGCCTCCTGCCGCTCGCTCAGGCTCGCCGCGGCGAGCGGGCTCCGCTCCTCGGGGTCGCGGATGGTCTCGGCCAGCGAGAAGCCCTCCGGCTCGATCGCCGAGTCCAGGGAGACCAAACTCGCGCTCTTGGCCAGGCAGAGGAGTTCGTCGAGACTCTCCGCGCTCACGTCCATGGCCTCGGCCAGTTCGTCGAGCGTTGGCGGACGGCCGCGCGCGGCGCACTGCTCGTCGAAAGTCCGCTGCAGCTCGTGAAGGCGCTGGCGCTTGCGGCGCGGAAGGGCGTCGGCGCGGCGCAGCTCGTCGAGAATTTCCCCGCGAATGCGCGTGTAGGCGTGGGTCTTGAAGGACGCCCCCTTGCTGGGATCGTAACTGCGCGCAGCCTGGATCAAGCCGCACACCCCGGCGCTGAACAAGTCTTCCCGGTCGAGCCCCGTGGGGAGGCTCGCGTTCAGCCGCCCGATGACGTGCTGCACCAGGGGCAGATACTGGAGGACGCGCTCGTCCTCGGCGCTGGCCGACTGCTGGTAGGCCCTGGCTGCGGCGAAGTTCATTCGCTGGCTCCCTCTGCTGCTGCCCCTGGACGCGGGTCCTCCTCCGCACCGTGAACCCGCCACACCGCAGCGAGTGCCGCGGCGGTAAGCGCCGTGAACGACGCAGCCAGCAAGCCCCGCAAGACGGCGGTGCTCGCCCGAACCCCGGCGGAGAGCGCGAGAACCACGCTCCCCAGAAAGGCCAGGGCCGAGATCAGGACGACCCGCGTCATGCCGCCCTCCTTTGCCGCGCCGCGGCGGCGAGTTCGCTCCACAGGCGTGGCGCCAGAGCCGACGCGGACCGCGCCGCCGGGCTCGCGCCCAACACGAAGCACTCCTGGCGCCGGACGGCCCGCGCGACGGCGGGGTCCTCGGGCAGCCAGCCGAGCGCGGGGAGACGCTGTCCGAGGAAGCGCTCGGCGATCCCCGAGAGCCCCGCCGCGACCGCGCGTGCCTCGCCCTCGTCGGTGGCGCGGTTGACCAGGAGCCGCAGGCGCCGGGCCGCCTTCGGGTCTCGGCGTGCGAGCAGCTTCGCGAGCGCGTACGCGTCGGAATAGGACGTCGGTTCCGGAGTGGTGACGACGACGCCGAGGTCGGCGCGGGCCAGCAGGTCGAGCACGACGTCCGAGGCACCCGCCCCGGCGTCGAGGACCAGCGCGTCGGCCAGCCCCTCCGCCCTGCGCAGAGCGCGCAGCAGCCGGCGCCGCTCGCGCGGCGCGGCCAAGGCGAGCCCGGCGTCGTCGCCGTCGCCGAGGATGAGCGAGACCCCTCCGGGGCCCGGGGTCACGAGATCCTTCGGCCGGGCGCCCTCGAGCAGCGCCCGCAGGCCCGCCCGCGGACGACGCCCGAGGAGCACCCCCACGTTGCCCAGCCCAAGGTCCATGTCGGCCAGCAGCACGCGCACTCCGAGGCGCTCGAGGGCCACGGCCAGGGCCACGGCGAGCGAAGTCTTGCCCACGCCGCCCTTCCCGCTGGCGACGACGAGGGTGGGCAACCCCGCCTCCCGGCAGGCGGCTCGTTCCGCAAGCGCTCGCGCCTGGCCGTTCACGCCGCCTCCTGCAAGATCCACTCGGCCAGCTCCTCCGGCGCCGCCGGTCGCAGGTCGTCGGGCACCTCCTGCCCGGCCGCGACCAGCCGCAGGGGGATCGGGCTCTCGGCCAGCAACTCCAACACGTCGCCCGCCACGACCGCCTCGTCGAGCTTCGTGAGGACGAGGCCCTGCAGCCCGCAGCCGCCGAAGCGGCGGAGGGCGTCCCGCATTTCCTGCAGGCGCGCCGTCGCCGAGAGCACGAGCTGAGTCGCGCCGCCTGCCGCACGCACGAGCCCTTCGAGGGCCCGCATGCGCGCAGCGTCTCGCGGGCTCTGGCCCGCCGTGTCGATCAAGATCCGATCGCAGCCGCGGAGGCGCGCGAGCGCCGCGCGCACCTCGTCGGGCGTGGCGGCCACCTCGAGCGGAACCCCCAGCATGTCCGCGTAGGCGCCCAGTTGGTCGACGGCGGCCACCCGGTAGAGGTCGAGGGTCACCAGGCCTACGCGTTCCCCGTGTTCGAACTGCGCCTGCCCCGCAAGCTTGGCGATGGTGGTGGTCTTCCCGACCCCCGTCGGCCCGACCAGAGCGAGCACCCGCGGCAGGCGGTCGACGACCGCCACCGGGACCAAGGCGGCGAGCCGACGACGCAGTTCGTGGGCCGCTTGATCTCCGCGCCCGAGCCCTTGCAGCAGGGAGGCCCGACGCGCCGCGCTCACCCCGCGCGCTTCCAAGCGACCCGCGAGCCACACCCCGGGCTCGCGGGTCACCGAGACCACGACGCCGCGGCGGCCCCCCGCGCCGCGTCGCACGTCGACGACCACGGCGCCCGGTCCGGCCGCCGCGCGCGCTCGGGCCAGCGCTTCGGTCAACGTGGGGGCGTGGTAACGACGGATCGTCACGCGGCCTCCAATTGCACTGCGCCCAGGGCCTCGACCTTCTTCGCGGCACCGAGCTCGGCGAAGCTAATCACGCTCAAGTCCGGGAGGGTCTGTCGGAGGAGACTCGCCAGCTTGCTGCGCACCGCCACCTGAACCACCAGGACCGGCGGCCGGTTGGCGATCGCCGCCCCCACCCGGCGCGCCTCTCGCCCCACGGCCTCGACGAGTCCGTGCAGGAAGGCGCCATCCGGGGGAACCTGGCCCGGATCGGAGCGCACGACCTCCAGCAGCTTCCGCTCCACCTGCGGATGGAGGGTGAGCACGCTCAGCTTGCCCTCCTCGTCGAGCAGCGGGCCCACCACAGCCCGCGCGATCCGTTGTCGCGCGGCCTCGACCAAGGCGTCCGTGCGCTTGTCCTGGGCCGCCACGTCGGCGAGGGCTTCGAGAATGAGCTGGAGTTGCCGCAGCGGTACGCGCTCGCGCAGAAGGGCGGCGAGGACCTTCTGGAGTTCGCCCAGGGAAAGCAGACCCGGGACGAGTTCCTTGACCACGGCCGGCGCCGTGGCCTCGAGCTGGTCGAGGAGCGCCTGCACGTCGTCGCGGGTGAGGATGTCCGCCGCGTTGGCCTTGACGACCTCGCCGAGGTGCGTGATCAGGACGGTCGTCGCGTCGGCCACCGTGTATCCCTTGAGCTCGGCCTCCGCGCGCTGGTCCTCGCGAATCCAAACGGCCGGTAGCCCGAAGCTGGGCTCGGTGGTGGGAATGCCCTCGATCTGCTCGAAGACGCCTGCCCCGCCGATGGCCAGGTAGCGACCGGGCTCGAGGGTCCCCCGCGCCACCTCCTCGCCGCAGAGGAGGACGCGGTAGGTGTCGCCAGGAAGCGAGAGGTCTTCCTTGACCCGCACGGTGGGAACGAGCCAGCCCCAGGTCGAGGCGACCTGCTTGCGCAGGAGCGCGATGCGCTCGATCAACGTCCCGTTCCGGTCGGCGTCGGCCAGGGGCACGAGCCGGAAGCCGAGTTCCAGTCCGAGGCGGTCCACCCGGAGCGCCTCCCGGGCCTCCTCCAGGGGGTCTCGGGGCGTGTCCGGCGCGCTCGGAGTCTGCGGCGTCTGCTCGGTCACGGCGCGCCTCTTGCGCCAGCGATGGAGAAGCGCCGCGCCCGCGGCGACGAACAGGAAGGGGACCTTCGGCAGCCCGGGGGCGAGCGCGAGGCAGAGGACCATGGCCGCCACCGTCGCCAGGACTCCGGGGCGTCCGAACAGCTCCAGTCCGAGGTCCTGCGAGAGCCGCGAGCGCGAACCGGACTTGACCGTGATGACACCCGCCGCCGTGGAAATGAGCAGCGCGGGGATCTGGCTGACGAGGCCGTCGCCCACGGTGAGGATGGCGTACTTCTGCAGGGCCGCCGCCGCGTCCATGCCCGAACCCAGCCCCACGACGAGGCCGCCGATGATGTTGATGGCCGTGATGAGCAGTCCGGCGATCGCGTCGCCGCGCACGAACTTGCTCGCACCGTCCATGGCGCCATGGAACTCGGCCTCGCGGGCGACGCGCTCCCGCCGCCGCCGGGCTTCCTCCTCGTCGATGTGCCCGGCGTTCAAGTCGGCGTCGATCGCCATCTGCTTGCCGGGCATGGCGTCGAGGGTGAAGCGGGCGGCGACCTCGGAGACGCGGCTGGCGCCCTTGGTGATGACCACGAACTGGACCACCACCAAGATGAGGAAGATCACTCCGCCCACGAACACGTTGCCGCCGACCACGAACTGACCGAAGGCCCGGATCACCGTGCCCGCATCTCCCTCGAGCAGGATCAGCCGCGAGGAGGAGACGTTGAGGGCCAGACGACTGAGGGTCGCGAACAGGAGGATGGTCGGGAAGGTCGAGAATTCCAGGGGCTCGCGAGCCTTGAGCGTGGTGACCAGGATCAGGAGCGAGAAGGAAATGCTCCCGGTGAGCAGTAGATCGAGGAGCACCTGAGGCAGGGGGACGACGAGGACGGCCAGGATCGCGACCGCCAGGCCCGCGAGAAGGGCGTCGCCCCGCGGTGTCTCGTCGCGCGGGGCGCTCACCGCGGCTCACCCTTCAGCCTGTAGACGAAGGCCAGCAGCTCGGCGACGGCTTGGTAGAGCTCCGGGGGGACGTAGGCGCCCACGTCGACGGACCGGTGCAGGAGGCGTGCGAGGGGCCGATCCTCGACGGTCGG
>RFHU01000120.1 GCA_003695705.1 Planctomycetota bacterium
CGCGCGGCGTGATCCGCGCGTACCGCTGACCTCGCCCCCCGACCCGCACGACGCGGCGCTCCTCCGGCTCGCTCTCGCCGAAGCGCAAGCCAACTGCCGCACCGCCGCGCGCCTGGTCTCGGGCGGGACGACGCCGACCCCGCTGTTTCGCACGGCGGCCCTGCGCCGCGCGCTCGCCACCCGGACCGTGCGCGCTCGGGCCTACGGCGAACTCGAAGCCATGGACGCCGACGCGCGCTGGATCGCGAGCCTGAGCGCCGACGCCCCGCCCGGCCGAGCGAGCTGGGAGGACGTCCGCTTCCTCCTCGGCGGCCTGCACCGCTACCTTCGGCGAACCGCGGGCCTCCCGCCGGAGCCCGAGGCCACCGTACTGCACCGCTACCGCCCCGACGCCTTGCGTGCCTTCCGCGGGCTCGAGCCCGCCGACCTCCTCGGCCGCTGGGACTGACGCGCCGCGCCCGGCGCTGGGCCCCGACTCCACGCGCCGAGGCAGGGCCTCCGCTCGCTCTGAAAGGATCCGCCGCGCCCCTCGTTCTCGGAGACGTGAACACGGTCGGCCTCGTCTGTCGCTTCAAGCCCGTACACCTCGGACACGCCGCCATGCTCGACGCGGTGTGCGCACGGGCGAGGCGCGTGCTGATCGGCATCGGGAGCAGCAACCGCTACGACTTGCGCAACCCCTTCACCGCCGAGGAGAGCGCGATCATGATCCGCCGCGCGCTCGCCGGCCGCACGAACTTCGAGCTTTTCGCCGTCCCGGACCTGGGCGACCCGCCCCGCTGGCGGGCCATGGTCCGCGCTGCCTTCGGGCCCCTCGACGCCTTCGTGTGCGCCAACCGACTCGTGGCGGAGCTCGTGTCCTCCGTCTATCCGCTCCGGCACCCCCTCGAATTCGTTCCGCCCGCGCGCCGCGTCCCGGTGGACGGCACCCGAGTCCGCCTCGCCTTGGCGCGAGGCGAGGACTGGGAGTCGCTGGTGCCCCCGGCGGTCGCCGACTTCATGAAAGCCCGAAGGCTCCCGGAACGGTTCCGGAGGGAGTTCGGGCTCGAGACCTTGGCCGCCGCGATCGCGGAGGAGGAAGACCATGTACTGCTGGGGCGATGACACGAGCGACTGGGCCCGACCGCAAGCCTATCGCTTCGCCGGCTCGCAAACCGCGCGCGCCGCGCGTCGAGCGGCCGCTCAGGCCTCTCGGCAGCGCGGAGGCCGCCGCTACCTCTCGCGCAGCGCACCGGAACTCGCGCGGGTCGACCCCTTTGGAAAGAAGATCGCCACGCGCAGCGCGAACCCGGTGGTCGTGGCCGTGGACGTCACCGGATCCATGTCCCACTGGCCCTACGAAATCTTCGACCGGCTCCCCCTCCTCTACCAGACCCTCGCCCAGTACCGCCCCGACGTGGAGATCAGCTTCGTCGCCATCGGCGACGCCACCAGCGACCGCTACCCGCTGCAGATCTGCGACTTCGCCCGCGGCATCGCACTGGAAGACGAACTGAACGCCATCTACGGCGAAGGAGGCGGCGGGGGGACGCTGCGCGAAAGCTACGAACTGTTCGCCTATTATCTCCTGCACCACGCGCGCGCCCCCGAGGCCTCCGAGCGCCCCTTCCTCATTCTCTACGGAGACGAAGCCTTCTACGAGCGTGTCGCCGCAGCCCACGTCCGCAGCCTGATCGGCGACGACCTGCAAGAGGACGTCGACTCCCGGCGCGTGTTCGCCGCCCTCTGCGAGTCCTGGCAGCTCTACCTGCTGCGCAAGCCCTACGGAGGCGGTCGCGACGACGCCATCGAGGAGCAGTGGCTGGAAACCATCGGCCCCGGGCGCCTGGTCCGCCTCGAGAGCGCGGAACGGGCTGTCGACATGGCCCTGGGGATCATCGCTCGCGCTTGGGGACGCGCCGAAGACTTCGCCCGCAACCTCTCGGCGCGCCAGAGCGACGCGGTCGTTCGCCGGCTGGAAGACGCCCTCGACGAGGTCCTGCAGCGGTGAGCGCACAGGCCGACCCCTCCGCCCGCACGGTGCAGGTCATCGTCACCGTCCCACCCCACGCGGACTTCCTCGACGAGCTGGCACGGCATCCCCGCGTAGGGGGGCTGCGACTGAACACGGTCATGCCCCTGCGCGGCAGGCCGCGCGACGCACTCCTCCGCCTCGGGGCGCTCGGCAAGCCCCTCTGGATCGACCTCAAGAGCCGCCAACTCCGAGTGGCCGAGGCCGCGGTGCCGCCCTTCACCGCGGTCCGCCTGAGCCAGCGGGTTCGGCTTCGCACCCCCACGAGGGCTTACTTCAAGGGCGGTCGCGAGTCGGCCCGCGTCCTCGCGGTCGACGGCGACCGCCTCATCCTCGAGGACGGCCCGCGCTGCGTGCTCGGTCCCGGGGAGTCCGTCAACATTCCCGACGGGGACCTAGCGGTCGAAGGGCTGCTCACCGAGCGCGACGAAGCCTTCGTGCACGCCGCAGTCGAACTCGGTCTGCACCGCTACATGCTCTCCTTCGTCGAGAGCCCCGCGGACGTAGCGGCCGTGCGCCGCCTCGACCCGCTCGCCGAGGTCGTGCAGAAGATCGAGAGCCGCAAGGGCCTCGACCACGTCCTCCGCCGCGGCGCCGCCGACGGAGAACTCATGGCCGCGCGCGGCGACCTGTTCCTCGAACTCCGCCGCCCACACCATCTGCTCTCCGCCCTGCGGACCATTCGCGAGGCCGACCCCCGAGCCATCGTCGCCAGCCGCCTCTTCGACTCGCTGGCCTGGCAGACGGAGCCCGAGGCCCAGGACCTCACCGACGCGGCCTTCTTGCTCGCGCTGGGGTACCGGCGCTTCCTCCTCGGAGACGAGGTATGCCTCCGTCGCGACACCGTGTTCGCCGCCCTTGCCTGCCTCGACCGAGTGATCCGCGAGGTCCTGCCGAACCCAACGCTGGAAGCGGTGTGAGGTGAAGGTCGCGCTAGCACAGACCGACAGTGAGGTGGGCGCCGTCGAAGACAACGCCCGTCGAGTCGCCGCGCTCCTGCGCGCCGCCGCCGCGCGCGGCGCCGACCTCGTCGTGTTCCCCGAGCTCGTCCTCACCGGCTACCCGCCTCGCGACCTGCTCGAGCGGCGCGAGTTCGTCGAGGAGGTCCTCGCAGCCACCGAGCGCCTCGCGCGCGTCGTCCCCGAGACCCCGGCCCTGGTGGGCACCCTGGCTCGGGACCGGCGCGGGCGCCTGCTCAACGCGGCCGCCCTCCTCGAAGGAGGCCGCGTGCGCGCCATCCGAGCCAAGGCGCTCCTCCCCGCGCACGACGTCTTCGACGAAGCTCGCCACTTCGCGCCGGCCCCGGGCCCCGCCCGCCCCCTTTGCGTTGGCGAACGCAGGGTCGGGGTCCTGTTGTGCGAAGACTTGTGGGACGAAGGCTACGCTCGCTCTCCGAGCCAGGAGCTGCGGCGAGCCGGCGCCCAGCTCCTGGTGTGCTTGAACGCCTCGCCCTACCGACGCGGGGTGGTGCGCGCGCGCCTGAACCGCGCCCGCCGCAGCGAACTCCCGCTCGCCTACGTGAACGCCGTCGGAGCGCAGGACGAACTGATCTTCGACGGGAGCAGCTTCGCCCTCGACGGCGCCGGGCGGGTCTTGGCCTCCCTGCCGCCCGTCCGCGAAGAGCTTGGCGTGGTCGACCTCTTCGCTCCTGCGGCCGGCGAAGCCCGAGTGGCCGAGGCCTCCCTGCGCGAAGCACTGCTCTGCGGCCTGCGCGGGTTCGTGGAGAAAAACCGCCTGCCGGGCGTGGTGGTCGGCCTCTCGGGCGGAGTCGACTCGGCCCTCGTTCTCTGCCTGGCGGTCGAGGCCCTCGGCCCCGAGCGGGTGCTCGCGGTTCACCTCCCCTCGCGCTTCACCTCCACGCGCTCCACTCGAGACGCCCGACGCCTCTGCGCGCGCCTCGAGGTCCCCCTCGAGGAGATCTCCCTCGAACCGCTGCACCGCGCAGCCGAGCAGACCCTCGCCCCCCTCGGCTTCTCGGATCGCGTGTCCGAGAACGCCCAGGCGCGCCTGCGCGCCCTGGTCCTCATGGCGCACGTCAACCGCCGGGGAGGAGCGCTCCTCAACACGAGCAACAAGACGGAACTGGCCCTCGGCTACGGAACCCTCTACGGAGACCTAGGCGGCGCGCTCGGCGTCATCGCCGACCTCAACAAGACCGAAGCGGTCGCGCTCGCCCGAGAGGCCTACGGCGACGTCATTCCGGCCTCGGTCCTCGAACGCCCCCCGAGCGCCGAGCTCGCGCCCGATCAAGTCGACCCCTTCGACTACCCTCGCATCGCTCCCCTCGTCGACCTCCACGTGGGCGGCGCAGGACCCGCCGAGCTGGTCGCCGCGGGGGCGACGCCCGCCGAGGCCGCCTGGCTCGTCGAGCGCGTCCGCGCGAGCGAGTTCAAGCGGGCGCAGGCACCGCCGGGCCTCAAGGTGAGCTGGAAGGCCTTTGGATCGGGTCGACGGATCCCCCAGACCCACGCCCACCACCGCCGGCGGGCTCCTCCGCAGGCAGGGCGTCGCGAGCCTCCGGCCTCCCC
>RFHU01000121.1 GCA_003695705.1 Planctomycetota bacterium
AATCCGCCGGGCCGGGCCGGGCCGCGGCGCCGCGCGCAAGGGGAGCGAAGGCCGTCGGGGCCCCCCCGAGCCGCTCTCCGATCCTCCGAAGCACCGCGGCGGGGTCGCGGGTCGCCCACACGGCGACCTCGGGGCCGGCCCGGACGCCCAGGGTCCGCAAGCCCTGCGCGGGCTCGGGGGAGCGGCGCTCCCCCCGGGCGAAGGCCTCCAGGGAGGCTTGCTCGTAGCGGCGCTCGTGCACCACGTGCTCGATCCGTTCGAGGGGGGCGACCACTGCCTCGGTCCTCCAGAAGGGGGCCTCCCAGTCGAGGAGTTCGAGGAACTCGGGGCGGCCGAGTTCCTCGACCACGGCGCCCAGGGCCCGCAGGGTCTCGTTCCAGAGGAGGCGCGGGTCGCGCCCGCGGGCGCGCAGGGCCTCGAAGCGCCGACCGGCCATCATTCGGTCGAAGAGTTCTCGGGCCCCCAGACCTCCGTGGACCAGGCAGGCGCGCACGGTGAGCGGACAGGCGCGGAACACCGTGCGCAGGAACTTGACCGTGAGCAGATTGCGCCGGGTCTCCGCCGGGCCGGTGTGGATCGCCTGCAGAGGGAACAGGCGCGGGAGGCCTCGCCACTTCTTGCGGATCGAGTAGCCCGGCACGGCCGCGGTGTCCGCGGCAGCGAGCGGGTCGTAGCGCAAGGCGTCGGCCTCGGCGAACAGGTCGGCGCCGGGGTAGTAGCGCAGGAGTCCCGTGCTGACCTCCGCGCGCACCTTGGGGTCGGTGACCCAGCGCAGCGCCTCCCCTACGGTGAGGTCGAATTCTTCGCGGCGCTCGTCGGGAAAGCCGACGATGATCCCCACCTGCGGGTGAATGTGTTGGCGAGCGGTCAATTCGATGGCCTCCCGGACGCGCTCCGGGTCGAGGCGCTTTCCCGTCCACTTCTGCCGCTCGGCGTCGAGGCTCTCCACCCCGAAGAAGACCTGGTCGCAACCGGCGAGGAACATTTCCTCGGCGAGTTCCTCGGTGATGTTGTCCGTCCTCGAGGTGCAGGACCAAGAGACGTCGATGTTCCTCGCGCGGATCTCGCGGCAGAGCGAACGCACGTAGGCCTTGTTGGCCACTAGGTTGTCGTGGAGGAGCTCGAAGCGCCGGCTCTGCGAGCGCTCCATGAGCCACTCGATCTCGTCCACCAGCCGCGAAGGCGACTTCACCCGGTACTTCCGCTGGAACATGTTCGTGGTCGAGCAGAAGTTGCAGTTGTAGGGGCAGCCACGGCCTGCCTCGAGCACCAGGACGGGACTGAGGGCGAGGTAGGCCGCGACGTCGACCAGGTGGTAGGCCGGGAAGGGGAGCGCGTCGAGGTCCTCGACGACCGCGCCGCGTGGGTTGCGCCGCACGCGCCCGCCTTCGATCCAGCTCAGCCCTGGGACCTCGGACAAGGCGTCGGAATCGGCACCGCGCTCGAGGACCTCGAGGAGCAGGGGGAAGCTGTGGTCGCCTTCATCCCGGAGCACGAAGTCCACGGAACGGCCGAAGTGGGCCAGGATCTCCGCGTCGCTGAAGCTCGCGTGGGGCCCGCCCAGCACGATGCACGCCTGCGGATGCCGCTTGCGCAGCTCCTCGACGAGCTCCATGGCAACGTCGAAGTTGTAACTCCAGGCGGTCACGCCGAAGACGTCCACCTTGCCGCGGGCGGGAAAACGCCGCGCGAACTGCCCGCGCAGGGAGCGCTCCCCCCGCAGGCCCTCGGTCTTCTGCACCAGGTTGAAGTCGAGGATGCTGCAGGCCCGCCCCGCGGCCTCGAGGCTCGCGGCGAGCTGCAGGAGGCCCAGCGGAGGGGTAATGTCCTGCGGGATGCCGCCGACGGGGGGCTGCACCAAGCACACCCGTCCCGCGGGCCGACCGGCCCGCGCCCCTGCGGCCGGAAGTCGCGACGCCACCGAACCTCCGCTCAGAACCGCAGGCTAGCAGCCAAGCCCGCGAAGAACACGTCCCGCTCGGCGGAGATGCGCGGGCTGCGCACGGCGGTGCGCACCCCGTCGTACTGGAGGTAGCCGCGCACGGCGAAGCCGCGCGGGAGGTAGAGCTGGACGGCCAGGCGCAGCCCGAGGCGCTCGTCGCCCTGGTTCAAGGGGCTGCTGCGCCGGTAGGCGAGGGTCGCGCTGGGAGCGAAGACCTCGCCGCCGTAGCGCCAGGTCAACCGGGCGCTGTATTCCGTGACGTGCCGCTTGAAGCCATTGCCACGCCCGCGGTGCCGAGCGCCCAGCGCAAAGACCAACCAGTGCTCGCCGAAGCGCAGGCGGGGCTCGATCGTCCCGCCCGTGCTGTCGCGGGACTCGCGCGCCTGGAAGTGGTCTCCCCGGAGGGCAATGCCGAACACGGCGCCGTCGTAGGCGACGCTGGCCCACACGTTGCGACGCGCGGACTCCTCGAAGAAGTCGCCCACCAGCGGGCGTGCGCCGCCTCCGTTCCCAACGCCGAGGGCGAGTTCGTCGTCGAGGTCCACCTGCACCAGTTCCGCCGTGTACAGCGGGCGGCGCTCCCGGTAGCCCGCCTCGACGCGAAAGGCCTCGCTGAGCTGCGCGTAGACGATCAGCTCGCCGGTGGTCACCTCGAAGGGGTCGAAGGTGTCATCCGCAAGGTTGCTGAAGCGGTCGAGGACCAACGCTCCGCGTGCGCCGAAGCCGCCCAGGCGCAGCTCGGCGCGCGACTCGACGAAGGCCCGCTCCCCTTCGCCGCGGAAGGCCTCGTGCACGTAAGCGAGGCTGAAGCGCACCGCCCCCGAGTGCCCGAGCGCGCTCGCCAGGCGGAACCCACCCCCGGCAATGGGCGAGTCGTAATCCTCGCGGCGCGGATTGAGGGAGGCCGCCGCCCCGGCGAAGAAGAAGCCCGTCACCGGGCCGAAGCGTAGGCCGAGTTGCACGCCGTCGACGAGCCCCGCCTCGACCACGTCGGGCACCGCGTCGCGGCCGAGGGTGAGTTCGAGGCGGTCGGTGAAGCGCTCGGGCTCGCCGAGCTTGGAGCTGAGGCGAAAGGCCAGCGCGGCGAGGCGTGCGTTGAGCTGCTCGCGACGGGAGCTCGTCCAGTCAGGACCGCCGTCGATCGGGTGGCGGAGCGAGCCGTAGAAGACGAAGCTGGCTCGCTCGCTGCCGCCGAGGTGCGAGACCTCCAGGCGGAGCTTGGCATAGGGCGTCTTGCGGTCCGGGCGACCCTGGTTGCGGAAGGCGGCGTCGGCGCCGACCTCCACTTCGCCGCGCACGACGTTGCTCGGCGGAGGGATCTCCCCTTGGGCGAGCTCGCCTTCGAGGCGCGCTTCGGGACGCACTTCCTCTTCGGCCTTCTGGGCGAGGCCGCGGAAGGGGACCTTCTCGAAGCGCGGAGGCGGCTTGCGCCGGAATTCCTGCAGGGTCGGCTGGCGGCGCCCAATGCTCACCGTCGAGCCGCGTGCGGGACGAGGAGGGCCCACCGCGACCTGAGGCTCGGGCGGCGGCGCCGGAGCACCGCCGCGCACCCGCACGGCCGTCCCCGGCCCCGGGGGCCGCGCGCCCACCGGCAGCCTGACGAGCAGGAACTTGCTCGAAGCAGCAAGGAGCTCTCCCGAAAGGGACTCCCCCTTGGCCTCGAGGGCGACCGATCCCCCCGGCTCGAGCACGGCCGGGACCTCGAGCTCGAGGTAGACGCGGCGTCCCCGCACCGAAACCACCTTGGCCGGGAGGGCCTCGGGCGCGGCGAAGGCGACGAGGGGAAAGAGGACCGCGCAGCAGGCGAGTCCAACGGAGCGGGCGCGAGCGACGATCATGGGGGAACGACGGTCGCTCCGTCGAAGGTCATGGGCGGGGTCACGTTGAAGTGGCAACGCTGGCAGTGGGGTACCGCGAAGGCCGCGCCGCCCGCGGTGTGGTCGGGCACGGCCCGTCGCCAGTCGTCGGCGTGGCAGGCAATGCACTCGGTGGGAGCGATCGCGGGGGCCTCGCCCCGCATTCCGCGGTGGCAGGCCTCGCAGGCCAGGGCGGCGTGCTTCCCTTGCAGGGGGAAGCGCGTCCGGTCGTGGTCGAACCAGTTGCGGGGAACCACCCAATCGACCTCGGTGTGGCAGGCGGTGCAGGTCTTCCCGCGCAGACCGCCGTGCGGGTCCTGGTGGCAGCGATCGCAGGACTGGCTGAGGGCGGAGAGCCCGCGCAGGTGGCAGTCGCTGCACTCGGCCTCGGCGTGCGCGCCCCGGAGAGGAAAGCCGGTCGTCGCGTGGTCGAAGAGCTCCGCCGGCGGCTCGACGAGTTCGCGCCAGCTGGCCTCGACGTGGCAGGCTTCGCAGCGTCCGGCCTCCTGCCAGAGGGCCCGCGGCTCTTCTTTCGCAGGGCGATCCGACGCCGGCGAGGAGTCCTCCTGCCCGAAGCTCAGCCACGCGCCCAGCCCGCAGGCCAGGGCCAAGGCGCCGAGGACTGCGCGCTTCACCGCCCCCCTCCCTTCTCTCGCTCGCCGCGCCGCGTGTGCGGGTTGACGTGGCAGTCGTCGCAAGCCCGTTCCTCGATCGGGTAGTAGTGGACGACCTTCTTCCCTTCGAACACGTTCTCTAGGTGGCAGGCCGAGCACTCGGTCTGCCGGTGCATGCCGAGGAGCGGGAAGCGGCTCTTGGAGTGGTCGAAGGTCGTCGGCGACCACGCCTCGTCCGTATGGCAGCCGCGGCAGCCGTCCTTGCGCCCGGCGAACTGCCCGTAGTGGACGTCCTCGTGGCAGCCCGCGCACGCCTGGGGGATCCCCGCGTAGCTGACCGCCTCGCCGTGGAGGAGGCCGGTCGCGTGGCAGCGGCTGCATTCGAGGTCGTGGGCGCCGGTCAGCGGGAAGCCGGTCTTGGCGTGGGCCTCGGCGTCGAAGGTCGTGGGGATCCAGCGCTGCTCCGTGTGGCAACGTTTGCAGTCCGAGCGCGCGAACTGCCCCGCGTGCGGGTCCTCGTGGCAGTCGGTGCAGCGGGCCGCGCGACGCCGCCCCCAGCGGAAGCGCTGGGCCTTCGGCGAGGCTCCTTCGCGGGCCGGAGGACGCCTGCGCTCGACCTCGTAGCGGTGGCACACCTCGCAGGGAACGGCGCGGTGCGCCTCGAGCAAGGGGAAGCGCGAACGCCTGTGCGCCTTCTCTCCGTAACGCGAGGGGGTCCACACCTTCTCGTCGTGGCAACGGTCGCAGCGGCGGCCGAGCTGCCCTTCGTGCTCGTCTTCGTGGCAGACCACGCACCCTTGGGTGCGGACCTCCGTGAGGGAGAGCTTGATCAACGCGCCCTCGGCGTTGCGCCCGCCGTGGCAGCCGTCGCAGTCCACCTTGAGGTGGGCGTCCTTGATCACGAAGCCGAGCTCCGCGTGCCCCTCGATGCTCAGCTCGGCCTCGTCGTGGAAGGTCTTGAAGTTGTGGCAGGAGGCGCAGTCGCGCCCCAGCTTGCCCTCGTGCACGTCGACGTGGCACGACGCGCAATCCTTCTCCAAGGGACCGATGGTCGTGCGGCGATCGCGCGAAGGCAGCCGCGGAAAGCCGGCGGCGGCGATGAGGTGCCGGGCCTGCTTGCCGGCGTTTCCGTCGCTGGCGTGGCAGGCCTCGCAGGCGACCGCGTGCCCGTCGATGAGCGGAAGGACCTCGGCGTGGTCGGCGCGCGTGTAGGTCGCCTCCTTCCAGCTCCGCGTGTCGTGGCAGCGCCCGCACGTCTCGTCGGGAGCGAGGGCCATCTCGCGGTCGAAGCCGTCGCGGTGCGGGTTGCCGCGGTCGTCTTCGTGGCACTCGCGACAGGACACCCGCGCGGGCTCGTTCAAGGCCTTGCCGTGGCACTCGGCGCAGCCGACCTCCACGTGCTTGCCGGTGAGGGGGAACTCGGTCTGGTCGTGGTCGAAGGTGGCCTCGGGCGACTGCGCCCAGGAAGCCGATCCCACGTGGCAGGTCTTGCAGTCGCCGAAGGCCGGGCTCCCCTGGCGGTGGGGGTTCTCGTGGCAGTTGAAGCAGTCTGGCAGGGTCTCCCCCTGCACGGGCCGGGCGGGAGGCTTCCCGAAGCCCACCCCCCGGAAGGGTCGCGGCAGCTCCTCGGGGACGAGGAGGGAGAACTCGGGGTGCGGCTTGGGGGGCGCGGGCGGCGGCGAGGTGCCCGCCGCCACCAGGTGGCACTCCTCGCACTTCACGTCGCTCTCGTGCTTGCCTTCGAGCGGAAACCGGGTGTGCTTCGCGTCGTGGACGAAGTTGGGGGCGGGTCTCCACTCCTTCTCGCTGTGGCACTCCCCGCAGTCGTTTCCCTGGCTGGGGACGTGGGGATCGAGATGGCAGTCAGCGCACTGCTTCCCCAAACCCAGGAAGGTGGGCGCCTCGCTCTGCTTCTTCTGGTCGAGGACGTCGCCGCTGAGGATGAGCGACGGCGCATGACACAGCTCGCAGTCCTCGGTGGCGTGCGCGCCGCGGAGGGGGAAATCGGTCCCTTCCTCGTGGGGGAAGTCCTTGGGCTCGGCGGCGCCGGCTTGCACCGGGGCGAAGAGCTGCTCGGCCGGCGGCCAGCGGATCTGCTGGTAGTCGAGCCCGCGGTGCTCGCTGTGGCAATCGGCGCAGGAGACCTCGGGAGAGTGCTCGTAGACCTTGGCGTGGTAGCCGCGCTTCTTCCCCAACAGGTCGCGCAGCGGCCCGTGGCACTCGAGGCAAAGCTTGTTGGAGAGGCCCATGCTGGGGACGTGGCACTTCTCGCAGTTCTCCTCGCCCTCGAGCTTCCCGTGGGGGGCGCTGAGGGGCCCCGGGCTGAGCAACGTCGCCTCGCCGCGCAGCAGCGGCGGGACCACCACGGCGGCGAGCAGCGCCACCAAGGCGGCGCCGGTGAAGAGGACCAGGCGGACGCGGCGAGAGGCGCGGGACATCCTAGAAGAGCGCGATCCTGCTGTAGCGGAGGACGATGACCACGTGGAGGAGCATGGTAACGACCATCACCCCCCCCAGGATCAGATGCAGGCCCCGCCAAGTGTCCATGAGGTCGAGCACGGCGTCGTAGTTGGCGAGGCGCCGCCCGAGCCGCTGGTGGAGACGGACCATCTCGAGGGTCTCCTCGATCAAACCGGCGAGGGAAGCGTCGTTCCCGGACTCCTTCACCAGCAAACGGCGCAGGCGGCGCTCGATGCCGCGGGCCTTCAGGTCGCCCAAGAGGAGCGAAGGGATCACCGCGAAGCCTCGGCGCGCGTTCTCCCGCGGCGGGGCCGTCTCGGCGAGGGCCCCCAGGGCGGCTTGCCGCAGGCGGGGGTAGGCTGCCAAGCTGCGCCGCAGGTCACCACGGAGCTGGGCGAGGTAGACCGCCAGCTCCGCCCGGCTCGCGGGAGCCCCCTCGTCGCGCCGCGCGATGTGCCCCAGGACGTAGCGCCCGAAGACGCCGGTGAAGATGGCCACGGCGATGGCTGCCGAGCTGAGGCGGGCGACCAGGTTCTGCGCGAGGAGCGCGCTGTGCGCCAAGATCAAGCTGCCGCCGAGGAGACCGCACACCACGTGGAGGTTGAGCCACAGGCGGATGCTGACCTTGCGCGCGAGAAGGAAGAATCTCCGTCGGAGCACGTAGGTGAGGTTGGCGAGGAAGAGCAGCGAACCGGCGATCCCGAACCACAGGCCCACGCTGCCCCCAGGGCTCAGGAGGCGGTCCCAGGGGTGCCCCGGTCGCCGGGCGCGGGGGAGCGAATAGTAGTCCCAGGCGACCCCGACGAGCAGCGGGCCCAGGAGCGCGCCGCCCAGGCCCAGCAAGAGCCACACGGCGTCGCTGCGCACCAGCCCCGCGAGCCGAGCCCGAACTCCGACGGCAGCGGGGGCACCGACCGCCTGCGGAGCGGTCGCGGCGCTCGCCGGCCTCGGACCCGCCGGCGCCTCCGTCGAGCCCGGCGGCGCGGAGCGCGCGGACGACCCGACGGGCTCCGCGACCGCCGACCCGGCGTCCTCGGGCCCACCCGCCTCGGGCCCACCCGCCTCCGGAAGGGGCACCGGTCCGGTGCCCGAAATCAAATCGCGCAGGGTCAAGGGCCCGGCAGGAAGGGGGCCGAGGTCCGAGGGGATCGCGTCGAGGCTCGGGACCCGGCCCAGGTCCGAGACCCGGCCCAGGTCCGAGACCCGGCCTAGGTCCGAAACCCGCCCTAGGTCCGAAACCACCTCGATGATCGGAGTGTCTCCAGCGCTCTCGAAGGCCAGCAGGTAGTCGTCCCAGACGTCGAAGGTCTTGCGCACCTCCTCGGGATCCAGAGCAACGGTGGTCCCCAAGCGCCCTCCGCGGAGAGGCTCGGCCGCCGGGGGCGGGGGGGGCGGGCCGGGCGCGACCTCCCGAGCTCGGGTACTGGCGAAGGGGTCGTCGGGACCGGGCGGGAGCGGAGTGAAGCCGCCGCTGGAGAAGCCGGGGCGGTCCTCGCTCGACGCGCCCGTCGTGGGGAGAGGCGCTCCTGCCGGCGCGGGCGGGTCGAGGAGGGTCTCGGCGGCCCGAGGGGCCGGAGGCCGGGCGGGCTGCGGCGGCGCGCCCTCGCTGTCGTCGATGGT
>RFHU01000122.1 GCA_003695705.1 Planctomycetota bacterium
GGAGACGAGACCGACCCCGCCGCCCACGAGGCCCCCACCTTCAGCCCCTCCACGCGGATCAGCAGCGAAGACCAGATCCGCTACCTGATCAAGGCGCGCTACCCGCTGATCTACGTGGTCTCGCCCGAAGAAGAGCGCGTCGAGAAGGCCTTGGTGCGCATCGCCAACGACTGCCGGAGCAAGCCGGTGTGGTGGTCCATCACCCAGGGCTTCTCCGAGCAAGGCGGCGCCGACATTCGCGAGCCGGTGCAGGCCCTCCAATACATCCTCGAGGCCAAGGAGAACGCGATTTACGTGCTCCGCGACCTCCACGAGTTCATGGGCAAGCACATCGTGAAGCGGCTCCTGCGCGACCTGGCCCGCGAGCTGCGCACGAGCAGCAAGAACTGCGTCCTCCTCTCGCCCGTGAAGAAGATCCCTCCGGAAATCGAAAAGGAATTCGCCATCGTCGACTTCGATCTGCCGAAGATCGAGGACATCTACCAGATCATGAACCGTCTTCTCGACAAGGGCGTCGGGCCCGAGTCCAAGGCCTACGCCTGGAAGCTCGAGTTCCAGCGCAACGAGGAGGAGAAGCTCAAGGTGGCCGAGGCCGCGCTGGGGCTGACTTCGGTCGAGATCGACAACGTGCTCGCCAAGTCGCTGGTGATGCGCAAGCGCTTCGACATCGAGGTGATTCACTCCGAGAAGGAGCAGATCATCCGCAAGAGCGGCATCCTCGACTTCCTCCATCCCGACGCCTCCTTTGCGGGGGTCGGCGGCCTCGACCTGCTCAAGGTCTGGCTGCGCAAGCGGGCCAAGGCCTTCAGCAAGGAAGCGCGCGCCTTCGGGCTCCCCGAGCCGAAGGGGATCCTCATGCTCGGGATCCCCGGCTGCGGCAAGTCGCTCATGGCCAAGGCGGTGGCTTCGCTGTGGCGGCTGCCGCTGATTCGCCTGGACATTGGCAAGGTCTTCGGCTCCCTCGTCGGCTCCTCCGAGGAGGGGATTCGCAAAGCCATCCGCACGGCCGAGTCGGTGGCCCCCTGCATCCTCTGGCTCGACGAGTTGGAGAAGGGGCTCTCGGGCGTGCAGAGCTCGGGGCAGTCCGACGGCGGGACCACCGCGCGCGTCTTCGGGACCTTCATCACCTGGCTGCAGGAGAAGACCTCGCCGGTGTTCGTCATCGGCACCGCCAACAACATCAAGCAGCTCCCCCCCGAGCTGCTTCGCAAGGGGCGCTTCGACGAGATCTTCTTCGTCGATCTGCCGTCGCCACCGGAGCGGGAGCAGATCTTCAAGATCCACATCCAGGCCCGGGGCCGCGAGCCGTCGCGCTTCGACCTCGAGCGCCTCGTCGAGGAGACCGACGGCTACTCGGGCTCCGAGATCGAACAGATCGTGATCTCCGCCCTCTACGACGCCTACGACCGCGACGACGAGCTGAACGACATGTACCTGTTCCAGGCGATCAAGGAGACCGTGCCCCTCTCGCGCACCATGAGCGAGGAGATCGCCTCCATGCGCGACTGGGCGAAGAGCCGCGCGCGCCTGGCCAGCAAGGCCTACGCTCTCGAGGAGCGCGAGGTCGTGCGCAAGATCGACATCTAGGAGGCTTCGTGTCGCACTTCACCAAGGTCAAGACCAAGATCAAGTGCCTGGTCACGCTCCGCAAGGCGCTGGAGGCCATGGGCTACTCGATCAAGGAGGGCGAGCGGCACTGCCGCGGCTACCAGGGCGAGCTGGCCGAGTGCGAGATGGTCATCGACACCAAGGCCAGCTACGACATCGGAGTGGTCAAGACGGCCGAAGGCTACGAGCTGATCGGCGACTGGGACATGCTCGAGGTGCGCGCGGGCATCGAGCAGGACTCCTTCGTCGGCGAGCTGAACAAGAAGTACGCCTACTACCGCATCATGGACGAGGTCGCCAAGCAAGGCTACGAAGTCGTCGAGGAGACCGAGGACGAGCAGGACGTCGTCACCGTTCGCGTGCGGCGCTGGAGCTGAGCCCATGACCGACCCCAAGCTGGACGAACTGGAAATCAAGATCGACAAGGACGGCAACGTCACCCTGCGGGTGATCGACGGCGACGGCGAGCGCTGCATCGAACTGACCAAGGAGCTCGAAGAGGCCCTCGGCCTGGTCGTGGACCGCCGCCTCACGGCCGAGTACTACGAACAGAGCGAGCAGGTCGAAGGGCAGGTGGAGCAGCAGGGGTAGGCGCCCTGTGGCCCGCTACGTCGCTCAGTCGCGCGAGGAACTCCTCGCCCTGCTCCGCGCGCGCCCTCTCTTGCACGAGGACGAACTCTTGGAGGTGGACCTCGGGCGCGTGGGGTTGCAGCGTCTGGAGGTGCGCCGCTCCACGCTGCGCAACACGAACCTGGCCGAGTCGAGCTTGCCCGCGTCGCGCTGGCTGGAGTCGGCGCTGAAGGGTGCGTCCTGGCGCAAGGCCGACTTGAGCGAGGCGATCGTCGAGGACTGCCACCTCGCCGGCTCGGACTTGATCGAGGTCGGATTGAGCGCTGCGCGCATCTCCTCGGTGCGCTTCGAGGGCTGCGGGCTGCTGAACGCGCGCCTGCCCGCAGCGGTGCTCGCGAATTGCGAGTTCGACGAGAGCGACCTCTACCGCGCGGACCTGAGCGGCGCTCGGCTGCTCCACTGCTTCTTTCGCGCCCGCAGCCTGGGCGGGGCCTCCCTGGCGCGCGTCCGCATGAAGGGCGCGATCCTCGTCGACTGCGACCTCAAGGAAGCGAACCTGCGCGAAGCCGAGCTCGAGGGGACGGTCTTCGTTTCCTGCGACTTGCGGGGAGCCAACCTCAGCGAGGCGCGGCTCGCGGGGGCGCGGCTCGTGGCCTGCAACGCCGAGCAGGCCAATTTCACACGCGCCGACCTACGCGGCCTCGCCCACGCCGGCACCCGCTTCGTCCACGCCCGCACCGAGGGTGCCCTCCTCGGGTAGTCCTCTCTTCCCGGCGGCAGCCGTTGCGCAGGTTCCCCGCAACCCGCTGCCCCGGCAAGATCCGTGCGTCGAAGCACGGGTGGAGGCCCGCGAAGCGTGGAACCCGCCGAACCTGGGAGGAAGGCTCTTGCTCCTCCGTTTGCTGGCGCCTTGGCTCCTTGACGGTCGGGTGGCTTCTTCCCGGAACGACCGTTGAACGGGCTCCGGAGGCGCTGTACCGTTTGGCACATGCAGCCTGGGAGTCGCTACGCCAAGAACTGGTATTCCCAGCAGCGGATGCAGCACGCTGCGGTTTGGCGTCGACAGGAGGAGGCGCAGAGGCGACACCTTGCCGGGTTGGCTCGGGAAGCGCAGGCCCGACTCAGGGAGTTGGAGCGTCTGCGGCGGGACCTCGAGCGCCTTGCACGGACCCCGGCGCCTTCGGCAGGACCTCAGGGGATCCCGGGCGAGGCGCGGTTCCGGATCCAGCAGGCGGGCGCGCGCGTGGAGTTCGTCAACGGCATGGAGCGGTTGCGGCGCAAGATGGACCTCCTGGTCCATCACTCCTCGCCTTTGAACACCCTGAGCGAAGCGCAGCACGCCCTGACGGGGCAGGTCTCCGCTGGGCTCGAGGCGGTGATGCTGCTGGTCGTCTTGGTCGACAAGGCATCGCAGTTCGTGTGTCCCCAGCAGCGGGGGCCGTTGGACGCGATCCGCAGCGGGATCGCACGCGTCGGCGAGGCTCTGCGCCGGATCGGTCGCTAGGGAGCGCAGCGTCCGGAACCCGCAGCCTCTCTCTCCTCCGGGGGCGCGTGGATTCCCTGGCGAAACGGGCTCCAGGCCTCGCGTGGGCCGCGGGCCCGGGACTTCGTGCGCCCGGCCGCCGGTGCCCTCGTCCCCTGGCCTCCGCGAAGGGAAGTTAGCCGAGCTGCAACTGTTTCCACTTCTGGATGACGGCTTCCTCGAGGCGCGGCGTGAAGGTCGGGTCCTGCGGGTCGGGGACTTCTTCGGGGTCGAGTTCGACGACCCCACGATAGATCGCGTGAATGACCCGCGGATCGACGGGGCTCCGGCGCACGTCGAGGATCTCGTAGACGCCGAAAGTCCAGCGGGTCCGCCCCTCGGCCATGTCGGGGGGTGCGCTCTGGACGAGCCACTTGGAGGGCTCCCAGTGACTGATGCCGGTCATCCCTGCCTCCGCCGATCGGCTGTGCCGTTGCGCGCAAGCGGACCTCGCCCGCGGCGCACCGCCCCAGCTTAGCAACCGGGGCTGCCCGAGGGAGCCGCCGGGTTACTTGGACGCAGCCGCGAAGAAGCGCGCGGCGATTTCGGGATGCCCGAGCCGGGAGTAGGCTTCGGCGACGAGCCGGCGTCCTTCCCCCGAGGGCCCGACGAGGCGCTCGACGATCGCGAGGTCGCGCAGGGCGCTGTGCGGGTCGCTCTCCACCGTGCGGCGGGCGCGGTGCAGGAGGGTCTGGGCCTGGCAGGCGTCGGCGTAGCGCGAATACACCTCCGCGGCTCGCTTGAACTTGCCGGCCGCGACCAAGCGGTCTCCCACTTCCAAGTAGCGCTCGGTGCGGGTGTCCCGAATCATGCTTCCCCCATTGGACGGCGGGCGGAGACAGCACATTGCATGCCCAAGTTGGGTTCGTTGCTGGGCAGTGGCTTACGAAGACCCTGCCTCTCTCTGGCATCGGACGTTGAGCCCGAAATCTATAGGGGTCTCAAAGCCTTGGCCGTGGAAAAGCTGGCGCGGAACCCCTGGAGAGCGTTTGTTTTCCAACGGGAACGCCGCCGGCCGACGCCGAGCGGGCGCCAGCTTCCCGGGCCGAGCCCGGGCGAGGGCCTGCGCAGGGCGCCGTGCCCTGCGGGGAGAAGAGAAGGACCTCAGCAGTTGAAGCGCAAAATGGCCTGTCCGAGCTGAATGATGTCGTCGTTCTTGAGCGAGCAACGCCGGACGACGCGTCCGTTCACCACCAGCCCGTTCGCGCTCTGGAGGTCGGTGGAAATGAAGGTGCCCAGCTTGTACTCGATCTTGACGTGCTCGCTGGAGACGCTGTCGTCGGGAATCGTCACCCCGCACCGCTCGGAGCGGCCGATGGTCGCTCCCTTCTTGCTCACCCGGAAGGCCTTGACCGGCTTTCCGTTCTCGAAGTAGGTCAGGCGGGCTTCGCCGCGCCGGAATTCTTCTTCTTTCTTCGACTTGTAGCGCTTGAGCTGGTTGCCTTCGGAGAGGTCGACGGCCTTGACCCGCTGGGTCCCGCTGGTAGCGCGCTGCTTGCGTCCCGAGAGGCGTGCGCTCGTCCGCCGGCTTCGTCCGCTGCGTCCGCTCTTGCTCAACCGCTGGGAGGCGAGCACCGAGCGCTTCGACACGGCGCTCGCCCGCGCTGAGGTGAGCCCCGCCTGCGACTCCGAGGGGACGCGCACCGGCTCGCCGCACCGCTTGCACTTGACTCGCTTTCCCGAGAGCTTGTCGGGAACCTTGTAGGCCTTCCCGCAGGCGCACGCGAACTTGATCGACATGGGCCCGAGCCTAGCAAGATTCCTCGGGCCTGCCGACCCCGCGGGAGGCGAGGCGAAGGGGGCGCGCAGGAGGCGCCGGGGCATTCTCAGGGGAGGCGAGCCAGCTCGGCCTCGAGGACGGACTCGACCCGGTCGATGGGGACGCGGAGGTCGAGGCGCTCGCGCCCCGCGGCTTCGGCCACGATTCGTTGGGCCTCGGCCGCGGAGAGCACGTGGTCGTCCTTCGCCCGGCGGGCCGCGAAGGCCTCCAGGGTTCGCTGGGCGACGCCCGGGCTGGCCCGTTCGAGCTCGAGCCAGAGGGCGAAGGCGGCGTTGTAGAACAGGTAGTCCTGGTGGACCGGGTCGTCGGGCCGCGCTTCGCCCGGGGACCAAGGCCGGCGGCTCTGTCGCCGGGCGTGGACGAGGATGTCCTCGATCTCGGCGAGGCCCGCGAGGAGCAGCGGGTCTTGGATGGAGACGCGGGCGTTGCGGACGCGCCGCACCGAGCGCCCGAGCTGCACTAGGGAGAGGTTGCTCTCGTTTGGTCCCAAGAACCGGTGGGAGCGGACCAGGTAGGAGGCAAGCTGTCGCCAGCGGGAGAGGTCGACGAAGGTCACGCCGTCTTCGCGACGCTCGCGGACGAAGTTGATGGTTCGACGTAGGTTTTCGCGGGCGACCTCCGGCATGAGCTCGCGCAAGGCCTCGTGCTCGGCGAACTCGGCCACTCCGTCGTGAACCCAGCGGAGGTAGGGGTCGATCACCGTGACGTTCAGCAGAATGGTCGCCTCGGCGATTTCGTGCGCGGTGGTGCCCAGGAGCTGTCCGGGGTCGCGCGGATCGTCCGACCAGGGGTAGGAGAAGCGGATGCGCCAGCCGCTGGCTTCCTGCACCAGGTCCGCCCGAGTCTCGCGCACCTGGCCTTCGCTGACGCTCGCGGTGGGGCCCGCGGGTCGGTAGAGGACGATCTCCGTGCGGGGCGGAGACGCCCCCAGGCGGTCCTGGACCCGGGTGGACACGGCCGCGACGTGTCCGAGGAGCCGGCGGGCAAGGTCTGCGGAGATGTCTGCGGTGTGGTAGATCCGCAGCGTCCCGGCGGAGGGCAGGGCGAGTTCGACCCGGGGGAGGCGCGCGGGGTCGGCGGGCAGCGGCAGCGTGGCGCAGCCGCAGAGGAGGGGGAAGGAGACGCAGAGAAGACGACGCACGAAGAGGAACCGGGAACTCCCCAGCCTACCCGGTGGGGCCCCCCTGGGCTGGTCCTCCGGCGCCTTCCCCTCGCCACACCGCCGACCGTCGCGCAGGTCTCCCCAGACTCCCCGAGGAGCGCACCCCAACGGCCACGGCCGGGCGCGGCGGGACCGGTCAGAACTGGACGTGCACTCCGTAGGTGGGGAGGGTGCCCTGCGCGTTCTGTCCCTCGCCCACGGCGAGAAAGTAGAAGCCCGTCGGGGGGACGTTCGGCGCCTGGAGGACGATCTTCGAGTTGAGCAGGGGGGGGTTCTGGTTCGGGTCCTCGTCGTCGTTGGCGGCGATCTGGTTCCCGTTGGCGTCGAGGAGGGCGAGGAAGGTGTCCCCCGAGCTGCTCGTACTGAAGGTGATCGTGTTGACGCCGGTGGTGTCGATGTAGATCTGGAAGAAGTCCACGTCGCCCGCGTAGTCGATGCCTCCCGATCCGTTCGCCGGGCCGCCGGCGGGGTTTCCCGCCATGAAGGTCGCGCTCTGAATGTCGTTGCCGTGGTCGTCGGCGGGGGCCCCTCCGCCGCCGGTGGCCCCTCCGCTGGTCTGCGCTCCGGAGCCGGGACCGAACCACGCCTTCCCCGACCTCCCGGTGTTGCCGCAGGCGGTGAGTCCGGTGAGAACCAAGGCGACGGAGAGCCAACGCAGGGACGTTTTCATGGGGCGAGCCTCCTGGGCGGAGGGGGCTGCGCAAGCCCCGTGCCTCGAAAGCGGCGAGGCTGCTCGGGCGCAAGTGCCGACGAAGGCAGGAGCGCCGCGGGACGGGGCCGAGGCGACGGGGGGCCGGGGTGCCGGTCCGCCGAACGATTTTCAGTTTCTGGAAGAGGGGCTCGGGCGTGGGCGGCCGCTCGCCCTCCGCCCCTCAGCGGATCGGGGAGGTGACGGCGCCGGATCCGGGGGCGTTGGGCTCGTCGAGGAAGCCGGGCGAATCCGCCGGACTGAGGGAGGGTACGACGAAGGGCCCGCCCAGCGGGAGGTCGACGACGGGGACCAAGCGCCCGTTGGGGCCGCGGCGGCGGGGGAGCAAGACCACCGGTCCGGTGGGTCCGGTCTCGCGAACGGCCCGCGCCGGCCGGCCGGTCGTGCGGCGCGGAACGGGGGCCGCGCGCGCCGGGACGGGTCGCAGGCTGAGGTCGTCCAGGCGACGGTCGTAGATGGGCTGGGCGAAGCGGCTGTCTCCCACCGCGTCCCGCACGGCGGCGTCGGCGTAGGGGCGATAGCGGGGATCGGTCGCCAGCGCAAGGGCGTCGGCGCGGGCCTTGAGGGCGTTGGCGCGCTTCTCCGCCAACTTCTTGAGCCCGGCGTGGAGTCCGTCGAGCCCCTTGAGGATGAGCTTCTGCCACCAGGCGAACTGCTCGTCTCCGCTCTGAGGACGGACCCGCCGTCGACCCCGGCGAGGCAGGCGATCGAAGTCGAGGGGCGTGCCGTACGAGGCCCGGGTCCGACGGCGTCCGGGCTCGTCGCGGGCGAGCCGTCGCTCGAGTCCTTCGACCTGGGTGCGGAGTCCCGCGAGCTGTCGCTCGGCGTCGGCGAGTCGCTCCTCGAGGCGCCTGCGCGCTTCGGCCTCGGTTTGGCGATCGCGGAGCAGCCGCGAGAGTTCGCGCAGCTCGTCGCCGTAGCGGTCGGCCTCCCGCCCGATGGACACGGCCTCGTCGTCGATGCGGGTCTTCTCCTCCAGGGGGGGTTCGGGGACCGCTGGGCCGGCGTCGCCGTCGAGGTCGGGGTCGAGGAGGTCGTCGTCGTCGTCGGCGGCGGGGTCGACCACCAGCTCGAGCTCGAGTTCATCCTCCGCTTCGCCCTTGGCGGGGGGAGGGGCCTCGGGTTCCTCGGCCGCGAGCGGCGCGAACGAAAGGGCGAGGAACACCAGCCCCACGCGGAGTCGTTTCATGGCTCCTCCCAAGCAGAACAGGTCAACAATAAGCGTACCTGGCGCCAAGACGCAAGAAGTCCCGTGGTTGCGGCGGCGGCGGGAGCCCCGGGCGCCGCTTGGGTTTCTTTGCGGCGCGCATGAGAAACGCAAGCTCCTTGCCCGCGAGCGGGCGGGCGAGTATGGTCGGCCGCGCGCGCCTGCGGAGCCGTCCGATGAGCCCCAGCCTACGCCCGACCTGCTGTCTCCCCGTGCTGCTCCTCCTCTGCGGTTGTCTGCAGACCCACGACGAGCGGGTACGGGTGCGGCGGCCGCCCGAGCTCGTCGAGCGCGAGGAGCGCTGGGTTCGTCCCGATGCCTACGAGGAGTTCCTCGCCGAGCGGCAACGCGAAGAGGAGCGCCGCCGCCTCACGCCTGCCTTGCGCCGGGAACTCGGAGCCGCGCGCGCGGCCGAGGCGCGCATCGACGCGGTCCTGGCAAGCATTCCGGTCGACCCCTTCGCGGCCGAGGAGCGCGACCGGAGGGCCGTCTTGCGTCGCGCCTGGCGCGACCGCCTGCTGCCCCCCCCCGAGCCCGACGAGAGCGCCTTCCCGAGCCTAGGGGCCCCGACCGAGGCCGAGGAGGCCGAAGACGAGGGGGCCGGGGAGCAGAACGAGGACGAGGCCGCGGCCGACGAGGGCGAGGAGGCCGAGGAAGAGGACTGGGAAGAGGACGAGGAGGACTGGGACGAGTAGCAGCCGCAGCTCGAGTCCCAGCGCCGCGCGAGGAGGTCTGGTCGGCTTCGGGCCGCGCTCGGTGGGCGGCGCGCTGGGCGCTCTCCCTGACTCAGGACGGCTCCGCAGGCAGTCTCCCCTTCGTCGGGTCCTTTGGCTCCCGGCCGGTCCCGCCCCCGGGGGGAACCGTGCTCCGGCCCGCGCGGAGCCGAGGGCGGTGGCCTGCGTCCGACCTCGAGGCTGCGCGGAAGGGAGGTAGCCCGCGCCGCGCGCTCGGTTTCGGCCTCCGCGCGGCTGCCGAGACCGAGTGCGAGCCCGTGCACGGAGTCACTCGCGGGGAGGGACGTTGCGGGGCGAGGCGAAGTCCTTGGCCGAGATTCCGTGCTTGCGCATCATTTTGTGGAAGCTCGAGCGGACGACGCGGGCCTCTGCCGCCGCGCGGGTCACGTTCCCGCCGTTGCGGGCGAGGACCGACTTGAGGTATTCGCGCGCGAAGGCCTGCTTGGCGTCGTTGTATTCCATTTCGAAGAGCTGGGAGACGCCGCCGGTTCCGCCGGGGCGCTCGCCGTCGAGCTGGACGTGCTCGGATCGGATGGTGTCGCCTTCGATGAGCAGGCAGGTCTTCTCGATGAAGTTCTGGAGTTGGCGCACGTTTCCGGGCCAGTCGTAGCGAAGCATCTTGCGCAGCGCTTCCTTGTCGAGCTTGACCGGCCGGCCGTCGATGGTGCGCGCGTCTTCCAGCAGGCGCTGCACGATGAGGGGGATGTCCTCTTTGCGGTCGCGCAGCGGGGGCAGCTCGATGGAGACGACGTTGAGCCGATAGAACAGGTCCTGGCGGAAGTCCCCACGGCGGACGAGCTCGCGCAGGTCTTGGTTGCAGGCCGAGATCACGCGGACGTCGACGTGGATGATCTCCTTTCCGCCCACGCGCCGCACCTCCCCCTCCTGAAGGACGCGGAGCAGCTCTCGCTGCATGGAGCGGCTCATGTCTTGGATCTCGTCGAGGAAGATGGTGCCGCCGTGGGCTTGCTCGAAGAAGCCGGGCTTGTCGCGGTCCGCGCCGGTGAAGGCGCCCTTGACGTGTCCGAACAGCTCGCTCTCCATGAGCGATTCGCTGATCGCCGAGCAGTTGACCGAGACGAAGGGTCCGTCGCGGCGGGGCCCGTTGAGGTGTAGGGCGCGAGCCACCAGCTCCTTGCCCGTTCCGGTCTCCCCCAAGACGAGCACCGGGACGTCGGTGTCGGTGATCCGGTCGAGGAGCTTGAACACCCGCTGCATGGCCTCGGACTTGCCGACGATCTTGTCGTAGTTGAAGCGGAGCTGGAGCTGGCTGAGGTTGCGGTTCAAGTCGGCGAGTTCGCTGGCTTGGGCTTGCACCTTTTGGGCGAGCTTGGCGGTCAGTTCCTCCAGCTCCTTCTTCTGCGCCAGGTTCTCCTCGTAGAGGCGCGCCTTCTCCAGCGCGGCGCCGAGCTGGCGGACCAGGGCCCGCATGAAGATCAGGTCGGACTCCTCTTGGAATTCGGCGTCGGCGTGTCTCGAGTCGAAATACATGGCGCCCAGGAGGCGGCCCTTGACGAGGAGCGGCAGGCAGATCGCACGCTTCAGCCCGAGGGTGCGCAGCGCTGCGGAAAGCTCTGCGTCCTCCTCCTCGTCGCCTGGAATGCTCAAGGGGAGGGCGGAGCGCCGGACTCGGGCGAGGACGTGCTCGCACACGCCGGTGGCCTCGATGGCGCGTCCGGCGCCGTCGAGGGCGACCTCGACCTGCCAGGGACGCAGGGCGCCGCGATCGGAGCCCAGGTAGAGGACGCCGCGTTCGCAACCCGAGAGCTGGATGAGCATGTCGAGCAGGGTCCTCAGGACCTGCTTGCGCTCCAGGAGGGAGTTCACGACCACGATCGTGTCCAGGAGCATCATGATGTTTCGGTAGTCCTTCGCCTGGTTGCCGGTGAGGATTCCGATCAGCTTGTCGGAGCGGAGGGCATGGCGCGGGATCCGGCGGTGCCAGAGGAGGGAGCGGTTGCCGCCCTCCTGCTTGGCGATGAACAGGGTCTGGTCGGCCTTGCGCAACAACTCGCTGGGACCGTCGGCGTGCTGCGGATAGACCGCGACGCCCACCGACACCCGCACGGGAACTTCGCTGGCGAAGCCCGGATAGGACTCGACGCTCGCTCGGATCCGCTCGGCGGTGGCGAGGGCTTGCTCCGGGTCGGCCTGCGGACATACGGCGGCGATCTCCTCTCCCCCGTAACGGAAGACCGCGTCTCCGCGGCGGAGCTGCGCCCGGATGAGGCGAGCCACGCGCGCGATGATCCGGTCGCCGCGGGCGCGTCCGTGGACTTGGTTGATGCGCGCCATGTCGTCGAGGTCGAACATCAGGAGGGCCAGGGGCGCGCCCGTGTGTCCGGCGATGATCGTCTCGACTTCGAGGTGGCGGTCGAGCTCGGGTCGGCGGTAGAGGTCGGTGAGGGGGTCGCGAATGGTGGCCGCGTAGAGGCGTGCGTTGACGAGTACCTCCGCGAGGTGCTCGGCGAGGCGTTCCAGCGTCGGATCGAGGGACGGATCCACCCGCCGCGGACCGGCGAGGAGGAGGAGCCCGAGGGGTCGGGCGAGGGCGGGAACGGCCCTCCGGCGTCGCTCGCGGATGACCTCCTGCTCGGGGTCCTCTTGTCCGAGCGGTCGAAGCCGCAGCTGCAGGGGGAGCAGGAGGACTTCCCGGGCGTCGGGGCGCGCGATGGAGGGGAGGGAGGGGATCGTCTCACGCCGGAGGCCGTCCGTGCGCGCCCGTTCGAGGAGCGGCTTCAGGCGCGGCTCCTCGAGGATGGCCTCCTCGTCCACCGCCTGCCCGGCGAGGGCGATGAGCTCACGTCCGCGATCGTAGGTGGCGAGGAGCCCGGCCTCGGCGCCGACGACGCGGAGGGCGAGGTCGAGGCAGTCGCTCGCGGTGCGCCGTTCGTCGAACGCGGGGGCGCTGATCAGGCGCCCTGCTTCGTAGAGGGCGGTCCACTCGGGCTGTTCTCGCGGAGCGGGGGGCGTCGGGGGTCGGGACACGGCGACCTCAGCGTTGGAAGATCGGCAGGTAGCGCTTGGGGATCTGGAGGATCAGGAGCGCGATGGCCGTCGCGTAGGCCTTGCCGAAGCGGTGCTTCCAATAGGGGCGCCCGCCGCGGCGCGCGAGGAGCTCCCGGCGGATCTTGGGGAAATAGTCCGCCCACTCGGGGCCGCCGCGTTGGAACATGGCCTGCGCTCCGTAGAGGTGGGTGTAGTAGAAGAAGTCCTGTTGCTGGCTGGGATCGAGGGTCAGGCGCAGGTAGTCGTAGGCGCGCTCGAGCGCCGCACCCCCGTAGATCCCGGCTCCGTGGAAGCAGGTCACCCCGGCCGCCGTCAGGGCGGCCGAGGTCCTGCCCGAGCTGCTGCGGTAGCGGATGCCCCCGGTCCGTCGGTCTTGGGAGGCGTGGAGGTAACGCACCGCGCGGTCGATGAGCCCCGCGTCGACTTCGATGCCCGCGTTGTTCGCGGCGCGCAGGGCCTGGATCTGCGTGACGGTCACCGAGCCTTCGTCGAGGTACTGCTGACCGGGTCGAGCGACGGGATGGTAGTACCAGCCGCCGTCCCGCGAGATCGAATTGGCGGTCACGCGCACGGCCGCGTGGATCGCCTCGTGCAGGCGCCGGCGCAGTTCGGGGCGCGCCGTGTTCCCGTAGGCCTCGGCGAGGAAGAGCAACGCGAAGCCGTGGCCGTGCATGGGCCGGTCGTCGCGGCTCTCCTCTTCGAGGTCGAAGAGGAGCCCGGCCAGGGGGGGGTTGACTTCCGCGTAGCGGCGCTGGGCGTCGAGCATCCACTCGATGAGCTTGCGCACGTTGCGCGCGTAGCGCCCGCTCGTAGGGGTGTCTCCGTGCGCAAGCAGGGCGAGTCCGGCGAGGGCCGAGACGGACATGCGGTAACGCTGCGGCGTGCACGGCCAGCTCCCCGAGCGGTCGCGCTGCAGGCGGGCGAGGTAGGCGACGCCTTCTTCGACGGCTCGCTCCGCGTCGCGGGTGAGTTCGGGTTCGGGGTGGGCGCCGGAGGGGCTGGCGCCGGCGCGGCGGGCCTGGGCGACGGCAGGCGAACCCGCGCCGAGCGCGGTTCCGACCAGCAGCGAGAGCAGCCAGCGGCCGTACCCGAGCTCGAGAGAACTGTTCCCAACGGGCAACACCTGTCGCCGAGCCTCCGCCGCCGATTGGCTACAGGGAGCCTATCCTCAGGGGTTGCAGCCTTCAAGCGGCGAAGGCCGTGCCTGGCCTGCGGGGGCCGGGGGGGCTCGGGGGCCTTGGCC
>RFHU01000123.1 GCA_003695705.1 Planctomycetota bacterium
CCCCCCACCCTCGCTGAGGTCCCGCCCATGGACTCCATCGTCGACCTCCTCTCCCAGGGCCGCGATCGAGAAGCCCAAGCCAGCAAGATTTACGGCTTCGTGGTCGGGCTGGTCACCAACAACAAGGACCCCGAGAAGCTCGGCCGGGTCAAGGTGAAGTTCCCCTGGCTCTCCGAGGAGGTGGAGTCCTGGTGGGCGCGGGTCGTCCAGCCCATGGCCGGCAAGGGACGCGGGCAGTGGTGGATCCCCGAGGTCGACGACGAGGTGCTCGTCGGCTTCGAACACGGCGACGTGCGCTTCCCCTACGTGATCGGCAGCCTCTACAACGGCGTCGACAAGCCCCCCACCTGCGACGACATCACGAGCACCTTCGGCGAGCCCAAGGGCTACGACCACGGCCCCTACTCGTGCAAGGGCCGCGACCACAACGAAGACGGCAAGAACGACCTGCGCTTCATTCGCTCGCGCAGCGGCCACCTGATCATTCTCGACGACCAGGACGGCAAGGAGAAGATCACCATCGCCGACAAGACCGGCAAGCACAACATCGAGATCTTCACCGAGACGAAGAAGATCGTGATCACCAGCGCCGACGGGGACATCGAGCTCATCGCCAAGGAAACGGTCCTGATCCGCTGCAAGAACCTGGTCACCGAGACCTGGGAAGACACGACCATGACGGCCGACGGCAAGTTCGTCGCCCACAGCAAAATGGACATGCAGCACACCACCGACATGAACATGAAGCGCGAGGCGAAGGCGAACATCAACGAGAAGGCCGGCGCCATGCGCCAGGCCGAGTCCTCGGCGATCACGGTCATCAAGGGCGCGCAGGTCATGATCAACTAGGAGTCCGCCGTGCCCGGCCCCCCCCAACACCGCGTCACCGATCGCGCCTTCTGCCCCGCCTGCGCGCACGGCTGCCCGGCCTGCCCGCACCCGGTCACGGGCCCGGCCACCGCAGGCAGCCCCAACGTCTTCGTAAACGGCCTCCCGGCCATGCGCCTCGGCGACTCGGGCATCCACATGGCCTGCTGCAACGGGAACACGTGGATTGTCGCCAAGGGCTCGTCCTCCGTGTTCATCAACAAGAAGCCCGCCGCACGCCTCGGCGACATGACTTCCCACTGCGGCGGCGTGGGGAACATCATCCAAGGGAGCCCCAACGTCTTCGTCGGAGGCTAGCCCGTGCCCCGGCCCCCCCTGGTCTGCCCGGGCTGCCGCGGCCTCGGCCCCGACGGCGCGCTTCGCGTCGCTCGGCTCACGAACGAGGCCCCCGGCGAGCTCCTCCGCTGCGAGGGCTGCGGGCGGCGCTACCCGGTGGTCGACGGCGTCCCCATCGTCCCCCCCGACCTCGAGCGCTGGCTCGCCGAGGAGCGCGAGGTCGTCCTCCGTCGCCGCGACCTGAGCTCCGCCGTCGAGGAGCTCCTCCTCGCCGGGGCGCCGCGCGCCCGCGGCTGGGACCGCCTGCTCGCCACCTACGCGGCTCCCGCCGGCGAGCTGGTGGAACGCGTCTCCGACCTCGTCGCCGGGCTCCGCGGCGAGGTGCTCGACCTCGGCTGCGGGCGGGGCCTCCACGGACGCGAGGACGTCACCGGGCTCGACGCGAGCTTCGCCATGGCGCGCGCCTTCTGCGGACGAGGCGTGGTCGGCGACGCCGCGGACCCTCCCTTCCTCGCCCACGCCTTCGACGCCGTCTTGCTCCTCAACGTGCTCGACTCGTGCGCCGCGCCGCGGCTCGTGCTCGGCCAGGCCGACGCGTTGCTCGCGCCCGGCGGGACGCTCGTCCTCTCCTGCGCCTTCGCCTTCGCCGACGGCCTCACCCCGCCCGGCGAACGCTTCGGCCCCGACGACCTCGAGCGCGCCCTCACCGGCGAAGGGGGCCCGTTCGCCCTCGACCTGCGCTACCGCCTCGTGGAGCGGCGCGACCGCCTCTCCTGGCGCCTGCGCGTCTCGGAGCGCGTGGTCCACGAACACTCCTGCCTCCTCTTGGTGGCCGTCAAAGAGGAACGGTGAGGGACGAAGCGACGGGGCCCGCGCTGCGCCCGGAAGTGCTCCGCTTTCCCCGGCCCGACGGGGGGCTGGACTTGGTGGACCCCGTCTGCGACCGACTCCTTCGCCTCGACGCCGAGGAGGCGAAGGGCCTCGAACGCCTCGAAGAGGGCGAGCCCGAACCCGCCTTGCGCGCGCGCCTCGAGACGGCCCTTCTCCTCGAGGGCCCCGCCGCCCAGCTCCTGCGCCGCGAGTGGTACCGCGGGCGCACGCACCGCGTGGTTCCTCCGCCCGCGCCCGGCGAGCCCGCCCCGCCCTTTGCGCCCCTCGACGCCCCCGGCGTCGCGTCGCGCTGGCGGGACCCCGAAGCGTTGCGCCGCCTCGCCGAAGAGCGCCGCGCCGGCCGCGAGGTCCTCGTCCTTCGCGGTTTCTGCGCGCCGACCTGGACGAGCGCCCTGGCCGACGCCGTGCGCCGCCTCCCCTTGGAGCGCCTGGAGACGCCGCTGGTGCGGGCGGCCCGCGCCCGCGTCGACCGCGACGCCCTCCCCGAGCTCTTCGACCTACTCGAGGCCCCCGGCTTGGCCCGCACGGTCTCGGCGCTCCTCGGCGTTTCCCTTGGCCCGCGCCTCGAAGTCAACGCCTGGCGCCTCGGCCCCGGCGACGCCATGGGCGTACACCCCGACGGGCCGGAGTATTCGGCGACCTTCTCCCTCGGGCTCACCCGGGACTGGACGGCCGAGCTTGGCGGCGCCATCGCCTTCGGCGAGCCCACCGACGACGGACTCGCCGTGCGCGAGCGCTTCTGCCCGCACGCGGGCGACCTGTGCCTCTTCGCCCCGAGCGCCCGCTCCTGGCACGCGGTGGAGCGCGTGGCCTCCGGCGAGCGCTGGTCGATCACGGGCTGGTGGACGCGGTGATCCTCCTCCTCGGGCGTTGCGGCCTCGAGCGCCTCGCGGAGCCCCTGCGTCGGCTCAGCGGCGTCGAGGTGCACGTCGCCTCCTGGACGCAGACGGACCTCGTTCGCCGCCTCGAGCCCACGCTGACCTACGTCGACCTGTTCGACTGGGACGCGGTCGCGCCGCTCGTGCGGGACGTGCTCTGCGGGCGCCCGCCCCAGATCGAGCTGGACCTCCTGCGGGCCGTCGTCGCCGCCCTGCCCGACGACGGCGTCGTCTACCGCGGCCTGCGCCGCCCCGAGGCCGGAGCCTTCGGGCTCTTGCCCTCGCGCGCCTCGCGCGCGCTCGACGAGGCCCTCGACCGACTCGAGTCGGTCGTCCGCGGCCGGCGCGTCCTCGACGTGGGCGGCCTCTGGGCGCGCCGGGGGTTGGTGTCGGAGCAGGTGCGGCACGGCCTCGGCCACGGCGAGGCCCCCGCGGCCGCCGAGGCCGAGGCCGGCTGGCTGCACGCTCTGTGGGTCGCTCGCACCCGCGGGCCCTACAAGTGCCTGGTGGTCGACCTCGACGACACCCTGATCCACGGCGAGCTCGTCGACGACCGCTTCCACGAGCGCAACCCCGCCTACCTCCCCCTCGGCGAGGAGCCGCGCCGCGGCGTGCTGGAGGGCTTCTGGCGACTCAAGCGCGGCCTCCACGAGGCGCTGCGGGTCGTCCAAGGACGCGGCATCCTCCTCGCCCTCGCCACCCGCAACGACCCCGAAGTCGTCCGCCGCCGCTGGCGCAA
>RFHU01000124.1 GCA_003695705.1 Planctomycetota bacterium
CTCCGCCGGACGCCGACCTCGCGACCCTCTGCCGCGCCCCTCCGCTCCCCGGCGCTCGGGCCGAGGCCCGCCACGACTGGCTCTCGGCGCAGGCCTTTGCCCTGCGCGTCGCCCTGGCGACCGCCTTCCCGACCTTCGTCGCCCTCGCCCTCTGCGGCCTCCTCCCGCGCGGGCCGCCACGCCCGCGCGGCGCCGTCGCGCTCGTCTCCGCCGCCGCCGTCTTCGTGGCCGTTCAGGGACTGCTCAAGGCCAACTGGAATACCACCGACCGCGTGCATCAGGCTCCGCTCGGGGTCCTGGTGGCACCCCTCGCCGGCCGCGGACTGGCCCTGGTCGCCGCAGTCCTCGCCTCGCGCTGGCGGCTCCGTCCAGCGCGCGTCGCGGGACTCCTCACCGCCTCCGTCCTCCTTGCCGGGCCGCTCCCCAAGGCCCTCAAGATCAAGAAGGCGCATCTCGACGGCGAGCGCGAGTTGGGGACGTGGCTCCGGGCCGACGCAGGCCCCGGGCCGCTGACCGTGTGCGCCGTCGAGGCACGCGCCGTCGCCTGGCACGCGGGCGCGCGCTACGTCGCGCCTCCCACCGGACCGGCCGCGCAGGCCCTCGAGCGCCTGCGGCACGACGCGGTGGACTACCTCGTCGTGGCGGAGCGCCTGCGTCCGCAGACGAGCTCCAGGTGCGCCCAAAAGCTTGCCGCCCTGGGCCTTAGTCCGGCCCGCCCGCCCGTCGCCCGGCGACGAGGCTCGGTGCGTTACCTCTGGTGGGCCTTTCGCCTGGGCGCGCGGAAGCGGTAAAACGATGCCCGTGAACGCCACCTCGCCCGGACCCTTCCCCGGCTCCACGCCGAGCAGCGACGCCCTGCGCAAGCTCGAGTCGCTCTCGGTGCTCGTCCCGGTCTACGACGAGGAGGGAACGATCTACGAGCTCCTGCGGCGGGTGCACGCCGTGTCCCTCCCCCTGCGCAAGCAGATCGTCGTCGTCGACGACGGGTCGAGCGACGGCACCGTCTCCGAGGTGGAGCGCTTCGCCGCCGACCACCCCGACGCACGGATCGATCTGGTGCGCCACGAGCGAAACCGAGGCAAGGGCGCGGCCGTCCGCACGGCCCTCGCCCGCGCCGGCGGCGACGTGGTCATCGTCCAAGACGGCGACCTCGAATACGACCCGCGCGATTTCCCGCAGCTCCTCGAGCCGATCCTCGACGGACGCGCCGACGCCGTCTTCGGCTCGCGCTTCCTCGGCGGACCCCACCGCGTCCTCTACTTCTGGCACTCGGTGGCCAACCGCGCCCTGACCCTTCTCAGCAACATGCTCACCAACTTCAACCTCACGGACATGGAGGTCTGCTACAAGGCCATGCGCCGCGACGTGGCGCTGTCCCTCGACCTTCGCTCGGACCGCTTCGGCATCGAACCCGAGATCACCGCCAAGCTCGCGCGCGGCGGCTGGCGCCTCTACGAGGTGCCCGTGAGCTACGCCGGACGGAGCTACGAAGAGGGCAAGAAGATCACCTGGCGCGACGGCGCGGCGGCCCTCTTCCACATCGTTCGTTACCGCTTCCTGTAGAACGAAGGACCCATGAAGGTCGCCATCACCGACACCACCTACGCGGCCGACGGCTACGCAGCACACCTTGCCCGGCGACTCCTCGCCCAGGGGCACGAAGTCGACCTCTACTGCCGCGAACTCGCCGACGACCCCGAGCCCGGCGTCCGCCTCCAGCGGATCCCCGACCGCTGGAAGGCCTTCGAGTTCGCCAGCGCGTGGAGCTTCGACCGCTGGCTAACCCGGCGCCTCGACCTCGACGCCTACGACGTCGTCCACGGGCTGTCGCACAGCTCCCATCAGGACATCACCTCGGCCCGCCAACCCCTGCTCCACGACCAAGAAGAGTCCCGCAGCGCGGCCGGCGACGACCGACTGCGGCGCGCGGACCCCGACGGCCTGCATCGCAAGCAGCTCTTGGCCATCGAGAAGCGCCGCTACACGCCGGGCGCCGCGCGCAAGGTGATCGCACCCTCGCGCGCCGCCGCCGAGCGCCTCCGCCAACGCTACGCCCTGCCCGAAGAGACCCTCACGGTCCTGCCCAACGGAGTCGACACCGAGCGCTTCCGGCCCGAAAACTGCGCGCGCTACCGCCAGGAGTACCGCGAGCGCGTCGTCTGCCCCCAGGAAGCCTTCGTCGTCCTCTGCGCGGGGAACGGCTTTCGACGCCGGGGCGTGCCGGCGCTCGTCGAGGCCGCCCGGGCGATCCGCGAGCGCGGCGGGCTCCCCGGCGGACGCGAGCTGCGCATCGCCGTGGTCGGCCACGACACCCAGCGCAGCGAGCAGCGGCTGCTCGCCGAGGCGCGCGCGCGGGGGGTCGGCGGCGCGCTCAAGCTCTACGGAGAGCAGCCGCTCAGCGAACGCTGGCTGGCCATGGCCGACGTTGCCGCCTTGCCTTCGCGCTTCGACCCCTTCGCCGACTCCGTCCTCGAGGCCATGGCGACCGGCCTCCCCGTGATCGCGTCCTGTGAGGTGGGCGCTGCGGAACTGATCGAAGACGGCCGCAACGGCCTGCTGCTTCACGACCGCAGCGACGCCCAGGCCCTCGCCGACCGCATTCTGCGCCTGGCGAGCGACCCCGAAGGCGCGGCCCGCATGGGCGCCGAGGCGCGGCGAACGGCGGAGGCGCACGCCTACGACCGTCACGTGGAGGCGCTCCTCGCGCTCTACGAGGAGGTCGCCGCGGCGAAGAAGCGCAGCCTGACCCCCGCCTAGCAGCCCGTTGAACCAAGCACTGACTGCATCGTTCGTGGGTCACGCTCCGCGGCTCCCCGCGCCTCGGCGCGCCTCCGCCGGACCTCCCCGCCGGACCGCACGCCCGCAGGACCCGGTGCACGCCGACGAGGTGGCCGGGCGCCCGGGACCAGCCCCTCCAGCGGAAGGCGCTCGCCGGAGTGCGTGCGCCCCCTGCCGGGCGACCGCGGCGCCTTCCCTCCACCCTCTGCTGCGGAACCCGCCCCGCGCCGAGGCCGCGTGAGCCGGCTTCGCGTCCTGCATCTCAACACCGAGCCCACCTGGCGCGGAGGCGAGCAGCAAGTCCTCTACCTGCTCGACGGCCTCGCCGCCCGGGGGCACCCCACCTGGATCGCCTGCCAGCCGGGCTCTCCCATGGCCGAGCGCGCCGGCGCCCGCGGTCACGAAGTGATCGAACTGCGCATGCGCGGCGAGGTGGACGCCCCCGCCATGTGGCGGCTGGCGCGGCTCGCCCGGCGCCTGCGGGTCGACATCGTGCACGCCCACACCTCGCACGCGCACACCCTCGGCGCCGTGGCGGTGCGCATGATCCGCGCCCACGCCCGCCCGCTGCTCGTCGTCGCCCGGCGCGTCGACTTCTCCATCTACCGGCGCTCCTTCTTCGGTCTCAATGGGCTCAAGTACAAGCACGGCGTCGACTGCTACGTGACCGTCTCCGAGGCGATCCGGCGCGTCCTCGAAGCGGACGGCGTCCCCCCCGAGAAGATCCGCTGCGTCCACTCGGGGATCGACGTCGCTCGGATCGACGAGGCCCCCCAACGGAGCGAGGCCCTCCGCGCCGAACTCGACGTGCCCTCCGGCCACGCGCTGGTCGGCAACGTGGCCCACATGGCCGACCACAAGGGCCAGCGCTACCTCCTCGACGCCGTGCCCCGGGTCCTCGCCGAACGCCCCGAGTGCACCTTCGTGATCGTAGGCGACGGCGAACTGCGCGCCACGCTGGAGGACCAGGCGGAGCGCCTCGGCGTGCGCGAGCGCGTCCGCTTTCCCGGCTTCCGCCGCGACGTCCCCGCGCTGCTCAAGGCCATGGACCTGTTCGTCATGCCGAGCCACATGGAAGGGCTCGGGACGAGCGTGCTCGACGCCATGGCCGCCGGGGTCCCCGTGGTCGGGACCGAGGCCGGCGGCATTCCCGAAAGCGTGGTGCACGAAGAGACCGGCCTCCTCTGCCCGGTGCGCGACGGCGAAGCCCTCGCGCGGGCGATCCTGCGCATGCTGGGAGACCCCGAGCTCGCGGCGCGCTGCGCGCGCAACGCGCGCGCCAAAGTGCGCGCCGAGTTCTCCACCGACGCCATGGTGGAGGGGACCCTCTCCGTCTATGCCGACCTCCTCGCTCGGGCCGGTCGGCGACCCGCCGCCGCCGGGGCGGACGCGTGACCGCCGCCTTCCTCCGCAGCCTGTTTCGCCCCTACCTGGGCGTCCTGGCGCTGGTGGCCGTCGCCTCGCTGGCCTTCGCCTTCGCCGACGCCCTGCGGGCGCAGCTCGTCAAGCCCTTGCTCGACGACGTCTTGGCGGGCGCTGACGTCGAGGAACAGGCCGGCGACGCCCTGCTCGCCGCCGCGGCCGGACCGCAGGCGAAGGCCTCCGCCCAGGCCTTCGTTCCTCCGCGGACGGACCCCTCCGCCCGCGAGGCCCTGCGCCGCGATCCCGCGCTC
This sequence comes from Planctomycetota bacterium, assembly GCA_003695705.1. Lineage (GTDB taxonomy): Bacteria > Planctomycetota > J058 > J058 > J058 > J058. Next base: position 4,452 of record RFHU01000124.1, read on the forward strand.
GGCGGCGTCGCCGAGGTCGGCGCGGTTGCCGACCCCGCGCTGCGCCGCCTCCTCGAGCGAACCGGGCGCGGGCTCCTCGACGCCGCCGAGCGCATCGAGCGCCCACCGACCGTCCTCTGGGGGGTGCGCCTGGAGCGGGCGACCGGGCGGGCGCAGGCCTGGGAGGCGCTCGCCGAAGCGGTGGTCCTGCAGCGCGAAGCGATCCGCCGCGCCCAAGGAGAAAACCGCACCGCCCGCGAGGCCGCGGCCCTCCTCTCCCTGCGCGCGCGCGAGCGAGGGCTCGACGCCGGCTTGCGCCGCGTCGTCGAACTCCTCGCGTTCATCGCCGGCGCGGCCTTGGCCATCGGGCTGACCATGGGCGCCGCGGGGTTTTCGCGCAACTACCTGAACCGGTACCTCCAGGCGCGGATCTTCCGCGACCTCCAAAACCGCCTCGCCGCGCACTTGATCTCCCTTCCCGTGGGCTTCTTCGAAGGCAGCCGGCGGCGCGGGGACACCCTCAGCCGGCTCACCAACGACCTCGCCCACGTAGCCAATCTGCTGCTCGTGCTCCTTACCGGCGCGACCCGCGTCCTGCACCTCGTCGTCCTCTTTGCCTGGGCGGTCCAACTCTCCGGCCTCCTGTGCCTGGGCCTCGGCCTGCTCGGGCTGCCGCTGGTGCTCAGCGTGCGGCGCTTCGGAAAGCGGATCCGCCGCGGCGCTCGGCGCGTGCAGCAAGAGGCCGGCAAGGCCTTCGAATCGATGCAGCAAATGCTCGCCGGCATGCGCGAAGTCAAGGCCTTCCAGCGCGAGGCCCACGAGGCGCGGCGCTTCGAGGAGGTCGCCGACGCGGCCCTTGCGGCCTCCTTGCAGGTGGTGCGCGCGCGCTCGGCGGCAAAGGTCTTCCAGCAAACGGCCAACGACCTCGCCGCTCCGCTGCTGTTCCTCTTCGGCGGCTACTTCGTCGTGACCCGCCAGGCGGACATGAGCGCGGGCGACTTCGGCGCCTTCCTTGGCCTGGTCGTCCTCATGTACCAACCCGCCAAGGTGGTCGGAGACTCCTACAACCAGTTCATGCAGGCCCTGCCCTCACTGCGGCGCGTCCACGAGCTCTTCTCGCTCCGCCCCGCCGAACTCGAACGTCCCGGCGCCCAGCCCATCGCGGGCCTGCGCGAAGGCTTCGCGCTCGAAGAGGTGTCCTTCGCCTACGAAGAGGAAGACGGCGAAGTGCTGCGGCAGGTCTCCCTGCGGGCCCCGCGCGGCACGCTCACGGCGTTGGTCGGCCGTACGGGGAGCGGGAAGTCGACACTCGTCGACCTCATCGCACGCTTCCACGTCCCCAGCGGGGGCCGGATCCTCGTCGACGGTCGCGACCTCCTCGACGTGCGCCTGAGCGACTACCTGAACCTCGTGGCCCTCGTCCCCCAGGAAGGCTTCCTCTTCAACGACAGCGTGCGAGAGAACATCCGCTACGGACGCCTCGACGCCAGCGACGAGGAGGTCGAAGCCGCCGCGCGCGCGGCCTGCGTGCACGAAGAGATCCTCGCCTTGCCCCAGGGATACGACACCCTGGCCGGCGAGCGGGGGAACCGGCTCTCGGGCGGCCAGGTGCAGCGCATCGCCCTCGCGCGAGCCTTCCTGAAGAAGCCGCAGATCCTTCTCCTCGACGAGGCCACCAGCGCCCTCGACGCGCACACGGAACGCCTCGTGCAACGAGCCCTCGACGAGTTGGCGCGTGGCGCCACCACCTTCGTGGTGGCGCACCGACTCTCCACGGTGGAGCGCGCCGACCAGATCGTGGTCCTCGACGCCGGCCGCGTGGTCGAACTCGGTCGCCACGAGGAGCTCCTCGCCCGCGGCGGAGTCTACGCACGGCTGGTGGAGCGCCAGTTGGGCACGGGGGGCGTCGCGACGCCCCCCGCACCCCAAACGGAGAAGACGCCGAACGGAGAACACGGCGGCCGGAACGACGCGGCCGAGGAGGTCGAGGCATGAAGCGAGCGGAGATCCTCGGTCGCGAAGAACTCGCGCGCCGCGTCCAGGCACTCAAGGAGGCCGGCAAGCGGGTCGTGTTCACCAACGGAACCTTCGACCTGCTGCACGTGGGCCACCTGCGCTCGCTGAGCGGGGCCCGTGCCCTCGGCGACGTGCTCGTGGTCGGCCTCAACTCCGACGCCTCGGTGAAGCGTTACAAGGGGGAGCACCTTCCCGTTCAGCCACAGGACGAGCGAGCGGAGATCCTCTCCTGGGTCCGCAGCGTGGACTTCGTCACGATCTTCGACGAACCCACCGTGGACGCGCTCCTGCGCCTCCTGCAGCCCCACGTGCACGCCAAGGGCACCGAATACGACCCGCGGACCCTTCCGGAGCGCGACTCGGTGCTCAGCTACGGGGGCGAGATCGCCATCGTCGGCGACCCCAAGGCCCACTCCACGAGCTGGCTGATCCGCCGCATCCGCGCGCTCCCCGACGGAAGCGCGTGAGCGCCAGCGCGCGCTCAGGCGCCCTTGCGCCCGCGCCGCGCCATGCGCCGGGCCTTGCGACGCACGAGGCGCGCCAACCGGCGCGCCTCCGGCGTCGGTCGCGCCAGGCCGAGGCACTCGCAAAGGAAGCGCAGCCGTTCGCTCTGGCTCGGCCACGTGGCCGAGTAGTCCAGGGCGGCGTAGTCCTTGATCCGCCAGCGGAGGGGGGGGCCGTCCGCGCGGCGCTCGACCCGCTCGCAGTCGATCAGCCCCGGCCCCAGCCCAGGCTCCCAGAACACGTTGTCGAGGTAGAGGTCCTTGTGCCAGAAACCGGCTTCGTGGAGCGCGCGCACCGTCCGCGCGACGGCGAAAAGCAGCGCGCGGCGCGTTTCGCGCTCCGCAGGCGGCGTCAGAGCGGCGAGGGGGCGGCCGGGCAACTCGGCAAGGGCGACGAAGGAGCGTCGGCGAGCGCCCCGGTCCTCCTCGCCCGCCGCCAGGGGGCAAGGCACACGCAGCCCCGCATCCGCTAGGGCGAGCAGGTTGTGGAGTTCCCGCGGCCCGGACCACACCGGGAAGTTCCACTTGAACGCGCAACGCAGCCAGGCCTCGGGGCGGCGGTAGGCGTAGCGCTTGACGAACACCCGCCGCCCGTCCGGCGCCTCGAGGCGAACCAGCGACTTCACCTCGCCGCGCCGCTCGCCCGGCAGGGCGAAGGCCTCGTCGACGGCGCCGAGGCCGAGGGCCTCGATCCACGCGCGCTCCTCGGAACGCGCGAGAACGCCGCCGGGAAGGCGCTCGTAGCCGGGGGGAGCGGTCACCCCGCGCCTCCCCCGCCGACTCCGCGCAGCGCGCCGCCCGAAGGGTGGCCCTCCGCCGGCGGGGTGCCTTCCCCCGTCCCGCGCGAGGAGCCTCCGCCCCCTCGCGCGGGACGGGAGCACCGGATCGGTCCGAACGACGCGTGGAGCATGGCTGCTGCCGGGGTCCTCCTCGTCCTCGAAGAAGGGAACGGGCCCGCGGTGGGTGGCGCGCGACCGCGGGCCGCCGCGGACCCGCCCGTCTTCGAAACGACGACACCCCGCGAGTCTGCCCGTGGGGCCCGACGTATGCCAGTGTGGGGCCGTGATCGACGTGGCCTTGCTCGCGGAGGGGCTCGACCCACGGCGCGGGGGCGCGGAGCGGGCCGTGCGGGCCGTCGCCGCGGCCCTGGCCCGGAACGGCCTCGCGGTCGCCGTCTACGCTCCCCAGCGCCGCCTGGGGCCTCCCCTGGCCGGAGTGCGCGCGGTGGGCGTGTCGCTCCCCCGACTTCCTCGCCCCCTCTGGGCTGCGGCCCTCGCGCGCCGCCTCCGGCGGCGCGCACGCGCCGACGGCGCGGCGCGGGTCGTGGCCTGCGGAAAGCTCCTCGGCGCCGACGCGTTCTGGCCGCACGGCGGCGTGCACGCCGCCGCACGAGAGGCCGCCGCGCAGGCCGGGCGTCGCAGGGCGGCGCTCGCGCGCCTCGGGCGCCGCCTGCGCGCCAGCGAATTCGCCTACGACGCGATCGAGGCCCGCTGCTTCGCTGCCTGCCGTCGGGGGCAAGCGCAGGCGATCGCCCTCTCGGAACGGGTACGGCGCGACATGCAGCGCTGGCACGGCCTCGCGCCCGAAGAAATCCGCGTGGTCCGCAACGGCGCCGACCCCGAACGCTTCGCCCCGCCCACGCGCGCGGCTCGCGGCGAAGCCCGCCGGGCCCTCGCCCGCCGCGCAGGCGCCCGCGGCGACGCCACCCTCGCCCTCTTCGTAGGACACTCCTTCCGCCTCAAGGGCCTCGACCTCGCCCTGCGCGCCGTCGCCCCGCATCCGGGGGTCCACTTGGTGGTGGCCGGCGGGGACGACCCGCGCCCCTACGCCCCCTTGGCCCGCGAATGCAGCCTGGAAGGGCGACTGAGTTTCCTCGGTCCGGTCCGCGACGTGGCTCCCCTCTACCGCGGAGCGAGCTTCCTCCTCCACCCGAGCCGCTACGACCCCTGCTCCTTGGTGGTCACCGAGGCACTGGCCTCCGGCCTTCCCGTCGTGGCCTCGGCCCGGGACGGGGCCTCCGAGCACCTGCGCCAAGGCCGGAACGGATACGTGGTGCGCGCGGACGAGGAGCCTCAGGCCTTCGCCGACTTCGTGGGCCTCCTCGACGACCCCGCCCTGCAGAGGCTCCTCGCCGAAGGGGCGGCGGCCTTTCGCCGCCCCTGGAGCGAGGTCGGCCGAGAGCTTCTCGCCGCGGCGGGGAGCGGGGCGGACCGCGCGGAGAGAGGAGCCGGCGCGTGACCGAACCGCCCCGGCCCTTGCGGGTGGCCTTCCTTGCCCTGGACCCCGACTCGGCGAGCGCCCGGGTGCGCGTCCTCGACCGCCTGCCCGGCCTGGCGCGGCTGGGCGTGGCCGGGCACCTCGTCGGCTGGCCCCGGGGCGCTCGCAAGCGAAGGAGGTTGCTCAGCGCCTTGGGCGAGGAGCACGCGGTGGTCTTGCACCGCCTGCTCCTCGGCGAATCCCACGCGGCGCGCCTGCGACGGCGGGTGCCGGTCCTCGTCCTCGACGCGGACGACGCGGTGCATCTGCGGCCCAGCGGGCGCCCCGGCGGACCGTTGCTCGGGGCCAAGCTGCGCGCGACCCTCGACGCCGTGGACGCGGTCGCTTGCGGCAACGCCACCTTGCGCGACGCCTTCCGCTCCGTCCACCCGCGGGTGCGCCTCCTCCTGCCCGCCTGCCCAGCCCAGGAACTCGCTCCGCGCAGCCCCGCCGCCGGGCCGCTCCGCCTGGTGTGGACGGGGAGCCGGAGCACCCTCCCCTACCTCGAGGCCATCGGACCCGCCCTCGCCCGCCTCAGGGATCGGGTGCGCCTCACGGTCCTCGCCGACCGGAGCCCGCGGCTCCCGCTCCCCTGCGCCTTCACCCCCTGGAGCCTCGCCGCCGAAGAGCGCGCCCTCCGCGCGGCCGACGTTGGCCTCTACCCTCTGCCCGACGACCCCTGGGCCGCCGGCAAGTCGGGCTACAAGCTCTACCTCTACATGCACCACGGCCTCGTCAGCGTGGCCTCGCCGCGCGGAGGCAGCCTCGAAGCCCTCGCGCCCCCCGAGGCCGGCCTGCTCGCCGAGGGCCCCGCCGGGTGGGAGCAAGCCCTCGCGCGCCTGAGCGAAGACCGCAAACTCCTCGCCCACATGAGCTTGCGCGCGCGGCGCCGCTCGCTGGCCCTCCACGGAGGCGCCCTGCGCGAGCGCGCCCTCGCCGCCCTCCTCCGCTCCCTCTGGCGGAACGGCGGAGGCCGCGCGCATCCGCCGCAGAGACCCGGGGCTTCTTCCACGGGCCGCTAGGCAGTGGGGCGCCGGTTTGCTACCGTCTCGCCCCTGTGGAAAGGACGGTGCACCGTGGGCGCGAACCGCGGGCGTAAGAAGGACAAGCGCGCGAAGCTCGCCTGGCGCAACCGCAAGGCGAACCGGGGCCGCAAGCCCGCCATGGGCAAGCGCAAGGGCATGATCGCCTGGCGCGAGGTCGTGGCGAAGAGCAAGCGCAACGCCACCAAGATCATCGTTCCGCCCAAGGAAGAGCGCGCCGGCGGCGAGTAGCTCGCCCTCCGCCCGCCCCGCCTCCTCCGCGCGGCCGGCCCCCTCCCGGGCCGGCCGTCGCGCGTGTACGGCGCGCGACCCCGCTCGCCCGCTTCCTCCCCTACCATGCGGGGCGTGAGCCTTCCCGCCCGGGTCTCCCTCGCCTTCGCCCTCCTTGCCCTCCTCGTCGGTGCTGCGGCCCTCTTCGTCCACGCCGCCGCGAAGGACGTAGAGGAGACCTTCGCCCGCCTCACCCGAGAAAGCCTCCCCGCGCTCGGACGCCTCGAGGCCCTGCACCGCGAGGGCGACCTCCTCGCCCTCGAGGCCGAGCGACTCGGAGACCCGAAAGGCAGAGGAGGGGAGGAGCGCGTCGCACGCCTGCGCGAAGCCGGGGCGCGCCTGCGCGCGGCCTTCGCCAACCACCGCTCCCTGCGCCCGAACGGCGCAACGCCGGCGGCGGAGGAAGACGCCCTTGCCGGAGCCCTCGAAGAGCTCGTCTCCGCCGCCGAGTCCTTGGCGCGCGTTCGCGCCCGCCACCCCCTCCCCGCCCCGCTCCCTCCCGAGTGGAGCACGGCCCAGAAGCGCCTCCTCCGCGCCGCCGCGGCCTACGACCGGGCGATCCACGCGGCCCTCGCCGCCGAGCGCGGCCGGGTCCGAACGCGGCGCGCCGCGGTCGAAGGCCGCGTGCGCGCCCACGCGACCACCCTGCTGGGCGGCCTGCTGCTGGTGGGCGCGCTTGCGCTCGGCCTTGGCCTGGCGACGGTGCGCCGCCTACGCTTCGGCCTCGGGCAACTCGAACACGCGGCCGAACGCCTCGGCGCGGGCGACCCCGCCGCGCGCACCGGCCTCGACGCCCGCGACGAAGTCGGACGGGCCGGAGCAGCCTTCGACGGCATGGCCGGGCGCATCGCCGGTCGCCAGGCCGTCCTCGAGCGCGAAGTTGCCGAGCGCACCTCCGCCCTCGCCGAGGCCGAGCGAGAACTCTTGCAACAGGAGCGCATGGCCGTGCTCGGCCGCCTCCTCGCCACCGTCAGCCACGAGATCCGCAACCCCCTGGCGGCCATCGGGAACTCCTACCATCTGCTCGAGGCCACCGTGCGCGGGCACGACGAGGCGGCCGACCGCGCCCTCGACCGCATTGGGCGGAGCATCGCCCGCTGCGACCGGATCATCGAGGAACTGCTCGACTTCACCCGCGAACGCCCCCTCGCTCCGCGCGAGCAGCCCCTCGACCCCTGGGTCGACGAATTCCTCGCCACCCTCGACGTTCCCCCCTCCGTCGAGCTCGTCCGCGAGCGCGGCGTGCCGGAGCCCGTGCGCTTCGACACCCTCCGCCTGGGGCAAGCCCTCGCCAACCTGGTGCAGAACGCCCTCCAGGTCCTCGAGACCGAGGGCGACGGTGGCGGGCGGGTCTTCGTCCGCACCCGGCGGACCGCCGACCGCATCGAGCTCGCCGTCGCCGACACAGGCCCCGGCATCGCCCCCGAACTGCGCGAAACGGTCTTCGAACCCCTCTTCAGCACCAAGACCTACGGAGTCGGGCTCGGCTTGGCCATCGTCGCCCGGGCCCTGCACGACCAGGGCGGCGACGTCGAGCTCACCGACGAACCCGGGGGCGGCGCCTGCTTCACCCTCTGGCTGCCGCTTCCCGAGGACGCCGGCGCATCGAGGGCCGCCCGCACGCGGCAAAGGAGGTCCTCGCGAGCGAAGGGCTTGGGAATCAGGTTGAGCTCCGCGAGCTCGGCGGCGCTCACCGTCGACTCGGGGGCGTAGCCCGAAACGAAGAGGGCGCGCAGCTCCGGCACGCGACGGCGCAGGGAACGGGCCAGGGCAGGACCGCTCTGGCCCGGGAGGACCACGTCGCTGAGGAGGAGGGAAAAGGGGCCTTCCTCCTCCCAAGCGCGGAGGGCGTCCTCGGCGCTCGCAACGGCGCGGACGCGGTAGCCGTGGTCTTCGAGGAGGCGGACCAGGACCTGCCGCACGGAGACCTCGTCCTCGACCACGAGCACCGAGGCTCCGGCGGGCGCGGGGGGAGCCGAAGGGACCGAACGCTCAGCGAGGTCTGATTCGGGCGCTTCTTCGGCGGGGGGGAGGTAGATGCGCACGGTCGTCCCCTGGCCGGGAGCGGAGTCGACCTCGATCCGTCCGCCGGCAGCGCCGACGATGCCGAAGACCGTGGACAAGCCGAGCCCCGTCCCTTGCCCGGGGCCCTTGGTGGTGAAGAAGGGCTCGAAGACCCGCGCCGCGGTCTCCTCGTCCATGCCGTGCCCCGTGTCGGCAACCTCGATCGCCACCGACGGACCGGCCCGTGGATCGTGAACCTTGCGTGCGCGCAGGGAGAGGCGCCCGCCCCCAGGCATGGCGTCCCGCGCGTTGACCGCCAGGTTGAGGAAGACCTGCTGCAGCTCGGTCTCGCTCAGCGGGACGGCGCCGAGAGCGGGGTCGCTCTCGACGGAAAGGGCGACGTCTTCGCCCAGGGTGCGACGCAGGAGGGCCTCGGTGTCGTGGAGCGCGTGCTGCAGGTCGGCGCTGCGCCGGGGACCGTCGCCGCGACGACTGAAGGCGAGGAGCCGCGAAGTCAGCTCGGCGCAGCGGCGCACCACCCCGCGCAGGCCCGCGAAGTCTTCGGGCGAGCCGCTGCGCTGGGCGAGCTCGGCGTAGCCAAGGATCGAGGTGAGCAGGTTGTTGAAGTCGTGGGCGATCCCTCCCGCCAGGCGCCCCACGGCTTCCATTTTCTGCGCCTGGCGGAGCTGGGCGTCGAGTTCCCGCTGGCGGGTCAGGTCGACGAAGCAGGCCACCGCCTGAGGCGCTGCTCCGCCGGGGCCGCTGGTGACGTGCAAGCGCATGTCGAGGACCAAGCTGCGTCCGTCGAGGGAGTGGGCCCTGACCTCGCGTTCGACGCGGCTGGCACCCGAGCGGAAGGCCCGAGAGACCTCCCGCAGGAGTTCCGCCCCCTCCGGCCCGAGGATCCCCGCAAAGCCGAAGGCGGCCAGGGCCGCGGTGCTCTCCGCCCCAAAGAGGCGCAGCGCCTGCTGGTTGGCGTCGACGATGCGCACCCAGCAGGCGGGCGAGGCCTGCTCACGGACGAAGGCCTCCTCCCCGTGGGCTTCGAGGGCTGCGAACAACGGGCCGAGGTCGCCGAGGACGATGGCCGCGGGTACCTCGTCGAAGAGACGCCGGTAGCGGGCTTCGCTCCGGCGCAGCTCTTCGAGGGCCGCGCGCTGCTCGCCGGCGAGGCGACGCATGCGCAAGGCCCTGCGCACCACGGCGCGCAGTTCCTCGGGGCGAACCGGCTTGCGCAAGTAGTCGTCTGCCCCTCCCCGGAGGGCCGCCACGGCGCTGTCGAGGCTCCCGTAGGCGGTGACGAGCACGCACACGGTCTCGGGATGCGCTTCCTTGAGCCGCGCCGTCAGCTCGAGCCCGTCGGCGGCGGCCCCGAGGCGCAGGTCCACGAGCGCCAGCGCCGGGCAACGGCGTGCGGCGAGGTCGAGGGCCTCGGCGCAGGAGGCCGCCGTGTCGACCAAGAGGCCCTCCAGGGCCAGCAGATCCGCCAGCGAACCCGCAACGTCCGGATCGTCGTCGACCACGAGCGCCGCCTCGCGGGGCTCCTCGGCGACGGTCACGGCTCGTCCAAACGCTGGAAGAGATCGCGCAGGGTGCCGGCCAGGGCCCCGGCGCCGATGGGCTTGGTGAGCTGCGGCACCGTGGACGGAAGCCCTGCGAGGACCGCGGCCTCCTCGGCGGCGTAGCCGGTCACCACGATCGTGGGCAGCGAACGCCCGCCTTCCGCCAGCGCGCGGAGGATCTCGTCCCCCCGCAGGCCCGGCAAGCGCAGGTCGAGGACCAAGGCGTCGAAGGACTCGGTCCGCGCCCGGGCCAACGCCGTGAGGCCGTCTGCAACGGTCACCACCTCCAGGCCGCGCTGGCGGAGGTCGTCGGCGACGCCGGCGAGGAAGTCCGGGTCGTCGTCGGCGACGAGCACCCGGCGGTGGGGGCAGAAGGCCCCGTAGGGTTCGAGGAAGTCGGCCACCAGATCGAAGGGCTTGCGCAGGCTGCGGTCGGCTCCGGCCTCCTCGGCAGCGGCGAAGTCCTCGCGCTCCCCGTAGGCCGTCATGAGGACCAGGCACACCCGCGGGTCCCGGCGACGGAACTCGCGCACCAGTTCGACCCCGTTCCCGTCCGGCAAGCGCAGGTCGATCAAGACCAAGGCGTAGGCGCCGGGTCGGAAACGAGCCCGGGCCTCGGCCACGCCGGCCACGGCTTCGACCGCACCGCCGCCGTGGGCGAGGAGCAAATCGACCAGGCTCTCGCGGAAGTCCGCGTCGTCGTCGACGACCAGCACGCGTCGGGGCATGGCCCCTCCCTCTCCTCGTCCACGCTACCCGGCGCCTTCAGGAAGCGCCCGCCCCGAGGACAATTCCCTCGTAAGCGCAGAAGGCCCTCCGCTCGGGATCGAAGGCGCGGGTCTCGATGGCCGTCGGGCGCCCTCCCTCGAAGATGTAGCGGTGGTAGGTCCCTGCCTCGCCCAGCGCGCGCGGCGGCTGCGTGACCGACCCCGCGCACACGATCCGCAAGCCCTCGGGCGTGCGGTACTGGAAGCGGCGGTGGGTGTGGCCGCAGAGGAGCAGGTCCACGCCCGCCTCATGGCACAGCTCGAGCAGGCGCGCGCCGTCGCGGTTGCCTCGCCAGCGGTGGTCCGGTCGGCCGTTCGCCTGCAGGGGGGGATGGTGCACCAGGACCACACGGGCCGTGGCGGGAGCGGCAAGCCCCTCGCGCAGGGCCTCGAGTTGCTCGGCGCCCAGCCGACCGTAAGCGGTGAACCACGGGGTGGGGACCGCGCTCGAGGTCGCGGCGAGGAGGATCTCGTCCAGGAGCAGGAAGCGGGGCCAGCGCACGGGCTCCGCAGCAAGGAAGGGGGCCAAGCCACGCTCGAAGGCGCGCCGGCGCACGGAGCCGCGCGTGTAGGCGTCGTGGTTGCCGGGAATCACGACCACTCGCTCGGGCGGGACCCCGCAGCCGAGGAGCAGATCGCGCGCGCGCTCGAACTCCGCCGCGTAGGCAAGGTTGCTCAGGTCGCCGGTCACGACGAGCGCGTCGGGCGGGTCGGCGGCGATGTCGTCCAGGGCGGCTTCGAACTGGGCCACCGGATGCCTTCGCTTGAGGAGCAGGTTCAGCCCGCCGAGCACGCGCTTGTTGAGAAAGGTCCACCAGGGCGGGCGGCGCCCGGGGGCCCAGAGCACGTGGGGGTCGCTGAGGTGCGCCACGACGCGCCGGACCGGGCGCGCGGGGCTCGCCGCGCCGCTCACCGCGGGGCTTGCTCGGGGACCTCGATGGTCCAGCCCTCGCGCGGCCAGGCGCGCTCCACTCGGATCGGCGTCCCGTCCTCGGCGACGAGGGTGAAGTCGTCGCAGGTCCAGGGGACGGAGATCCCGTTGAAGGCGACCAGGGTCACGTGCAGGTGGGGGATCGCCGAGCCGCCCGAGTTCCCCACCTCGCCGAGGAGTTGCCCCGCCTCGACCTGGTCGCCGACCTTGACCTTGATGCTCCCGCACTTGGCGTGGACGTACCAAGTCAGCTCGCCCCCCTCGTGGAGGATCGAGACGCCGTTGTGCTTCTCGGCGCGGCCCTTGAGGCTCGCACGCAGGGGGTTGTCGGGGTTCCCGTCGCGCACCTCGACCACGCGACCGGGCGCCATGGCGTAGAAGGGCTGCCCCCAGGCGTAGACGTCCTCCAGCCGGCGCCCCCGTCCTCGGTAGTGCCGCCCTTCCGCGTCGACCTTGTTCAGGTCGAGGGCGTAGACCGCGTAGGACTTCTTCTGATGGTGCCGGGTGGGGTCGGGGCTTGCCTTCCAGCGACCGCGCACCGGCCAGCGCAGGGGGGTCTTCTGCCGGTAGGAGTCGGTGATGGGCCGCGCGAGGCGCAGGGCTTCCTTGTGGAAGATGTCCGCTCGCATCACCTCGCACAGCCAAGCGAAGCCCTGCGCCCGGTAGCCTGCCCTCAAGGCGTCGCGCGCCAGGGCGACGAGCCCGTCGTGATCCTTCGGCGCCAGCCGGTTGCGGCGCGTGCGCAGCCAGGTGAGTCCGTCCACCCACGCGCCGGTGTCGTCTTGCAACTCGCCGAGGCCGCGGCGCGCCTCCGCGGACTCGGGGTCGCAGGCGAGCGCTTTCTCGTAGGCCGCGCGGCTTTCCTCCTCCAGCCCTTGCGCGCGCGCCCAGCGGCCGAGCCGCAACCAAGGCGCCGCCCCGGCGTCGTCCGGAATGCGATCGCGTCTGCGGGCGTAGCGCGCGCGCAGTTCCTCCGGGGTGGGCGGATCGATGGCCCGCAGCGACGAGACCTCCCGATAGGCGATCCGCCGGCGACGACGTCCCTTGACTTCGAGGGCGTCCTTGCGGAAGCGCACACGCCCTTCGAGCACCGTTCCGTCGTGGAGGGTCACGCGAAGGGAGACGTTCTTGCTCGTGTTCGTGCTCGCGTTCCCCGCCGCCGCAGGGGAGGACGCTGCGGCGAGCCAGAGCAAGAGGGGAAGCGAGGTCCGGCGCGTCACGGCTACCAATGTAGCGCGCCGCTCCCTACGATGAAGACCATGGCCGCGGACGAGTCGGTGACCACCTTCCAGCTGGTGCAGCGCCTCAAGGAGCAGATCCTCGCGCGCGACCGCGTCATCCGCGAAGAAGCGGGGCGACTGCGCGCCACCCGCGACTACTTGGAGCGGCTCTTCGAGGCCCTCGCCGACGCGGTCCTCGTCGTCGGCCAGGACGGACGGGTGGAGTTCGTGAACCAGGCCGCCTGCGAGCTCCTCGCCTGCGGACGCGGCGAGCTGATCGGCACGCCGGCCTCGGCGCTGTGCGCCGACCCCGCGCAGGGAGCGGAGCTCGCGCCCGCGCGCCTGCGCCTTGCCCTGGAGCGCGAGACCACGCGGCGCAGCGAGCTGCTCTTGCGCCGTCGGGACGGGAACTCGGTGCCCGTCTCCTGGAGCGCGACCGTGCTGCGTGGCGAGGGCCGCCCGCCGGCCCTGGTGGCGGTGGCGCGAGACCTGCGCAACGAGGGGCGCGTGGAGGACGCGCGGCGCCACGCCGTGGAGACACTGGCCGCCGGAGTGGCCCACGAGCTGCGCAACCCGTTGGGGGCCATTCAGAACTCGGTCCTCCTCCTCCGACGAGACCTCGACCTCGCGGCCGAGGACGCGGCGCTGCTCGACATCGTCTGCCGCGAGACCGAGCGCATGGCGGGCATCGTCGAACGCTTCCTCCGCTTCGCGCGCCCCGCGGCGCCTCGCTTCGCGCCGGTGGACCTCGGCGCCCTGCTCGACGATCTGGTCACCCTGGCCCGCCAGGACGACCGCGCGCAGGCCGGGCGCGAACTTCTGCTCCATGTGGACCCCGGACTCCCCAGCCTGACGGGCGACGCGGAGCAACTCCGGCAGGTGGTGTGGAACCTGCTCAGCAACGCCCTCGACGCCGCCGAACGCTCGGTGGCCGTGCGGGCGCGCGCCGCCCCTGGCGGCATCGAGGTCCGCGTGGCCGACGACGGCGCCGGCATGGACCCTGCGACCCTGCGCAACGCCGTGCGCCCCTTCCACACCACCAAGGCCAAAGGAACCGGCCTCGGCCTGGCCATTTGCGAGCGAATCCTCGCAGCCCATGGGGCGAGCCTCCGCCTGGAGAGCGCCCCCGGCGATGGGACCGCGGTCTCCTTCGTCCTCCCGGCGGAGAACTGAGCCGTGGCCCACGTCCTGGTGGTGGACGACGAGCCCTCCCTGCGCCAGACGGTGTCGATCACCCTCTCGCGCGCGGGCCACTCGGTCGATGCCGCGGCTTCCGGCGAAGAGGCCGTGCACCGCATCGGCGAGGTGCTCTACGACGTGGTGGTCACGGACCTGCGCATGGAAGGAGTCGACGGCCTCGCCGTCCTCGAGGCGGTCAAGGCCCGGGACGCCGACGCGGAAGTGCTCATCATCACCGCCCACGGGAGCATCGAGAGCGCGGTCCAGACGATCCGTCGGGGCGCCCACGACTACCTCACCAAACCCTTCACCCCCGACCAGATCCTGCACGCGGTGGACCTCGCCCTCGAGCGCCGCCGCCTGCGCACGGAGGTCCGCTCGCTCAGCCGACGGCTGGAAGACCCCAACGACCCCGTGACCCTCGTCGGACACAGCGCGGCCCTCGAGCGCTGCCTCGACGTCGTCCGCGAGTGGGCCGAGTCGGACTCGACGATCCTGATCAGCGGCGAAACGGGAACCGGCAAGGACCTGCTCGCGCGCATGATCCTTCGCTACAGCCGCCGCGCCGACCGCCCCTTCGTGGTCGTCAACTGCGCGACCATTCCCGACAAGCTCTTCGAGAGCGAGCTGTTCGGACACATGAAGGGGGCCTTTTCGGGAGCGACCCGCAACCGCAAGGGGCTTGCGCAGGAGGCCGACGGTGGAACGCTCTTCCTCGACGAAGTCGGAGAACTGCCCCTCGAGGTCCAGCCGCAGTTGCTGCGTTTCCTCGAGAGCGGAGAGGTACGGCCCATCGGTCAGAACCGCAGCCTGCGGGTGGACACGCGGGTCATTGCGGCGACCAACCGCGACCTGCTGGCCCTGATCCGCGAAGGGCGCTTCCGCGAAGACCTCTACTACCGCCTGAACGTGCTGCCCATCGCCATTCCACCCCTTCGCGAGCGGCGCGAGGACATCCCGGTGCTCGCCGCGCACTTCGTCGAGCGCTTCGCGCGCCGCCTGGGCCGCCCGGTGCGGAGCATTTCCAAGAGAGCCCTCCTGGTGCTCAGCGGTTACGAGTGGCCCGGCAACGTGCGAGAGCTGGAAAACGTGATCGAACGCGCGGTCATGCTCGCCAAGGGCAACGAACTCCGGCCCGAGCACCTGTTCCTTCCCGGCAGCGGCTCCACCGACCCAGACGGCGGTGCGGGACCCAAGGGGCAGGGCGTTGGAGACCCCATGCCCCTCGCCGAGCTCGAGCGCCGGCACATCCTCGCCGTGCTCAAGGCCTGCGGCGGGAACCAGAAACGCGCCGCCGGAGTGTTGGGCATCTCCAAGAGCACGCTCTGGCGAAAGCTGAAGGGCTACGGCGTCGACGCCGCCAGCTTGTGAACGCGAAGACCGACCGCGCATTGCGCTCCGCCGAGGGTCGGGTAGCGTCTCGTCCATGAACCGATCCCCCTCCCGCGAGGACCTACCCAGCGAAACCCTCGCGACCCTGCGGGCGGACTGGGACGCCTTCGCCGCCCTCTTCGAAGAGCGCATGGAGCCGGTCACCCGGCAGACGGCCCGCACCTTGCTCCTCCAGCTGCGCCTCTCGGAGGCGGACGCCCTCCTCGAAGTCGGTGCGGGGGCCGGCGGCGCTGCGCGCGAGGCCCGCGAACTCCTCCGCCCCGGCGCCCGGCACGTGGTGACGGACCTGTCCGCCGAAATGGTCCGCCGGGCGCGGCGCAAGCTGCCCGCCGCCGCCGAAGTCCACGAAGCCGACGCCCAGGCGCTGCCCTTCGCCGACGCCAGCTTCGACCGCTACCTCTCCAACCTGAACCTGATGCTCGTCCCCGACGCCGACGCCGCCCTCGCGGAGGCCGCGCGCGTGCTCGTCTCGGGAGGCCACGCCGCCTGGTGCGTGTGGGGCCGCCCCGAGCACAGCCCGCTGTTCACCCTCCCCGCGCAGGCCGCGGAGCGGGTGGGCCTGACCCCGGCCACCAAGCAACGCTCGAACTTCTACCTGGGAGAGCGTGGCGCGCTGCGCGAGCGCGTCGCGCGCCACGGCTTTCGCGACGTACTCGCCTGGTACCAGCCCATGCCCGTCCCGGTACCGAGCGCGGAGGCCTTCGCGCGTTCGGTGCTGGGTACGCCTCGCTGGGAGCGCGCCCTCCAGGACCGCACCCACCAAGAACGCGAATCCCTGGAGCGGACCCTGGAGGAACTCGCTCGAGCGCGCCTCGAACGCGGTCTCCCCATTCAACTCGAGGCCTTGCTGGTGGTCGCCACCCGCGGGCCGTAGCGGTCCGTGGGCGAGAACCCGGACTGCGCCCGTCTCCCGTCGCGGGCCGAAGTCGTCGGCCCTCCTCCCCTCGTCCGCGCTTCCCGCGTGGCCCGCCGCGAAGGATCGACCCGCGCTCAGCTCAGCGTGCGGAAGGCGTAGCGCTCGAAGGTGTCTTCCTGCCAGGAGAAGAGGGCGGGGTCGCACCAGTCGAGCCAGGGGTGCAAGTCGAGGACCAGCGCACCCTCGTCGTCGCGGACCACGAAGTCGACCACCAAGTCGGGGAGAGGCCAGCGTTGGCGGAGTTCTTCGCAGCGGCGCTGGACCCGGGCTTCGAGGTCCTCGGCGCGCTCGCCGAGGGCCGGCAGCGGGGTCTCGGTAAGGCGCTGGCTGAGTCCGACCAGCCTGCGCTCGCGCACGAAGGCCCGCAGCTCCGAGCTGGGCGCGACCTCGATCCAGGGACGAACGACGAGGGAAGGCTCGTAGGCGCACTCCTGGGCCAGGCACAGGTCTTCGAAGACACGGCGGCTCTCGAGGAGCACCGCGAGGGCCTCGGGACCGCCGTCGACCTGGCGGTCGTTCTCCCGGGCAATGGCGCTGTCGTTGGGAGCGCGAAAGCCGGTGCGCACGAAGGCCGCGCCCTCGGGCGATGCGGTCTGCGCGGAGAGGACGCCCTCTTCGAGCCCCAGAACCACCTCTTCGAGAGCCTCCGCGGGGAGGGGGCGCTCCCCGCGCTCGCGGCGCCAACAGGCCTCGATCAACAGGTCGCGGGCCGCGGCGTCGAGGCGGACGAACCAGGCGGGAAGCGCCACGTCGTCCAAAGCGTCCTGCCAGGCCTCGACGCAGGTGGCGCGCAAGGCCGCGAAGTGGCGCATCCAGCGGCGAACGTACCGGTTCGTCGGGCTGTCGACGAACTCTGCCCACGCGCGATGCCCTGCCACACGGAAGCTATAGCACGCTCTGCCGACACGAGGTAGGGACGGTGTCGCGGGCCGCCTCGCAGGAGACCTTCCCCCGGTCGCTCCCGAACGCCCGGCAGGCCTCTCCGGGCCCGCGGGCCGCGCGCAGAGCCCCTTCCGCGGGGCCAACCGGACTCGCCCCGCCAACGCGGGGGTGGAGCGGCGACCTCGCCGCCGAGGCCCGCTCGCGGGGCAACCGGGTCTTGAGCTATCCTCGGTGGTTCATGGCGCCCTTGCTCGGCGGTCGCTATCGCCTCCTCTCTCCGCCCGACGCGACGCCGCTGCGCGCGCAGGACCTCCTGCGCGGAGGCACCCGGCGGATCCTCCTCTTCCCCCTCGGCCGCGTGGAACCGAGCGCCCTCACCGAAGCGCCCCTCGAGGGGAGGGTGCGGCACCCCCACCTGCTCGAGGTCCACGGCGCAGGGCAGATCGACGAGGGACCGCTCGCGGGGCGGGTCTACGTGGTCACCGAAGACGTGGACGCGCCAACGCTCGCCGAGGCGGCAACGAAAGCTCCCATGCCGGCCGAGGCCCTGCTGAGGATCGCACGCAGCGCCTACTCCGCGCTGCGCGCCCTTCACGAGCTGGGCATCGTGCACGCAGGCGTCGAACCCGAGCGCCTTCACCTCTTCCCGGGCGGCTGCCGGGTAGGGGGCCTGGGTCTGGCCGCCCTCTGCCCTGCGGCTCTGCGGCCCGAGTTCCGGGCGCCCGATGTCCGCGCGGGCGCCGCCCCCTCGCCGCGTGCGGATGCATGGTCCCTGGGCGCGACCCTCTACTGGGCGGCGAGCGGCCGAATCCCCGAGGGGAATTCGCCTCTGCCCCTCGAAGAATTGCGCCCCGACCTGCCCGCGCCGCTCGCGCGAACGATCGCCCTCCTCCTCTCCTTCGGCCCGTCCGCGCGCGAGGAAACCACGGTGCGCTCCCTGCTCGGCCTCGAGCCCTCGCCCACGCCGGCACGCCTCGAGCCCCGCTTCGTCGGCCGGAGCGCGGACCTGCGCGCGGTGTTGGCGGCCGTGGAGGAGGCCGAGGCCCTCGCCGCCGCGGGCCGCGCGGCGCGCGAGGCCGTCCCCGCGGGGAGCGTTCCGCCCTTCGTGTCCTTTGCCGGGGAGGAGGGCTTCGGCAAGACGCGCCTCCTCGAGGAAGCCGCGGCTCGCCTGCTGCGGCGTGGGGTTCGCGTGCTCTGGGCGCACGGGAGTCGAGGCCGCGCGCCGGGAGCGCTCTGGGAGACCGTCCTCGGACGCGCCGAGCGCCTCGGCGGCGACGCGACCCTCGCCGCGCGCGCCCGAAGCGCGTGCGCCGAAGGCGCGCCCGTGCGCGTGGCCGGCGAGTGGATCGCGCGCGCCTTGCTCGACTTCGCACGCCGCGGCCCCGTAGCGCTCTTCGTCGACGACGCCCACTGCCTCTCCCGCCTCGACCTCGAGCTGCTCCTGCAGGTGGCGCGCGCCGCCGCCGCACCGGGCGCGCTCGGACCGCTGGCGCTCGTCCTCAGCGTGCGACCCGACGGCGCCGGCCTTCTCGACGAACTGCTCGCCGCCCCCCTCGCCCCGGAGCACGTCGTGCGCTCTCTCGGCCCCCTCTCCGACGAGGAGGCGCACGCCCTCGCGACCTCCCTGCTGCCCCCAGGGCCGGAGGCGGCCGAGGTGGTCGGGCGCCTGACGGCGCTGGGCGGAGGCTGTCCCTTCTTGCTCGCCGAACTGGCTCGGGAGTGGCGACGCGGCGGCGGGACGCCGGCCTCCGTGCGGGAGGCGATCGACGGAGCCCTCCGCCGCGCCAGCCCCGAAGGCCGCACCCTCCTCTCTGCCCTCGCCGTTCTCGACGGACCGGCTCCGCGTCGACTCTGCCAAGCCCTGCCCCTCGGAGGACCGTGCCCGCACGACGCGGTCCTCACCGAGCTCGTCGCCCTCGGCTTGCTCGAACCCGAAGAAGGCGGGGCCTCCTTCGCCTTCCGCCAGGGGATTGCGCGCCAGGTCGTGCGCGAGGGACTGGACGAAGACGGGCTCGCAGCCCTGAGCGAGCGCGTTCTCGCTGCCTGCGAGGCCTCCGGGGCAGGCTCGGCCCACGAACGAGCCCGCCTCGCGCTGCAGGCCCGGCGTCCGGACGCCGTGGATCGAGCGCTCGCTGCCACAGAGGAAGGTCCCGGCCACGAGGCCCTCTACGAACTCCTGCTCGACGCGCTCGAGCCTGGAGCCCGCCGCGCCGAGGTCTGCCGGCGCCTCGCCGCGTGCCTGCGCGCCCGCAGCGCCCTGGCCGAAGCGCGCCGCGCGCTCGAGCTGGGCCTCGCGGACCTCGCCGAAGAGCCCCTCCCCTCGCCGCTGCAGGCAACACTGTGGTTGGACCTCTCCCGACTGGCCGGCTCCGAAGGCGACGCCTTCGGGGCTCTCGAGGGCGCGGCGCGCGGCCTCGCCGCCCTCGCGGACCTGGGCGCCGAAACGGACGAACTCCGCGCGCGCCTGCTGGCGAGCGAAGGGCGCGCCCTCTTGCTCCGAGGCGATCCCACCAGCGCCCGAGCGCGATACGCCGAGGCGATCGCCGCCCTCGGACCAGGACCCAAGGCCGAAGTCGAGCGGGCGCGCTTCCTGGTCGAAGAGGCGCAGGCCCGGGTCTTGTCCCTCGACAAGGCGAGCTACCAGACCGCGCGCCACCAGGTCGAGGAGGCCATGGGGGTGCTGCGCCGCAGCGGAGAAGAGGCTGCCCTGCGGGACGCCCTCCGGGTCCTGGGGAACCACGCCTTCTACTCGGGCGACCTGAACGAAGCGGAGCGCTGCTTCGCCGAAGCGCTGCGCGCCAGCGAGGCCGCCGCCGACCTCGCCATGACCTCGGGCATGCTGAACAACCTAGGCATGGTCGCTGCGCAACGAGGAGAGGCGCGGCGCGCGGAAGGCCTCTTCGTGCGCGCGCTCGACCAAGGCGAGCGCCTCGGCCAGCCCGCCGTGGTGTGCCGCGCCACCACCAACCTGGCTCGCGTGCGGCGTGACCTAGGCGATCTGGCCGCCGCGCGACGCCTGTTCGCGCGCGCGGCGCGGCTCGCGCGCGCGAGCGGCGACGCCGTGATCGAAAGCGCGGCCCTCTCGGAGCTGGGCACGACGTGCCTGCGCTCCGGCCGCCTGCAGGCAGCGCAACGCGCCCTGCTCCGCAGCCGGCGCCTCCGACTGGAGCGAGGAGACCCCGGTCGCGTGGCCTGGTCGGAACTGGAGCTTGGGGAACTGTGGCGCACCTGCGGCGACGTGCGGGCGGCCCTGGCGCATACGGGCCACGCACTCGCCCTACAGGCTGCCTTGGGGGACGTCGAAGCCGCAGCCGTGGCGGTCGAGGCGCTGGAGTTCGCCGTCGGCCGACCCGGGGGCCCGGCGGCGCTCCTCGCCGGAGTTCGCAAACCGCTGCGGCCTGGCCGCCGCTGGCCCGACGCGGTGGTCCGCGTGTGGGAGCGCGGCGCTCCGCTGGCAGAAGGCGCCCTGCGGCTCCTCGCGACCGCCCTCGCCGCCCGCGGCGGCGACACCGAGCGGGCTGGAGCCCACGCGGCCCGCGTCCGCCGCGCGGCGCTCGCCCTCCGCGCAACGGAAAGGCCAAGCCCCGCTCTGGAAGGCCTCGCCACGTGCCTCGAGCGCGAGGCCGCGGCCGCCGTGGCCGGCGCTCGGGGCAACGCCGAAGGGGCGCTCGCCGCCTACGCGCAGGCGCGGGCCGCTCTGGGAGAGGCGGAGGGAACGCGCGCAGGAGCCCTCTGGCTGAAGGAAGCCTTCCTCCACCTGGCCTGCGGAGACTCCTCCTCAGCCCTGAGCGCGCTGTCGCGCGCACGCTCCGGAGGGCGCGGGGCACTCCCCGAAGCGCTCTGGATTCGCCGGCGCATCGGATTCGGGATCGTCGCCGCTGCCCTCCGCCGCCGGGGCGTGAACCTCGGCGAGGACACCCCGGACGCCCTCCCCCTCGCGGCCGCCGAAGCCGAGGCGCGCCGCCTGGGCGACGTCGCCCTGCTCGCTCTGGTCGAATCGGCGCAGGCCGAGGCCGCCGGAGCCGCGAGCCCACTGACCGCGCGCTGGGCCCGCGAAGCCGCACGGCGCGCCGCCGAGCGACTCGTGGAAGGTCTCCCCTCGAGACTGCGGGAGGGCTTCTTGCGCAGCGCGCTCTGGCCCGAGCGCCCCGGGCGTGACACGGCGGGGCCCTCTCGGCCAGCGGAGGACGCAGACGCTCCCTCCTCGTCCTCCTCCTTGCCCGCGCGCGCGGGCGAGGCCACCCGCGCCCCCAGCTCCGCGCGCACGGAGAGTTCGCCCGGCGCGAGCACTCCCTCCTGGGTGGGGCGCAGCCCGGCCATGCAGGCCATCGCCCGACTCATCGAGCGCTACGGACGGACGAACGCGCCGGTGACCGTCCAGGGGGAGAGCGGGGCGGGCAAGGAACTCGTGGCGCGAGCGGTCCACGCGGCGAGCCCCCGCCGCGAGGGGCCCTTCGTCGCGATCAATTGCGCGGCGCTCCCGGACACCCTCCTGGAAAGCGAGCTCTTCGGCGTCGTCAAGGGCGCCTTCACCGGCGCCGACCGCGATCGCCCAGGCCTCTTCGAGCAGGCCCACGGGGGGACCCTCTTCCTCGACGAGGTCGGCGACATGAGCCTCGACATGCAGGCGAAGCTCCTCCGCGTCCTCGAGAGCGGCGAACTGCGCCGAGTTGGAGGACACGGACAGGCGCGCGTCGACGTGCGCGTGGTCTCGGCCACACACCGCGATCTGCGCAGGCTGGCCGCCGAGGGACGCTTCCGCGAGGACCTCTACTATCGCCTGAACGTCCTCCGCCTCGAGGTGCCCCCCTTGCGCGATCGGCGGGAGGACATCCCCCTCCTGTGCGCACACTTCCTCCGCGAAGTCGCCGCTCGCCAAGGAACCCCGCCCAAGGAGCTGGCCCCGGAAGCGATCGAGCGACTCCTCGGCTACTCCTTCCCCGGAAACGTTCGCGAACTGCGGAACATCATCGAGCGCGCCTGCGCCCTCGAGCCCGAACCGATCATCGGTCCCCAGCGCCTCGATCTCGGCGGCAGCGCGGACGCGCCAGCGCCCGCCTACCACAAGACCTTCGAGTGCCGCGGGGTGGCCCTCAACCGCCGCCAGAAGACGCTCCTCGAGCGCCTGCGCCGAGAGGGGGGGAGCATCACCAACCGCGACTACTGCGCCCTGGTCGGCGTCTCCGAACGCACGGGGCTGCGCGATCTCGGGCACCTCCTCGAACACGGGCTCCTCGAGCGCGTGGGCAAACGCAAGGGCGCGCGCTACCGACTCACCCCCGACGGTGCCCTCTCCTGACGCCAGCCTCCGCGAAACCGCAGGAGCCCGCACCGCGGCCCGGCGCTCCTTGCCGCGCTGCGACCCCCTTGGTACCGTCCCCATAGAACAAGGCGTATGTCGACGCAGTCGTCGCCGATCATCGAGCTCCCGGACATCGTCCAGTCCCTGCAGAACAAACAGTGGACGGGAACCCTTGAGATCATCGCCGAAGAGGGGCGGAGCACGCACCTCTACTTCCAGTCGGGCATGATCCAGCACGTGGCGCCCGATCGGAACCCCCTCCCCCTGGGGAAGGCGCTCAACAAGCTCGGGCTCATCGACGAGGCCGACTACGTCATGACCATGATCGACTACGAGCAGACGGGACGCCCCTGCGGAGAAGTTCTCAAGGAGCTCGGTCTGGTCGGGGACGACGAGATCCGCGAGGCGCTCAGCTACCAGGCGCGCGAGCACGTCCTCGAAGTCTTCGAGTGGGAGAACGTGGACGTCCGCTTCGACGCGGGCGACGGGAAGCTCGAGGCGGCCTTCACCCCGCAGCAGCGGGAAGTCAAGCTGATGCTTGCCGGCATGAGCCTCCTCATGGAAGCCGCGCGGCGCTCCGACGAGTGGGGGATCGTACGCGAGGCGATCCCTTCCGAGCACGACGTCCTCGCAGCGACCGACCCCTCCGGCCTCCTCCCTCCGGGCCTGGTGGACCGACGCCTACGCCTCTTGGTCGACGGCTACCGCTCGGCGCAGGAGGTCGCCGAGGCGGCACCCATGCCCACCCTCGAGGTGCTCAAGACGCTGGCCGAATTGATCCAGCAAGGCCACCTCAAGCTCCTCTCCCCTCCCGAACTCGCCCAGGTCGGCGTCGTGGCCGAAGCCGACGGAGACCTCGAAAAGGCCCTCCGGGTCTTCGAACTCGCCTCCAGTCGTGGACTCGACCACATCGACTTGCACAAGAAGATCGCACGCACCCAGACCGCCCTTGGGCGCACGACCCAGGCTCTGCGCGCCTGGGAGGGCGTCGCCGAGCGCTGCGTACGCATGCAGCGCAGCGACCTCGCCCTGGAGGCGCTGCGGGAGGCCAGCGCGCTCGACCCCGAGAACCTCGACCTCGGAGAGCGCCTGGCCAAGTACTTGGTTGCGGCCGGCGAGACGACCGAGGCGGCCGAGCGCATGCGTTCCTTGATCGAACTCGCGAGCCGCAAGGGGAACGAGGTCTCCAGCGCTCGGCGCATCGCCCTCATGGACGCCTACCTCGAACTCGCCCCCACCGACAAGGAGATCCTCGAGGCCTGCGCGGGGCTGCATCTCGAGGCCGACGACAAGCTCTCGGCCATGGTGCGCCTCGACGAGTTGGCCGCCGTGTGGAACAGCGAAGGCCGCCTCGAGGAGGCCACGGCCATCTACTACCGGATCCTCGAAATCGACGCGGAGAACCTCGAAGCACGCCTCTTGCTCGCCCAGACCCTGGCCAAGATGGGCTCCACCGACGACGCCGTGCGCGAATACCGACGCCTGGCGGACATTCTCTACCGCTCGGGGGTGATCGGGAACGCGATCAACTGGCCCTTCCTGATCAAGGTCTACGAAGCGATCGTCGAGCTGGAACCCTCCAGCACCGCCGCCTGGGAGTGGCTGGCCAAGGCCTACATCGAAGACGGCCAGCACGACATGGCCGTCAGCCGCTTCATCGGCATGGCCGACAGCCTCCAGCCGGCCGCCGGAGAGCCACACCCACCCGAGATCCTCCCTCCGCTGCGCAGCGTGGTGGAACTGGCGCCGCACCGCCTCGACGTTCGTCGGCGCCTCGTCGACGCCTACCTGGCCTTGCACCAAACCGAGCCCGCCGTGGCCGCTCTGCGCGGCTTCGCCGAGGAGGCTCTGCGGCAGGACAAGATCGCCGCCGCCGTCGAGGCCTACGAGGAGGCCCTCGAGCATCAGCCCTTCGACATGGACTCGCGCCGCGGCCTGGCGGCGATTCAGGAGACCAAGGGCGATTACGAGGCCGCCTTCCTCGCCTGGCGCAGCGTCGGCGGCATGTGCCAGCGCGCAGGCCTCTACGAGCAGGCAGCGCGCGACCTCCACCGCGCCTTCCAGCTGCGCGAGGACGACCCCGAGACGGTCCGCACGCTTGCCGAGGTGGAGGCAAAGCGGGGGCGCGGCCGCAACGCGGCCATGCTCTTCGCGCGCTACGCGCAGCTCGCCTTCGCTCGGGACGACCGAGGCAGCGCCCGCGACGCCCTCGAGCGCGCCCGCCAGCTCGAGCCCGGCCTCCCGCAGCTCCAGGCCTTGGCCGCCCAGCTCGGCGCGGCGAGCTGAGGGGCCCGCCGCTCCGCAGCCCAGAGGCACCGCGGACGGGGTGTCAGGGCTGGAACTTGTAGCCCACGCCGTGGACCGTGAGCAGATGCCGGGGCCGGGAGGGATCGCGCTCCAGCTTCTTGCGCAAGTTCAGTACGTGGGTGTCTACCGTGCGGGTGCTGGGATACCGATCGTAGCCCCACACCCGCTCGAGCAGCTCGCGCCGGCCGACCGCCTTTCCGGGGCGAGCGACCAGGTAGCGGAGGAGTTCGGCTTCGAGGTAGGTGAGCGCGATCTCCTCGTCCCCGCGCACCAGCAGGTAGCGGGCGAAGTCGACCTCGAAGGTCGCGCAGGCGTAGCGGTCGCGCTCGGGCCCGCGGGTGCGGCGGACGATTGCCGCCAGCCGCGCGAGGAGCTCCGCCATGCTGAAGGGCTTGACCACGTAGTCGTCGCCCCCGACGGCGAATCCGAGCAGCCGGTCGGCTTCCTCGGCGCGCGCCGTGAGGAAGACGGCCGGCGTCATGTCTCCCCGCTGGCGGACGCGGGTCAACCAATCGAAGGCGCTCCCGTCGGGCAGGTTCACGTCGAGCAGGTAGAGGTCGTGGGGCTCGCGCGCCCGCGCCTCCTCGGCGTCGGCCAGCGTCTCGCACGCACTGACCCGATACCCTTGCTGGGCCAGGTTGCGTTCGAGGAGGAAGAGCAGGTCCGTCTCGTCCTCGAGGACCAGCACCGAGGCGCCATCGCTCATTCCCCGAGCCTACTCGTTCCGGGAGCCAACGCGACGCGCCACGCCGACGAACCGGAAGCGTCTGGGGCTTCCGTGGGGGTCGCGACGGGCAGAGGCGGCTGCCGAATCGGCGGCGGGTGCGCCCAGAGCTCTTCGAGCAGTGCGTCCCGTTCCTCGCGCCGGGACGGGTCCTCCCACAGGTTGACCCGCGCGAAGGGGTCCTCGCGCAGATCGTAGAGTTCTCCTTCCCCTCCGCTGTAGCGGGGATGACGCGAGCCGAACTCCCACACCGGCCAGGCGAGCGGGAAGGATCCGCCCGGGCGGAGCTGCTCTCCTCGTGGTCCGTGCGGATGAAGCCGTCCGCGTAGACCGGGGGCAGGTGCATGCCCACCGCGGCGAACGGGCTGTCGAACGTGGTCAGGACGCCCTCCCGTCGGTCCGTGGGATCCCGCGGGAGCGAGCTCCCTTCCACACCGGGAGGGGGTTCGACGCCGGCCACCTCGCAGAAGGTCGGCGCGAGGTCGACGTGCCCGACGGGGGCCTCGACCTCCGCGGGCCGGACGCCGGCGCAGGGCGCGGGACGCCAAATCAGCGGGACGCGCAAGAGGGAGTCCACGTGGTAGGGGCCCTTGAAGAGGAGGCCGGTGTCGCCGAGGAGCGCGCCGTGGTCGGAGGTGTAGACCACGTCGGTGCGCTCGTCGAGGCCGCGTTCGCGCAGCCAAGCGAACACGCGCCCGCAGGCCTCGTCGATGAGCTCGTTCTCCACGTGAACCATGGTGCAGACTTCGCGGAGCTGGTCTGCACTCAGACGGGACGGAACGAAGGCGGTGGGTCCGCCCTCCGGGTTGTGGTACCGGCCGCGGGCGAAGTCGACCTCGGAGTCCGCCCGGACGACGCCAAGTCGCGAGAAGGGCGCACGGAGGAGTAGTCTGTCGGGGTGGAGATCGAAATCCGTGGGCGCTCGGCAGGAGTCGACCTCTGCCCTTACTGCCGCGAGGTCTTGGACGAGGGGGCCACGACCTGGTCCTGCGGAGGGTGCGGTGCGCGGCTGCACCCCGAGTGCCACGCGGAACTCGGACGGTGCCCGACGCTGGGGTGCGCCGAGGCGGCGAGGGAACCGGAGCAGCGCCCCCCTCCCGCGATGAGGACGACCTCACCGCCGTGGCGCTTTCCCCGACACCGCGGCGTGGTCGGCCCACGCCCTCGTCGCGACATCTTCTCGCCGGCCTGGTACACGGAGACGATCGATCTTCCCCCGGAGTCGCGGGCGAAGCGCCTGGCCGGGGTGGGAGCGATCCTCGGGCTTTGCCTGGGGGCGCTCGGTGGGCTCGCGTTCGGAGGACTCACCGGCCGGAGTCCCTACTTCGCCTGGGGGCGCGCCATCGCCTTCTTCTTTGCCGGGATCCCCGTCGGCGTCGGGGCGGGCGCGGTCTACGGCTACCTGCAGGGCCTGGTCGGCCTCCCCCGCCGGCCGTGGCCCGGCGGCGGGTGCATCGCCGGCGCCCTCGCCGCGGCGGCGGCCGCCCTCGGAGCCCTCTGGGGCGGCGTCGGCAGCGCGCTCTGCTTCGGGCTCTTCGCGGCGCTCCTCGCCGTGCGGATCTTCGGCGCGTACCACCCCGGCGACTGAGGAAGTCACCGAGCGCGGACCGCAGCGTGTGCTCTACTCGCCGCTGATCTTGGCGATGATGTTCGTGGTGGAGACGCCGGGCAGGAGGCGAACGAGCTCCACGCGCCCCCCGTAGCCCTCCACGAGTTCGCGGCCGACCACCACCTTGTCCTTGTAGTCCTCGCCCTTGCAGAGCACGTCGGGACGGAGCCGCTCGATGAGGGAGAGCGGCGTGGGCTCGGCGAAGGGGACCACGATGTCCACCGCCTCGAGGCCCGCGAGGACCATGGCGCGCTCCTCGAGCGGGAGCACGGGGCGGTCCTCGCCCTTGAGGCCGCGCACCGAGGAGTCGGTGTTCAGGCCGACGACGAGGTAGTCGCCCTTGGCCCGGCAGCCCTGAACGAACTGCACGTGGCCGGCATGGAGCAAGTCGAAGCAGCCGTTGGTGAACACGATCTCCTTGCCCGCAGCGCGCGCACGCTCGACGCGCCGCGCGGCCTCGTCGAAGGAGTCCATGATCTTGCGCCGCAGCTCGGGCGGGGCGGCACTGCTGAGCTCGAGGGCGAACTCGCTCAGGGGCAGGGGAACGACGCCGAGGTGTTCGACCTCCCAACCGGCGGCCACGTTGGCGAGATCGACCGCGTCGTCGAGGTCCACCCCGGCGGCCACCGCGAGGCCGAGCACCGAGAGAACCATGTCGCCGGCGCCCGCCACGTCGTAGACCGAGCGGGCGCGGGCCGGATGGCGGGTGCCCTCCTCCTCCCCCGCGCGGAGGACGTAGATCCCGTCGCGGTCCAGGGTCAGGGTGCACCAGTCGAGCTCGAAGCGCTCGATGAGCGCGTGGGCGGCGCGGCGCACGCTCTCCTCGTCGCGGGGGTGGACTCCCACGGCCTTGGCCGTCTCGGCGCGGTTCGGCGTCAGGGTGGAGACGCCGGTGTAGCGCGCGAAGGGCGCGTCGCGGTGAGGGTCCGCCAAGACGGGGACTCCCTTGCGCCGGGCCTCGCGGGCGAGCTCGGCGCAGAGTCCGCCGTCGAGGACTCCGCGCCCGTAGTCCGAGACGAGGACCGCCGCGACGCCGTCGAGGCGTGCGAGGGCGGCCTCGCGCAAGCGCTCGAGGGCGGCCTCGGGCACCCCCGGGGCGTCGCGGTCGATGCGGAGCACGTGCTGGGTGCGCGCGATGACCCGCGTCTTCTGGGTGGTGCTGGCCGCGGCGTCGCGCACGATGCCGCCCGTGGAGACGCCGAGCTCGGCGAAGAGCTCGAGCATGCGCTCGCCCGGCGCGTCGTCCCCGAGGACGCCCACCGCCTCGACCTGGGCGCCCAGGGCGGCGAGGTTGGCGACGACGCTCCCCGCGCCGCCGAGGCGGGCGTCCTCGCGCTCGACCTTGAGCACGGGGACGGGCGCCTCGGGGGAGATCCGCGAAACGCCGCCCCACAGGTAGCGGTCGAGCATCAGGTCGCCAAGAACCAGGAGCGGCACGCCCGCGAAGCGGTCGAGATGCGGGAGCAGGTTCTGGGTCACCGCGGGCCTCCGCGGCGCGCGAGCCGCCGCAAGGCCTCGAGCCGGAGGAGGGGGAGCATGATCTCGTGGTGCCCGGTGAGCGCGATCCCGCGCTCCACCGGGCGGTCGAGGACGTTCCGCGTGGGGCGGTAGTGCTGCAGCATGTCGAGGTTGGCGGCGGTGACGCCCGAGACTTCGTGGCCGAGGTTGCGGGCTACGGCCACGCACTTGAGGAAAACCTCGGGGAGCACCACCGCGCTGCCGACGTTCACGTAGACTCCGCCCGTGAGGTCGGCGATGACCGCCGCCAAGCGGCGGAAGTCGATGTGCGTCGCGGCGCCGATGGCCGCGCCGTCGGCGCCGGGGACCGCGTGGACGGTGTCGGTCCCGAGCGCCACGTGCACGGTGACCTCGGCCCCCAGCTCGGTGGCGCGGAGGACGAGGCTCTGGTCGCGATGCGGGTAGTCGCCACCGGCGAGCTCTTCGGCGAGGGCGCGACCGAGCCCGCGCTCGTCTTGGGCGCCGCGCGCGAACACGCGCGCGAAGACCTCCGCCGTCTCGCCGACCATGCCGAAGCGCCCGTCGACGATGGTCTCGGTGACCTTCTCGCTCGTTTTGCCGATCAGCGCCACCTCGGTGTCGTGAATCGCCGCCGAGCCGTTGAGCGCCAGGTCGGTGACGAGCCCGCGCTCGATCATGTCGGCCAGCAATGGGCCCAGGCCGACCTTGACGACGTGCCCGCCGAGGCCGAAGAGCACGCGGCGCCCCGCGGCGCGGGCCGTGGCAATGGCCTCCGCCAGTTCGCGCAGGCGGTCGGCGGCGAGGAAGCCGGGGAGGCTGTCGAGGAGCTCGCCCGCGCTGGCGTCGGGTTCCACGGGACGGGCGAAGCGCTCGCGGGAGACGAGATGCTCCCGCTCGCGGATCGAGTAGGTGCGGACCCCCTCCAGGTCGAGCGGGACCACGCGGGTCGGGGGGAGCTCAGGCAACGCCACGTTCCTCTTCTCGGAGCCGCGCGAGCAGCTCGTTCAGGGTTTCCTCGGGCTCGACGTCCACCTCGACTTCGAGGGCCAGCCAGGTTACCTCAGAAGGCTGCGCCAGCAGAGGGCGAAGCTTGACCGCGTCCTTGGCGGTGACCACCACGCGGCCCACCGCACGCTCCCGCGCGAGGCGCTCGAGCCCGTCGACGTCGGCGGCGGTGTAGGCGTGGTGGTCGGGCAGCGCCACGAGCTGCGAAATGCGTGCCCCGAGCTGCGCCAAGGTCGCCGCAAAGGCGGAGGGGTTGCCGATGCCGCAGGCCGCGAGCACGGCCTGGCCGGCGAGCAGCTCCGGCTCCTCGCCCGGCGAAGGCGCGCCGGCGGGCCCCGCGAGCAGCTCCACGCGGGTGGGGCGCGTGCGCGTGCGCAGCAGCGGGCCGGCGTAGCCGGTCGCCCGCACCTCCTCCTCGAGGCGCCGCAGCTCGCTGGGGCCCACGAGCTCGGCGCGGCTGAGGAACACGGCGCTGGCGCGGCGGAGGGCCGCGGGGGGCTCGCGCAGGAGTCCGCGCGGCAGGAGGACGCGGGGGGGAAAGCCCCAGGGCTCGGTGGCGTCGACGAGCACGAAGTCCAGGTCCCGGGCCAGACGGCGGTGCTGGAAGCCGTCGTCGAGGAGCGCGACGGTGGCGCCGCGGGCGCGGGCCGCGGCAGCTCCCGCGACGCGGTCGCGGCCCGCGACGATCTCGACCTCAGGGACGGCCGCGGCAATGAGGCGGAGCTCGTCGTTGAGTTCCCCGTCGCGCTCGGCGCCGTAGCCGCGCGCAAGGACGGCGACGCGCTCCCCGCGGTCGCGGAGCCTGCGCGCCAATGCGATGACCAGCGGCGTCTTGCCCGTGCCGCCCGCCGTGAGGTTCCCCACGCTGACGACGGGAAGCGCTGCCCGGCGCGCGCGCAGAAGGCCGAGGGAGTAGGCCGCCGCGCGAAGCGCGACGGCGCCGCGGAAGGGGAGAGAGGCGGCCGAGAGCAGCCCGCGCGCCGCCCCGGCCACACAGCCGCGGCGCTCGCCGCGGATCAGGGCGTGGAAGCTGCGCGCGTCGCTCACGGGCGGGCATCCTACGCGGAGGGGACGGCCCCGCGCAGGCCCACGGGCACGCTCTTCGCAGCCAGGCACACCTCGGCCCGCGGACGTGCGGCCGCGGGGGATCGCAGGCCTGCAAAGCGGAACGCGCGCTGCGACAATGCCACCGAGCGCCGGAGGGAGGCAGGAAGACCATGAGGGTTTCACCGCGCGCGTCGGGCGACCTCCGCTGCCCCTACTGCCACGACGACGTGCGCGCGGGGCCCACCTGCGCTGGCTGCGGAGCGCGCTACC
>RFHU01000125.1 GCA_003695705.1 Planctomycetota bacterium
GCCCAAGGCCTGCGCGCGCTGCGCGCGCGCCGACGCCCCCCCGCCCGCAGCGTGGCCGCAGGCGCCGTGGCCGCCGAGCGAAGCAGCGAAGAGCGCTGGCGCGCGCGCGCCCGCGAGACGCTGATCTCCTACCGCGACGTGCTGGTGGAGTTCCCCGGCAGCCGCGCCTCCTTGTTCGCGCTCAAGAAGGCCTTGCCCCCCACCGAGCGCTACCCCTGGCTCGCGGGCAGCCCTCTGCGCAACTTCCGCCCGCGCCGCGCGCCGAGTCCCTCGCCCGGGTCGCACCCCTACGACGTAACCCAGCAGCGGCGCGTCGAACACCTGCTTGCGCAGCGCGCCAAGGTCCTCCGCTGGGACTACTCGCGCATGCGGCAGCTCGGCCAGCTCGCGGTGGACCCGCGCCTGCTCAACGACCCTCGCCTGCGCCAGTCGGTGCTCCTCCAGCGCGCCCTGCAGGCCGAAGCCCTCACCGCCGTCGCCCGCAGCGACGTCGAGCGCGAGCGCCTCCGGGCCGAGGCCGTGCGCGACCTCGAAGCCGTCATCCGCCTCGCCCCTCAGAGCAAGGCGGCCGACGAAGCCCGCGCCGCCCTGCGTCGCCTCGGCTGACCGCCTTCGACCGGCACGACCGCCCCGAAGCGCTGGCGAGGCGCGAGGAGGTTCAGCAACCTTCGGGTTGTGACCGACGAGCAACGAAGTCAGGGCTTCTTCAACGGGCCGCTAGGCAGGCGCCGGTGCCCCTCCGAGCTTGCGGGCGAGGCCCACGAGGCGCTCCAAGGTCTTCGCCGCCGCGCCCACCACCTCGTCGCCGGCGCCGAGGGCGGTCTCGGTCTCGAGGAGCGCCCCCACCGCCAAGGAAGCACGCCGGTAGGCCCCGTCCGCACCCCAGGCCGCCTCGGCGGCGGGATGGTGGCGGCGCAGCTCGGCGAGGACCTCGCCGAAGGCCGCGGGGTCGAGGGCGCCGCTGCGGACCTCGAGCTCGATCGCCGCAGGACCGGTCGGACCGTCGCCGCGCAGGCGCTCGACGCGCACCGAGAGCCCATCGCCCTCGGCCCCCTCGAGCGGGTTCGCGCCGCCCTCGGCGCGGACGAGCAAGGCGTCGACGTCGGCGCGCCCCTCGGCGCCAAGGACGAGGTCGACGCGCACGCCCTCGCCGAGGAGTTCGAGGCGCACCTCGCCGAGGGCGTGGGGATCGGTAATTGCCAGGCGAGCTCCCGTGGGAGTCGGCTCGAGGTCGCCGACCGGGAGGCCCGCCTCGTTCGCGCGGGCCTGCACGGCCGCCGCGTAGCGGCGGAACTTGGGAAGCGCCTGCCCCAGGGAATCGCGGTCGAAATCGTAGGGACGGAAGCCGTCGAAGGGCGCAAGGCCCAGCAGGTCGAGGTAGTCGCACAGTTGCGAGCAGAGAAAGGCGGTCCGAGGGTCGGCGTCCTCTCGGTGCCCGCGGAAGAACGCGTAGACGTCCTCCCACGAGCGGAGCACCCGTTCGTCGTCGCCGAGGGCGCGCTCGTAGTAGACCTCGCCGTAGCGCTGGAGCTGCCCGGGGTCGAGGAGTTGCGTCAGCTTGCACTCCAAGAGCACGCACACCCCGGACTCGGGCGAGAACACCCAGCCGTCGGGCTGGCACCCCTCGTCGAGTTCCTCGAGGCTGTGGTGCAAGGCCTCGAGTTCTTCGGGCTCCAGCTGGGACATTCCGAGCAATCGACGGCACTCCTCGAGCTTCCGCTCGGGCAGCAAGGCCGAGCGGAGGACCGCGAGGAGGACCCGAATGCGCTCGGGGTCGTCGACGTCGGGGACCTTCGCCAGGGCCCCGCGCACCGAGACGCCCAGGACGCGCTTCTGCGCGGCGGCGGCGGGGTCGAAGTCTTCGTAGTCGCAAGCGCTCAGGTCGAAGTGGAAGGGACCCTCGCCGCACTCGCTCAGGCCGACGACCTCGCGCAGGAAGGCCTGCGTAAGCTCGGGACGAGCCCAGCGCAGGGTGGAGACGAGCGCGCGGGTGACGTTCGCGTCGAGGTCGTGGCTCCGGTAGGGGACGAAGACGTTGAGATGCCGGTCGGGGTAGAGGTCGGCGCGACGCTCGGCGACGGCGAGCTTCATGCGAATCTGCTCCTGGGGGGCTGCGGCGCTCAGAACTCGCCCGAAGCGAGCTTCTCTTGGGCGCGGCGAATCTTCTGTTGCTGGAACTCGATAATCGCCCGGCTGTACTGCTCGCGGCTCTCGAAGGTCACGATGGACAGGTCGAGGCCCCGACGCAGGCGGACCAGGTTGAGCAACAGGCGGGCGATCCGCCCGTTGGCCTCGATGAAGGGATGCAGGGTGATGAACTCGTGGTGGACACGCCAGCTGAACTTGTGGGCGTCCTGGGCCCGCTCGAGCCCCGTGTTGATCAAGTTCACCAACCAGGCCATGCGCTCGGCGAGCTTGTCCGGCGGAGACGCGATCAACAGGCCCTTGTACTTGAGCGTGCACTCGCGGTATTCGCCCGCGGAGAGGAGGAGCTCGCCCATCATCAACTTGTGCAAGAAGCCGATGGCTTCCTGCGTAACGGGGTCGCTCCGGCCGGCGAGGGAGAGCATGCCTTCGAAGGCGCGCTTGTGGCCGGTCACCACCTCGGCCTCGAAGGTGCGCCCGTCCTCGCCCGGAATCCGGTCGCCGACCAGGGTCCCGGCCAGGATCTGCTGCGTCTGGTCGAGGTCGAGGGTGAGCCCGTCCAGGCGGTTCGAGTGGTAGACGTAGGTGGCGATGGTCTGCTCGTCGTACATGGAACCGGAGCGATGCTAGCAGAACTCGGGGCCGCCACAATCCGACCCCGCGCCTTGTCCGCCCGGCGAACCGGAGCTAGGGTTCCTGGCGCGAGGGCCGGCGAAGCCGCGGCAGGTCCCCGCCCCGGAGACCTGCCTCGCCGGCGTCGGCGGGAGCGTTCCATGGACGAGATCAAACGGGTCTTCCGCAACGTCTTCACGCGCGACGTGCGCGCCTTCGAGCCCAACCGCACCGGCCTGGTAATCGGCGAGAACCTGCGCATCTACAAAGAGGGCCCCGACTACCTGGTGTCCTTCCTGCGGGGCACCGACCGCGCCGCGCGCAAGCAGACCACCGACCGCCTCGACCAGGCGGGGGTGCGCTACCGCCTCGGCCCGGACTTCCGACTCTAGGAGCTCGGACCGGCCCCGGCAGCGGCCCCAGACCGGCGCTCAGTCCCCCGCATCCTCGCCGGGGCGCTGCGCGCCGGCGCTCCCCTCCTCATCGGCGCGGCGGGCCGCCTCCAGCTCCTCCGCGTAGACCGCGTCCACTCGGCGCAGGCGTTCGGCCTCCTCCTCGGGCGTCTCGACCTCGGCGGCGTCGTCGCCCGCGAAGACGCGCAGGGCCCGCTCGGAGGGAGACCGCGCCTCGCCGGAAGGCGACGGCCCTTCGGCGGGCGGCGCGGCCCTCACCGCGGGCCGCGCGCTGCGCACCGCGGGCGGTCGGCGCACCGCGCGCGCGGGCCGCGCGGGGTCCTCGCCGCGGCCGAGGACGAGAACGGCGCCCAGAAGCAGCAGCGCCAGCGCTCCCCCCGCAACGAAGACGACGGGCGGTACCCCGCCGCCGCGGGGGCGGCGCGGGGCGCGCCCGTGGGGACGGCGCGGGACGCGCCCCGGCGGCACATACTGCACGGGGCCTGCGCCGTAGAACCGCGGACGCCCCCCGCCTTCGCCGCCGGGCGGAGGGGCCTTCTCCGCCTTCGCCGGGGCCCGGGGCCGACCCCGTTGGGTCCGGCCCCGCGCGGGCCTTGCGCCCGGGCGTCGCGCGCGTCGCTTCATGGCGGACCTCCTGCCCGCCCTTGCCGCCGCGCAAGCGGGGTGCCACTCCCTAAGCCCAACAACCGTCCCCGGTCCCCGCGCCCTCCCTGCACACCGTGCGCAGCCAATTCCGAAGGGTGTCTCCGGGCGGCAACGCTTCGCGGCCCCCCGGCGGCGCCTCGCCGCCCCGAGGCCTCTCGAGAGGCCGACTCGAGCGCCCAGGGGGAGGCGAGCGCCTCCCCGGCGCCGGAAGCCTTGCGCGCCCCACCCCGCCGCGAGCCCTCGGCCGAGGAGAAGAGCCCCGGGGCGCCTATACTGGGCGGCCCCATGACCGCACCCCCCGCCCATCCCCCGCGCAAGGTCTACTTCGAGACCTTCGGTTGCCAGATGAACAAGCTCGACAGCGAGCTCGCCCTGCAGGCCCTCGCTCGCGCGGGCTTCACCACCACCGACGACGTGCGGGACGCGGACCTCGTCGTCCTCAACACCTGCAGCGTGCGCGAGCACGCCGAGCATCGCGTCCTCTCTCGCCTGGGTCGCCTCAAGCCCGGCGGGCCCGTACGCAAGGAGGGCGCCCT
Source organism: Planctomycetota bacterium (assembly GCA_003695705.1). Classification (GTDB taxonomy): domain Bacteria; phylum Planctomycetota; class J058; order J058; family J058; genus J058. The sequence goes on from RFHU01000125.1 coordinate 4,352, forward strand.
GGTCGCCGTGACCGGCTGCATGGCCCAACGCCAGGGGCGCGACCTGCTCCGTCGCGCCCCGCAAGTGGACATCGTCGCCGGCACGAAGGAATTCGTCCGCCTGCCCGAGCTCTACGCTGACGTCAAGCGCGAGCGGCGACCGCTCGCCGCCGTGGACCAGGGCGAAGTCTTCGACTATCCGCGGGACCCGCGCTTTCGGAGCGAGAAGCACCGCGCCTGGATCTCCATCATGCGCGGCTGCGACCTGCACTGTACCTACTGCATCGTCCCCACCACCCGCGGCCCCGAGGAGAGCCGGCCGCTCGCGGATGTCCTCGACGAGGCCCGACGCCTCGTCGACGACGGAGTGGTCGAAATCACGCTCCTCGGCCAGACCGTCAACTCCTGGGGCAAGCAACTCCCCGGCTCCCCCGACCTCGCCGACCTTCTCTGCGCCCTCGACGAACTGCCGGGTCTCCTGCGCACCCGCTTCGTCACCTCGCACCCGAACTTCTTCCGCAACGGCTTTTGGGAGCGCATTCGCGGCCTGCGGACCTTCTGCCCCTACGTCCACGTCCCGGCCCAGCACGGCAGCGACCGCATCCTCAAGCGCATGGCGCGGCTCTACACCACCGACGGCTTCCGGGCCATGGCCGAGGAGGCCCGCGCGGCCATCCCCGACTTGGTCCTGGCCAGCGACTGGATCGTCGGCTTTCCCGGCGAAACCGAGGAAGACCACGAGCGCAGCAAGTCCTTCTTGCGCGAGATCGGCTTCCCGCAAAACTTCGTGTTCAAGTACTCGCCGCGCCCCACCACCCCCTCGGAGCGACGCTTCGCCGACGACGTGCCCGATGCGGTCAAGGCGCGCCGCTGCAACGAACTCCTCGACATCCACGCCGAACTCTCCCACGCCTACAACCTCTCCTTCGTCGACCGCGCGGTGGAAGTCCTCGTCGAAGGACCGAGCAAGACCAACGCCGAACGCCTCTTCGGCCGCACCCAGCAAAACCGCATCGTCATCTTCGACGGGTCCGAAGACCTCGTGGGCCGGCTGGTGTCGGTGCGCGTCGAGGCCGTCAGCCCGCACTCCCTCTACGGCACCCTCTGCGAGCCCAGCGCGCCCCGGCGCAGCCTTCCTCTCGCAGGCCGTTGACGAGACGCGGACCGCGCTCGCCCCCGGTCGCGACCCGCAGGCTGCCGGACCCCTGCGGGCCTCGTCCGGACTTCGTGGACGGCCTGCGCGCCGACTCTGCGGCTCCAAGGAGAAGCACAGCCCGCGGCCTGCGCACCGGTTTGTCTCCCCTCGGGTGTAGAAGAGGAAACGACCCCGGAGGGAGGGTGCCCGTGGAGGGAGAGCTCCGCTGGATCCGTCGACTCGACGAGCGCCTGCTCGACGCGCGCTGGGCGACGCGCTCGTGCTCCCGGCCACCCGGCCCGCGTGCTCGGGCCCTGTGGCCTCTGGCGCGCCGCAAGCGGCGAGGACTCCTCCCGCCGCCGAGCCCCGAGGCGGCGGGACCCGCCGCCTCGCGCTGACGCCCCATCGCGCGCGCGCCCGAAGGGCAGTGCAGGCCGGCTACCATGAGGGGGCGATGCCCTCTCCTTCGCAGCGACCCATCGCCGCGCGCGGCCGCGCCCGGCCTCCGAGGCCGGGGGAGGCTCGCGCGGCGTGACCTGGAGCGACCGGGACCGGCGCTTCATGCGGCGAGCCTTGGACCTCGCCGCCCGCGGAGACTACCGCACCCGGCCCAACCCCAAGGTGGGCGCGGTCGTGGCGCGCGGAGACAAGGTCCTCGCCGAGGGCCACCACGCGGTGAGCGGCGGCCCGCACGCAGAAGCCGCCGCCCTCGACGCGCTACCTCCCGGCGCGGCCCGCGGGGCGACCCTCTACGTCACCCTGGAGCCCTGCGGCCCCTTCGCCGGGAAGCGAACCCCGCCCTGCGTCGAGCGGGTCCTCGCGAGCGAGCTCGCGCGCGTCGTCGTCGCGCAAACCGACCCGCATCCCGAAGTCGGGGGCCGTTCCCTCGAGCGACTCCGCGCGGCCGGCTTGCGCGTGGACGTGGGCCTCCTCGAAGACGCCGCCCGCCGCCTCAATGGCCCCTACCGCAAGTGGATCAAGGTCCGCCGCCCCTACGTCACCGCCAAGTGGGCGATGAGCCTCGACGGGCGCATCGCCACCGCCGAGGGAGACTCGCAGTGGATCTCCTGCGGGGCCTCGCGGCGCGCGGTCCACCGCCTCCGCGGCGAAGTCGACGCCGTCTTGGTGGGCGTCGGGACCGCCCTCGCCGACGACCCGCTGCTCACCCGGCGCGGGGTCGAAGGAGGAACCCCCTTGCGGGTGGTCCTCGACTCCCGCGCGCGGCTGCCCCTCGATTCCCGCCTCGTACGCACCGCCCGCGAGGTCCCCCTCCTCGTGGCCACCGGGAGCGAAGCCGACCCCGAACGCAGCGCGGCCCTGCGCGTGGCCGGCGCCGAAGTCCTCTCCTGCGGAGCGGGGCCTCGCCCCGACCCCCTCGCCCTCCTCGACGTGCTCGCAGCCCGCGACCTTCGCCATGCGCTCCTCGAAGGCGGGGGCGAGGTGGCGGCTGCCTTCCTCGAAGCCGACGCGATCGACCGCGTGCTCTGCTTCGTCGGTCCGCGGCTCATCGGCGGCGACGGCGCCCCGGGCCCCCTCCGCGGGCGCGGCTTCCCTCGCCTCGACGACGCGCCACGCCTGCGCCACCTCGAAGCGCGCCCCTCCGGCGACGACGTGTTGCTCGAGGGGCACCTGCACGTCTACTGAGCACCGCGCCCGACGACCGCCCCCTCCCCGGGGAGCGCGGAGCCGTCACGCGACGCGCTGCGTCGTCGCCGCGTCCCTCGCATCGCCCCGGAGCGGCGGTAGGATCTGGCCCCCGAGGAGGCCCATGCCCAGCCCGATCCGCACCGCCAAGCGCGTGGACGGCGTCAGCTACGCGGTCCGCGACGTGGTCCTCACCGCCCGGAAGGCCGCCGAGGCCGGCAAGGACCTGATCTTCATGAACATCGGGGACCCCTGCCAGTTCGGCTTCCGGACGCCCCCGCACATCGTCGAGGCCATCGCGCGGGCCCTGCGCGACAACCAGACCTTCTACGCCCCCTCGGAAGGCACCCCGGAGGCCATCGAGGCGATCCGCCGCGACGCGGTCGAGCGCAAGGGGATCCGCGACCCGCTGGCGGTCTTCGTCGGGCACGGCGCCTCGGAGCCCATCGAACTCCTCCTCACCGCGCTCGTCGAACCGGGAGAAGGCGTTCTGGTCCCCAGCCCCGGCTACCCCCTCTACTCGGCCATCCTCGGCAAGCTCGAGGCCCGCGCGCAGGCCTACCACCTCGACGAAGAGCGCGGCTGGGCGCCCGACCCCGACGAGATCGAAGCCCTCGTCGACGCGGGCACGCGGGCCCTGGTGCTCATCAACCCCAACAACCCCACCGGTTCGGTCGCCCCCCGCGCCGTGCTGGAGCGCGTCCTCGACGTCGCCGCCCGGCACGGCTTGGTCGTCCTCTCCGACGAGATCTACGACCGCATGCTCCTCGACGAAGTCGACTTCGTCTCCACCGCGTCGCTGCGCGACGACGTGGTGGTCGCCACCTTCGGCGGCCTCTCCAAGGTGTGGCTCGGGCCCGGACTCCGCCTCGGCTGGGCGATCTTCAGCGGCCCCGAGGTGGCCGCGAAGCCCCTCCTCGACGCCATGGGCCGCTTGCTCCGCGCGCGCCTCTGCGCGAGCCACCCCGTGCAGCACGCCGTCCCCGCAGCCCTCGAAGGCCCCCAGGAGCACATCGCCGAGACGAACCGCATCCTCCGCCGCCGCCGCGACCTGCTCGTCGAACGCCTCCGCGACCTCCCCGGCTGGAGCCTTACCCCGCCCCAGGGGGCCTTCTACGCCTTCCCGCGCCTCGACCTCGGCCGCCCCGACGCCGAGGTCGTCCGCGAGTTGATCCTCGAGCAAGGAGTGGTCCTCGTGCACGGCAGCGGCTTTGGGCAGCGAGCGGGGACCCAGCACGCGCGCATGGTCTTCCTGCCCCCCGAGGACGTGCTCGAGGAGGCCCTGCGCCGGATCCGCGCCTACACCGAAGCACGCCTCGGCTGACGGCGCGCCTTCACGCGGCGCGGCGCCGCGCCCCCTCGCGGCGCGCCCGCAGGGCCGCCAACGCGGCGACCACCTCATCGGCGCTCCGAGGGCGCTCCCCGGGGTCCTTGCGGGTCAGGCGGTGGATCAGGCGCGCGAGGCCCGACGAAACCCCAGGCCGCGCCACCCGCACGTCGGGGACCTCGTCGAAGAGATGCCGCGAAACGGCCACGATCCCGCTCTCCTCCGGAAAGGGCGGGGCCCCTGCCGCCGCGTGGAAGAGCGTGACGCCCAGGGAGTAGAGGTCGGCGGACGGCCCGGCGGAACGGCCGTCGCGTGCCTGCTCGGGGGCCATGTAGCGAGGAGTTCCCAGGGTGTCCGTCGAGGCGGTGGCCTCGCTGGGGAGGTCGAGTTCTCGGGCCAGACCCAGGTCGCACAGGCGCGTGCGCCCGTCGTCGGCGACCAGCACGTTGGCCGGCTTTACGTCGCGGTGCACCACCCCCTCCCCGTGCAGGTAGGCCAGCGCGCTCGCAACCCTCAGCCCCACCGCGACCACGAACTCCTCGTCGAGGGCGCCGCGCTCGCGGATGCGGTGCTTCAAGCTCGGCGCCGGGAAGTATTCCATGACGAAGTAGCGCCGCCCGGCGTCCGTGCCGAAGGCGATGCCCCGCACCAGGTTCTCGTGCCGCAGGGTGCAGAGGAGCTGCGCCTCTTGCAAGAAGCGCTCGGCGCCGCGATCCCGGCGCGCGCGTTCGCCCGCCAGGACCTTGAGTGCGACCGCCTTCCCCGTCCGCTCGCAGCGCGCCGAAAACACCGCCCCCATGCTGCCGCGAGCGATGGGCTCGTTGATGCGGTAGGTGCCCAGAAGATCGTTCGGGCCCACTCCGTCGTGCTCCCGGCTCCCCCACCCCGGCCGCCACCGCCCGCTCGATCGCGCGAGGCGCCGCTTGCGGCGGGTGCGCGACCGCCAGCGCCCGGCGGCCCGCTGCGCCTTCGCCAGGGCCTCCTCGCAGAGCACGCCACGGCGCAGCAGCAACTCCCCCAGCCGCGGGGCCGGCTCGCCACGTCGGCGGGCGGCCCGTTGAGCTTCGGCGCAGGCCACGAGATCGCCGACCGCCACCAGGCCCGCGCGCAGCAGATGCTGGCAGAGCGCTGCGTCCTCCGGATGCTCCATTCCCGGTCGTTCCTCCTTCCCTCCTTCGACCGACGGCGCCCAGAACTTCACCCTCGAGGCGCGCCGTTGCCCCGACGACCTTCGGCGGGAAAAGGCCGCGGCCCCTTCCGTTCGGACACTTCGGGCGGAGCGCGCACCAACGACGGAGCGCGCGCGAGCGATCGGGACTGCGGAAGACCCTTCCGAGCGCACGAGGCAACGTCCGGTCTCGGCGCTCCCCGACGGCAGGGGCAGGGAATCGTCCCTCAAGCGGGCTAGAATCCATCGCCATGAGCTTGCAGGGCAACATCGAGGAGATGGGCCTGGGCGCGGTCATTCAGACCCTGTCCCTCAACCGCTACCGCGGCACCCTGCGCATCGAGACCGAAGACGGCGGCTCGCAGTTCTTCTTCATCTCCGAAGGAGAGATCCTCCTCGTCCGGCAGGTGAAGCGCGACCCGGTGCGCCTCGGCGACCTGCTCGTCCGGGCGGGCAAACTGGCACCCGACCAACTCGAACGGGCCCTGGCGCAACAACGCAAACAGCGCCGCACCCAGCGCCTGGGGAAGACCCTCGTCGACCTGGAGTTGATCTCCCAGGACGAGATCGAGGCGGCGGTGCGCGAGAAGTTCGAGGAGGACTTCCTCGACCTGTTCCTCCTCGACAAGGGACGCTTCGAGTTCATCTTCGGGCTCACCCCCGAGGCGCTCTTCGGCCCCGAGGAGAAGCTGGAGCGCGTCAGCATCAATTCGAGCGGGATCATGCTCGAAGCCATGAAGCGCCTCGACGAGTGGGAAGGGATCATCCAGTCGCTCGGCAGCCTCGACACCATCTACTGCAACCGCATGGAAAGCCTCGCGCCGCGCATCGAGGACTACGAACTCGAAGGCGTCACCCTGCCGGCGAACGTTCGCTCCCGCCTCTACTCCCTCCTCGACGGCGAACACACCTTGCGCGATGTGATCTCCACGGCCTTGCGCGAGGGCATCGCCACTCGCCTGCAGACCTTTCTCTTCCTCCACCAGCTCAACGAAAAGGACCTCGTCAAGCCGCTCGACTTCAAGACGCTCCTCGCCGAAGCCAAGAAGGCCCTCGCCGGCGGAGACGTGCCCGCGACGGCCAAGTACATCCGCGCCATCCTCTGCCGCAAGGAGAAGCTCGACATCGGGCTGATCAAGCGCTACCTGGAATTCCTGGTCAAGTACAAGCGCCCGCGCTTGGCCTTCGACGAGGCCCGTCGCTTCGCCGCCCAGGCCCTCGCCGACGACGAGACCGACCAGGCAATCGCCCTCTACGAAATGGCCATCGCCATCGACCGCAACGTAGAGGTCATCGACCGCCTGTTCTACGCCCTCCTGAGGGCCAACAAGCGCCAGCGCGCCATCGAGGTGGGTCTCGAACTGCGCGACTTCCTCAACAGCGAGTCCGAGCTGAGCGTGGCCGTGCGCGTGTGCAAGAACCTCAAGGAGCTCGACCCCAAGAACCCCGAGGTCCTCGAACTGAGCGGCCTGATCCTGAAGCGACAAGAACGGAACGAGGAGGCCGTCCGCGAGCTGGACCAGGCCCTCGCGCGAATGGGCCCCGAGCATCCTCGCCGCCAAGCTCTCATCGAAGCAATCCTGGAGCTCCAGCCCGACCGCAACGAACTCCGCGACGAGCAGGCCTCCCTCGAGCTGCAAGCCGCCGAGCTGCGGCTGCGGCGCGAGATTCGCCGTCGCTGGCTGTTCGTCCTCGGCAGCGTGCTCTTGGTCCTCCTGGCCTGGCGCGGCTACTCCGAATACCGGGCCCGGGTGGTGATGACCACGGTGCGCGAGCTCCTCGAGGAGCCGCCGCGCAGCCCCGACGAGATCCGCCGCCTGGGCGACAAGCTGCAGGAAGTCATTAGCTACGGCCCGACGACGGTCCGGGCCGAGGCCCTGGCCTATCAAGCGGAGAACGAAAAGCGCTGGGCCGAGGCCTTCCAGGCCCAGGCGCGCGCCGGGGACAACGAGCTCAAGGAGCGCGCCCAGGCCGAGCAGCGGAAGGCGGAAGAGGAAGCGCGGCGCAAGGCCGTCGCCGAGCTGCGCGCGCGCCTGGCGGCCTACGAAGAGCTTCGCCGCGCGGGCAAGTTCGAAGACGCCTCCGCCGCCGCGCTGGCGCTCGTGGACGAGTACGCGACCCGCTTCCCCGAGGAAGTCGCCGCCGTGCGCGTCTTCGTACGGGTGGAGACGGTCCCGCCGGGCTGCGCAGTGCGCAGCGGCGGCGAGGAGGTGGGCAAGACGCCCTGCGCCGTGCCCGTCCCGCCCCGCGGAGAGGCCACCCTCACCCTGGCCCTCCGCGGCTACCGCAGCGTGCAACGGACGGTGCGAGGCGACGGATACGCGACCCTGCGCGTAGAGCTCGCCCCGGGGCCCACCTGGACGGCCGACCTCTCCGCGCCCCCCCTCTCGGTCGTCCCTTGCGGCGGCGGGGTGGCCGCGCTGCTCCCCACCGGCGAGGCGCTCTGCTTCGACGCCTCCAGCGGACGCGAGCGCTGGCGCGCGACGGTCCAAGGGGAGGGCACGCTCTCCGGCGCCGCGGCGGTCGAGTCGGTCCTGGCCTGCGGACGGGGCCTCGAGGCCGTAGGGCTGGCGCTGAGGAGCGGCCAGGAGGCCTGGCGAACGCCCCTCGGCGAAACCCTCCTTCCCCCCGCGACCGCGCGCCTCGCCGACCGGAGCGTCGCCCTCTTCGCGGGAGGCGTTCGCCTGTGGGTCCTCTCGGCGGAGGGCGAAGTCCTCTCGCGGGCCGAGTTGCCTGCGCCGGTTCACGAGGCTCCGGTCCCCGGCGGGACCTCGCGGGACCCCAAGGCCTTCGTCGTGCTCCAGGGCGGGGTGGCCTGCGTGGGACTGGGCCCCGAGGGCCGCGACGCGCGCACGCTCTGGTTCGCCGAGAACCCGCAGTTGGGCGGTCGGGTCCTCTACTCCCGGGCCGCCGAGGCGGTCCTGGTCCCCAGCGGACAGCGCTTCGCGATCCTCGACGAAGAGCGGGGCAAGGCGCTGGGGAGCATCGCGCCCGGCTTCACCGACATCCTCGACGCCTCCCTCCAGGGGAAGCGCTTCAACGTGCTGGGCAAGAACGGCTTCTTGTGCGCCCTCAGCGCCTACAACGGCGATCCTCTCTGGCCTGGACGCCGCGTCGCCAAAAGCGCCAGCGCGGGACCGCTGGTGCTCTCCGGAGACCTCATCGTCGCCGACGGAGAGGGACGCCTGCTGCGCTTTTCGCGCGACGGGGTGCCCCGCAAGACGGCAGACATCGTCCTCGGCGCCCCCGTGGACCGCCTCTTCGCCGAGGGCGAGGCGATTTTCGCGCTCGCCGGCAAACGCCTTTACCGCATCGACCTGGAAGTCCTCAAGTAGACGCGGGCGCTTGGGGTCGGTCCGGGCGCTCTCCTAGGGCTCCTAGGCGGGCTCCGCTCCTCCCGAGGAGGCCAGCAGGTCGAGGAGGGCCCGCCCGTAGGGGTTCCCCGCGTAGCGGCGAGCGAGGGCCTCGAGCTGAGCAGCGTCGATCCAGCCCCGGCGGTAGGCAACCTCCTCGGGCGAGGAGACGAGGAGTCCCTGCCGCTTCTGGATCGCGGCCACGAAGGCGCTCGCCTCGAGCAAGCTGTCGTGGGTCCCGGTGTCGAGCCACGCCGTGCCGCGACCCAGGGGGAGCACCCGCAGCCGCCCCCGTTCGAGGTAGGCGCGGTTGACGTCGGTGATCTCGAGCTCGCCCCGCGCCGACGGGCGCAGACCGCGCGCAATGTCCACGACCTCTTCGTCGTAGAAATAGAGCCCGGGCACCGCATACCGGGAGCGAGGCCGCGCGGGCTTCTCTTCGAGGGAGCGCACCTCTCCGTTGGCACCGATCTCGACGACGCCGTAGCGTTCGGGGTCGTGAACCGGGTAGGCGAAGATCAGCCCGCCGCGTTCGAGCCGTGCGGCCTGTTCGAGGGTCCCCACCAAGCCGTGCCCGTAGAACACGTTGTCGCCCAGGATCAGACACGACGGACCGCCGGCGACGAAGTCGGCCCCAATGACGAAGGCCTGCGCGAGCCCCTCGGGGCGAGGCTGCTCGGCGTAGTCGATGCGCATTCCCCACTGGGACCCGTCTCCGAGCAGCGTGCGGAACCGCGGCAGGTCGTGAGGGGTGGAGATGAGCAAGACCTCGCGAATCCCCGCCAGCATCAGCGTAGCCAGCGGGTAGTAGATCATCGGCTTGTCGTAGACGGGCATGAGCTGCTTGCTCGTGGCCAGCGTGAGGGGATGCAGCCGCGTGCCCGCCCCGCCGGCAAGGATGATCCCCTTCATGCCCGGACTTCCTCGCTCAGAACCAACGGCGGAAGTGGGTCGGCTCGCGCCGGCGGGCGTCGTGCCAGTACGAACTGCCCTCGGGGCGGGGGGCGCGCTGGAGCGGATCCCCCTCCACGGGCCACAGCTTGCGTCGCACCCACAGCCATAGCCCGGCGGGGACGAACACCACGGCGAAGAACAGACCCAGGATGAGGCGCGTGTTGATCCACGAGAGCGGATGCGCAATGGCGGCCATCCAGAAGCGGTAGATGGACCGCCCCAAGGGCGGGATCAGGGAGAGGACCCCCAGCACCAGGCCACCGACGACGAAGTAGCGGATCGGAACCACGCCGAACAGGCGCGCGGCCTCCCACGCGTGGTGCGGCCCGTCGAGGACCGGCCGCTCGTCCCCCCCCGAGAAACGAACGGCGCGCGGAGGCCCGCCGCCGTGCGCCGCGGCGGCGACGAGGAGCGCTCGCCGTTCGCGACCCACGACGACCACCACCCGTGTGCTGCCGCTCGCCGCAGGGGCAGCCTCCTTGGCTGCAGACTCCCAGGGCACGACGCGCTCGACCGGAGCGCTCGTAGCGTCGGCGAAGACGAAGGCGAACAGGTTCGGATCGTCCACCCGGTCGTCCGCGGGCCAATGCTCGCTGTCGAAGGCGACGAAGAGATCCTTGGACCAGAGCCCGTTGGCGGAGAAGCCCACCAGGCCGAACAAGAGTCCGAAGATGAGCAAGAAGCCCAGGCTCAGCTTTCGGGCCTCGCGGGTGAGCCGGACCCGCTCGGCCGCGGGATCCTCGAAGCGGTAGAGGTCGCGGTGGGTCGCGGCGCCTACCAGTTGGTTCGGGTTGTCGCTGCGTACGCCGGGCATCAGTCGAGTTCGAACTCCTCCCGCCAGTCGCCGACGTCCTTGAACTCGGGCTGCGCGGACTTCTCGAGGACGAAGTTCTCCACCACCAGATTGTCCATCTCGGTACGCATGAAGCAGCGGTAGGCGTCCTCGGCGGTGCACACGATGGGCTCGCCGCGCACGTTGAAGGAGGTGTTGACGACGACAGGGCAGCCGGTCTTCTCCTTGAAGGCCGAGATGATCCGGTGGTAGACCGGGTTGGTCTCCGCGCTCACCGTCTGGATGCGCGCCGAATAATCGACGTGCGTCACGGCCGGGATCTCCGAGCGGGGGACGTTGAGCTTCTCGATCCCGAACAGCGCCTGCTGCTCGGGCGTCATTGGGATGCGCTTGTCCTCGCGCACGTTCGCCACCAAGAGCATGTAGGGCGACGGCCGGTCGATCTCGAACCACTCGGAGACGTCCTCTTCGAGCACCGAAGGCGCGAAGGGACGAAAGGATTCGCGGTACTTGATCTTCAGGTTCATGGTCCGCTGCATTTTGGGCGAGCGCGCGTCGCCGAGGATCGAACGCCCTCCGAGCGCGCGCGGGCCGAACTCCATGCGCCCCTGGCAGAGTCCGACGACCTTCTCGCTGGCGAGCAGATCCGCCACGACCTCGGGCAACTCCGCGTCGGGGACCTCGCGGTAGGGGGCGCCGATGCGGTCGAAGTAGCTGCGCACCGCCTCGCGGTCCGGCGCCGGGCCGAGGTAGGACCCCTTCTGCCGATCACGCCCGGTGGCCGCGCGGGCATTCCCCAGGTAGCGATGCCACACCGAGTAGGCGACCCCCAGCGCACCGCCCGCATCGCCCGCCGCCGGCTGGATCCAGAGGTCGTCGAAGATTCCACTGCGGAGGAGCTTCCCGTTGGCCACGCAGTTGAGGGCCACGCCGCCGGCCAGGCACAGGTAGCGGCACCCCGTAACCTTGCGGGCGTGCCGGGCGAGCCGCTCCATGGCCATCTCCACCACGACCTGCACCGAGGCCGCGAGGTCCATCTCGCGTTGGGTGAGCTCCGACTCGGGCTTTCGCGGCGGGCCTCCGAAGAGCGCGTCGAAGCGACCCGAAGTCATCTTCAGCCCGGCGAGGTAGTCGAAGTGATCCATGCGCATGTGGAAGGACCCGTCCTCGCGCAGTTCGAACAGCTCGCCAAGGATGCGGTCCACGTACTTCGGCTCTCCGTAGGGCGCGAGGCCCATGACCTTGTATTCGCCCGAGTTGACCTTGAAGCCGGTGTAGTAGGTGAAGGCGGAGTAGAGCAGGCCCAAGGAGTGGGGGAAGCGGATCTCGCCGATGGGCTCGAGTTCGTTGCCTTGGCCGCGCCAGAGGCTGGTGGTCGCCCACTCGCCGACGCCGTCCACCGCCAGCACCGCGGCCTCCTCGAAAGGCGACGGATAGAAGGCCGAGGCCGCATGCGACTCGTGGTGTTCGCCAAAGAGGACGCGCCGGCGGTAGCCGGGCAACTCCTTGCGAATCTCTCGGGCCGTCCACAACTTGCCCATCAACCACTTGGGCATGGCTTGGACGAAGGAGCGGAGCCCGAGCGGCGCGACGCCCATGTAGGTTTGCAGGATGCGCTCGAATTTGAGCAGCGGCTTGTCGTAGAAGGCGACGTAGGTGAGCTCCGTCGGCGAGAGCCCCGCCTCGCGCAGGCAGTAATCGACGGCGTTGCGGGGGAAGCGCGCGTCGTGCTTCTTGCGCGTGAAGCGCTCTTCCTGCGCGGCGGCGACGATGTCGCCGTCGATGAGCAGCGCCGCGGCGCTGTCGTGGTAGTAGGCGCTGATGCCGAGGATGGCGGTCACGCGGCACCTCGGAGGGCGGCCAGGGCGCCCTCGATGTCGGCCGGAAGGGGCGCGCGGAAGGCGACCCGCTCGCCACGGCCGGGGTGTTCGAATTCGAGGCGCTCCGCGTGGAGCGCCTGCCGGGAGAGAAGGACCTCGTCGCCCCCCAGGCCGGCGTCGGCCTGGGTGAAGCGGTTCCCCCGCCCGTACGTGGCGTCGGCGACGATGGGGGTCCCGAGCGACTTGAGGTGGACGCGGAGCTGATGGGTGCGGCCGGTCTCGGGCCGGCACTCGACCAGCGCGTGGCGGGCGAAGGTCTCGAGGACGCGGTAGCGGGTCCGCGCGGGCCGCCCTCCAGGGACGACCGCCATGCGCTTGCGGTCCTTGGGATGCCGGCCGATGGGGGCGTCGACGACGCCCTCGGAGAGGCGGGGAACCCCGCACACCAGAGCGAGGTAGCGCTTGGACACCAAGCGATCGTGGAACTGACGCGCGAGGGCCCGGTGCGCGCGGTCGGTCCGGGCGACGACGATGACCCCCGAAGTGTCCCGGTCCAGGCGATGCACGATCCCCGGGCGCTCGGGTCCGCCGAGCCGGGAGAGGCGTCCGGGGCTCATGGCCAGGAGCGCGCTGACGAGGGTCCCCTGCCGCTGGCCCGCGCCGGGATGCACCGTAAGCGCCGGGGGCTTGTCGAGGACGAGGATCTCTTCGTCTTGGTAGAGGATCGGCACGTCCAAGGCTTCGGGCCGAATGGGCTCGGGCGGCGGCGGAGGCGGCGGCAGATCGACCCACACTTCGTCCCCCGGGCGCAGAGCGAAGGCAGCCTTCACGACCCGCGGAGGCTCGCTGGCCGCACCGCGCCGGGCACGCTCCACGCGCACGCGGCCGGCAGCGATCCACCCCTTGGCCGAGCTTCGCGAGTGCCCGAGGCCCTCGAGGCGCTGGGCCAAGAAGCGGTCGAGGCGCCCTCCTTCGTCGCGGCCGACTTCCCAGCAGCGCAGGCCGTAGGCCTCGTCGTCGGCCACCCCGTGCTCGCCGCCTTCGTCCCGCCGACGCTCTCCCACGACGCAGACCACGGCCCGGGCAAACTCGCTCGCTTCGGCGAGCCGCCGGAGCCTACTCGCCATCTCCCCCGGCGCCTCCGGCGCCGGGATCCTTGTCCTCGCCGGACGAGCTCGCCGCGTCGCCGGCTGCTTCGGGCGCGCTCGCGGACCCGCCGGACGAACTCGCCGCGCCGCCGGATGCTTCGGGCGCGCTCGCGGACCCGCCGGACGAACTCGCCGCGCCGCCGGATGCCGCCCAGGGAATGGTCGGGTCCTCCAGCTCGGAGGTCATCCGGTCGATGCGCGAGGGGAGGATGCGCTGGAAGAGCTCCACGTCCTGGTTCTCGACGAGAACCTGGCGGAGGATGTCGCGCGCCTGCTCGATCTTGTCGCGTTCGCCCGTCTCGTAGAGCTTGCTGGCCCAGGCGATGCGGATGTAGGGATCGGCGCGCGTCCCGCGGTGCTCTTCGGCCAGGCGCGCGTAGGCCTCCGCGTCCGCCGAGGTGTCCTTCTCGAGTTTGGCAAGGGCAGCCCACGCCTGCTCGGAGGCCTCGCTCCGACCGACCCGCTCGTAGGACCACCACACGAAGGCAACCGCGAGGACCAGCACGACCACGAGGACGAGGGGCAAGTTCTCCTCGAACAGTTGTTGGACGCTCTTGGCCGGCGGCGCTCCGTCGCGCTGCTCCTGCTCCCGCGCGCGCTTGTCCCGCCGCTTCTCCACGACCTGCTTGGCGGCGCTGGGCGCCTTCTGCGGCGTCTCCGCCTTCTGCGGCGTCTCCGCCTTCTGCGGCGTCTCCGCCTTCTGCGGCGTCTCCGCCTTCTGCGGCGTCTCCGCGGAGCTGCCCTCGCTCGCCTTCGCCTCCTCGGCGGCGGCCTTCGCCTCCTCGGCGGCGGCCTTCGCCTCCTCGGCGGCGGCCTTCGCCTCCTCGGCAACGGAGGCGCCCGCTCGCTCGGCGTCACCGGACGAGGAGGCGGCCGAATCCTCGGCGCGTCCGTCCTTGGTCTCGGTCTCGGTCTCGGATGCCATGGGGCCTCCCAACAAGGCCGCTCATTCTATGCAGGCTCCCCCCCGCCGCAAGGCCGAGAACCGCCGGACGTCCGCCCCTGCAAGGACTTGGGAGGCATGGGAGAGGACGACCGCCCCTTTGGCTCAGCGACCGTGGGCGGTGGTCCAAAAGAGCGTCGAGCGCTCGCCGTCCCAGGCCGACGCCGTGAGGCCCCTCGTCGGCGACCCCTCGATGCGTTGCCGGAGGAGATGCGGCGCCGCCAGCCCCGCGAGGAGGACGGCCGCCGCGAGGGTGCTCGCGGCGTGGAGCACCCGCCGCAGCCTTCGCCGCCGTCGCCCGAGGCCCTCGCGGTCTGCGCGGGCGAGGACCGCTCCCAGGGCCGCCTCGGTGTCCACGCCGGGAGAGGGCCCTCCCGCCCAACCGGTCGGGTCGAGGGCGTGCAAGCGCCCCCGCAGGCAGCGGAGGTCGGCGAGGAGTTCGCCGCAACGAGGGCACCCGCGGGCGTGGCGAAGGCCCGTCTCGTCTCCGCCCGCAAGGGCGCTCAGGGGAGGACAAGCGCTCATAGCAAGCTCCGGGATTTCAGGCTCCGGCGCAGCAGGTCCAGCGCCTTGGCGACGCGCCGCCGCACCGCGTCGGGGTGCAGGCTCATGACCTGACCGACTTCGGCGTAGGTCATGCCGCGCGTCTCCTTCAGGCAGAGGGCCTCACGAAGGTCGGCGGGGAGGGCGGCGAGCGCCTCCTCGAGGCCGCGCTCCTCTTCGGTGCGGATCAACTCGCCGACGGGGCCCGGCCGGCCGAGCAGGGGAGGGTCCGCCTCGCCGAGGCCGCTCCGGGCCACGTAGCGCCGCCCCTGCCGGCGAAGCTCGTTCAGGGCTAGGTTGCGCGTCACCGTGTAGACCAAGGACAGGAAACGCCCGCGCCCGCGCTTGCGCTGGAACACGTTGAGGAAGGCCTGCTGGGCGATGTCTTCGGCCGCCGCGCCGTCGCGCAGGAAAGCGCGCGCGTAGCTCACCGCGCCGGGGTAGTGGCGCCGGAAGAGCTCCGCGAAGGCCTCCCGCGAGCCCTTCCGCCAGGCCACCTCGAGGCTCTCGTCGCTGGGACCCAGGTGCGTCTCCCGCCTCCCCCCGGCGCGCGCGCGACGCCGCGTCGCGCGCGCGCCCACGGCGCGTTCGAGGGTAGTCGCCAGCGTCTGGGGGCTCAAGGGCCGCCTCCTCCCTTCGGCTTCCCTCACACCGCCGCCGGAGCGCTTCGGCGGCGCGGCGCTCCCTACGACCGCGCCGCGGCCGGGCTGCGCCCGACCGCGGCGGGAGATTGCTCGGACGCCCCCGCTGCGGACGAGGGCCCGTTTGCTTCACACCGCAACATTCGCCCTGCGGCGCGCGTTCTGTTGGGTGGGCCGGGCGTAGGGCATTCCCGACACCTCGGGCCTGCGCCTGACCGGAAAACCATGCACGAAGACACGAGATCCTTCGACTTAGCTCAGGCCGACGGCTTGCTAGAGGGTGGCGGCGGAGGCCGTCCCGCCATGGCTCCCCGCCCTTCCGCCGCTCCGTCTCCCCAGGGGCCTTCGGGCCGGCTCATCGGCAAGCCGGTCGCTGCCCGCGCCGCGGACCCGCAAGCCACGGCCACCCTCCCGGCCACTCCCACGACCGGCGAACGCAGGGAGACCCGAGGACCCGCGCTCCCGCGCCGCCTCGGGGTCTACGAGGTCTGCGGGGAGCTGGCGCGCGGAGGCATGGGGGTCGTTCTCCGCGCGCGGCACCCCAAGCTCGGGCGGGATGTCGCCATCAAGCTCCTCCGCCCGGACGCCTGCGAGGAAGACGACGTAGCGCGCGAACGCTTCCTTCGCGAAGCGCGAGCCACCGCGCGCCTCCGCCACCCCGGCATCGTGGCCATTCACGACATCGGGACCGACGCGTCCGGCCGCGACTACCTGGTCATGGACCTCGTGCGGGGCCCCGACCTCAAGACGCTGCTTGCGCGGGAACCGCTCGGGCCCCGCCGGGCCGCCGCCTTGCTGCAGAAGGTCTGCGAAGCGGTCGCCCATGCCCACGAGCACGGGATCCTGCATCGAGACCTCAAGCCGGCGAACGTGCTCGTGGACGAGCGCAGCGGCGAGCCCCTTCTGACGGACTTCGGCCTCGCCAAGACGGTCGGGAGGCAGACGGCCACCGACAGCGGCCGCTTCGCCCGGGGCGCCGCGGCCCGCGACGCGTCGGGCGTCGAGCCCTCCCTCACCCAAGACGGCGACGTCATGGGAACGCCCCTCTACATGGCCCCCGAGCAGGTCGACCCCGCCCGCGGCCCCGTCTCGCCCAAGACCGACGTGTGGGCCCTCGGCGTGGTCCTCTACGAGTGCTTGACGGGAAGGACGCCCTTCGCCCGCGAAACCGTGTGGGACATCTTCCGGGCGATCCTCGACGAGCACCCCGAGCCGCCGCGCTCCCTCTGCCCCGAGGTCCCCGAGGAGCTCGAGGCCATCGTGCTGCGCTGCTTGGAGAAGCACCCCCTCGGTCGTTACCGCTCCGCGCGGGCGCTGGCCAAAGACCTCGAGCGCTTCCTCGCAGGCGGCCAGCCCCTCGCCCAGCCCCACCGAGCGCCGCGTCCCCGGAGACGAAGGGGCTCGCCCCTGCTCCTCCTCGCCCTCCTCGCGACCCTTGGAGTGCTCCTCGCCTCCCCCAGCGCCCGCGCCCGCCTCCGGCGCGCCGCCCGGGCCC